>NZ_BAAAJK010000014.1:0-157681 GCF_039526905.1 Pseudonocardia kongjuensis | reverse complement strand
CGGGTGGGCACCGCCGCGCGGGGCGCTGCCCGGGCGGGCCGGGCCGCGGTGGCCCCAGGCGCCTGCGGCACCGGCTGCAGCGGCGCCGGCTGCTGCGGCACCGGGTGTTGCGGCGCCGGCACCGGCGGCGGTGCCTCGGGCACCGGCACCTGCTGCACCGGCACGGGCGGCGCCGTCGGCTCCGGCTCCCGCTCCGGCCCCGGCGGCACCGGCGGCCGGGACGTCGGCGGGCGGACCCGGCGCACGCGGCGGCCGGGCCGTTGGCCGGGTGCCGGGCCGGCCGGGGCCGGCCTGGTCGGATCCCGGGTCCGCATCGGGCGGCGAGCCGGGACGGCGCGGCCCCGGGGCACCGGACCGGGCCGGCGCGCCGTCGGGGCGGCCCCGGCCCGGAGCGCCGTCCGGGCGCGCCGGAGGTGCACCGGGGGGCGGGCCACCTGCCGGGCCACCCGCTGCCGGCCCACCTGCTGCCGGGCCACTTCCTGCCGGGCCGCCGGCGGGCGGGGCAGCGCGGTCCTGGGGCGGGGCCTGCGGTCCGGGGGGCGGCCCGGGCCGTCCGGGTGCGGCCGGTCCGCCGTCACCGGTGGGCTCGGGCCGGGAACCCGGACCGCGGCGCGGCACGACCGGCAGCTCCCCGCTGAGCCGGGCGGCGCGGTCGCGCTCCGCGGGGGGCGCGTCCGGTTCGGCGGCGCGGTACCGGCGGCGCTCGGCGGCGGTGTCCGGGCGGCCCGGTACGGCCGTCGCGCTGACGGTCTCGCCGATCCCGCGCCGGGTCGCCCGGATCGATCGGATGTCGGTCGGCCTGCTGTCGCTGTGCCCGCTCCGGCCGGCCGCCGGATCGGGTCGCGAGGCGCGTGCGCGCCAGGCGGCGGACCGTTCGGCCGCGGCGGCGGCCTCGCGCTCGCGGCGGCGCAACCACGGTCCGTCCGGGTCGCCGGGGGTCTCGCCCCGGTCGTCGGGTCCCGGCGGGCCCGGGGCCCGGCCGGGTCGTCCGTGCCCGCCCGGTGGCGGGCCGCCCGGACGCTGCTCGGGTCCGGTGCCCGCGGGGGGCCGGCCGTGGGCACCGGTCGGCGGCCGCTCGGCGCCACGGCCGTTCGGGCCGGGACCGGAGCCACCGGGGCCGCCACCGGAGGGGCCGGGCCCACCGGCGCCGGGGCCGCCGGGTCCGCCCGGGCCGCCGGAGCCGCCGGGCCCCCCGGGACCGGGACCACCCGGACCGGATCCACCGGGCACCCCCGCCCCGCCCCCCGGACGCTGCTGCCCGCCACCGCGACCGCCCGGCGGGTTCACCGCCCCGGGCCGGCCGGCCGGCTGCGGACCGGAGTGCCGCCCGCCGGCCGGGCCGGGCTGAGGGTCGGCCTGCTGCCTGCCGGGATCACGCGGGTCGCCGCCGTCCGGTGCCGGATGCTCGCGGCGGCCGTCGGGCCGCAGGTGCGGGCGGTCGTCGCGCCGCCCGGAACGCCTGCCGTCCCGCGGCGGGCCGGACCGGGCCGGGTCGTGGCCATGGGGGTCCTCGCGCGGTGGTTCCGCCACCCGGGCACCCCCTTCACTGATCGGCACGGTCGGGCCCGCCGTGCCGGGCGTCGCGACCCGGGCACGGGTGTCTGCACCGGCGGCGGCTCCGGCGCTCGGGTCACCCGAGAGTACTTGCCGTGATCACGATCTCGGTGCCCGGCCACCCACCCCTGTGGGTGTTCCGGGGGAGGTCACGGGAGGCTCCGGACATACCCGTCACTGGTACGAGACGAACACCGGGGACTCGGGCCGGACGTCGTAGGTCTGGCGCGGGGTGAAGGTGGGCGAGTCCTCGTCGAGGAAGTTCTTCCAGCCCCACCAGAGCCCCTCCGGCCCGGGCGCGGAGTGCAGCGTGTTCCAGGTCTCGATCTTCTCCTGCGGGGTGCCGAAGCCGTCCGCGTGCAGCACGGTGGCGAGCTCCGGGTGCGAGGTCACCACGTCGGCCCGGTCGGAGATCATCGGCACCTGGAACTGGTGCAGCAGGAAGACCTTCTGCGGCAGGTTCCGCTCCCGGACCAGCCCGGCCAGCCACTCCGAGGTCGCGTTGACCTCCGCCGCGCTCACCGAGCCGACCTGGGCGCCGTGCCGCTGCCCGTCCGCCAGCCGCCACTCCGGATCGAGCGCGAGCCCGACGTGCGGCTGCGCGAGCAGCTCGGTGTAGCGCTGCGCCTGGGTGCGGAAGTCGGCCCGGCCCGGCTGCAGGTCCAGCACCACGTAGACGCCGGCCTGCCCGGCCTGCTCCACCCAGGGCCGCAGCTCCTCGACGCTCATCTCGGCCGAGTAGTCGCCGTCCGGCCCGGGTGCGGTGTCGGCGACCGTCGCGATGATCTCGAAGGCGGGCACCACCGGCTCGTCGACGAGCGGCTGGAAGTCGGCCGCCAGGTCCTGGGCCCGCGCGATCGAGGCGGCGATGTCCTGCTCGCCGAGCACCCCCATCGCGGGCGTCCCGGGATGGCCGTAGAGCGCCACCATCCGGCGCTGCGGGAACAGCTCGGTGCCGCCGCCGGGCAGCTCGGGCACCGGCGGCTCGGCGCTGGTCGGCGCGGCCTCGGGGGTGGGCGGCGGCGCGGGTTCCGCGTCCGCCGCGGGATCGTTCGTGCAGCCGGCGAGCAGCGCGCAGAGCGCGAGCAGCGCGCCGATCAGGGTGAGCGGGCGGATCGACCGCCCCGGTCGGTGACGGACGGTGGTCGGCTGAGTTACCCGCGAGGTGGACACCGGTCGCCAGGCTAGGTGAGCGGGGCCGCCGGGGCAGCGCGGAGCGTGTGCGGCGTGTCGCCGGGCGCCGGCGGGCTGCCAGCCGGGCCGCCGGCGGGTGTCAGTGGGCTGTCAGCCGGGCCGCCGACGGGGTGTCAGTGGGCTGTCAGCCGGGCGCCGGCGGGGTGTCAGCCCGGGCGCCGGGGGGCTGTCAGTGGGCTGCCAGCCGGGTGTGAGCGGGGTGTCAGCCGGGCGCCAGCCGGGTGCCAGCGGGGTGTCAGCGGGGGAGGATCGGGCCGTCCGGGCCGTCGTCGGGCCCGCGCTGCGGCCGCGGCGGTCGACCGCGCAGGATCCGCTTCAGCCCGGCGGTGTGCCGCCGGCTGACCGGCAGCTCGACCGCACCCGGGCCGTTGCCGAGCCGCACGACGTAGCCGGAGCCGGACATCCGCAGCTCGGTGATCAGCGCCAGCGCCACCAGGTACGCGCGGTGGATCCGGACGAAGCCGGCCTCGCCCCACCGGTCCTCCAGCACCGAGACCGGGATCCGGACGAGGTGGCTGCCCTCGTTGGTGTGCAACCGGGCGTAGTCGCCCTGCGCCTCCACGAACCGGATCGACGACCGCGGCACGAGCTTGGTGGTGCCGGCCAGCTCGACCGGGACCACCTCGTCGTCGGAGGTGGCGGCGGGGGCGCCCCGGCGGCCGGGGGGCACCTGCTGGCCGCCCGGCTGGGCGGGGTGCCCGGCCGGGCCGGGCGGTGCGGCCTCGGCGCGGCGGGCGGCGTGCAGTGCGACGGTCCGGTCCAGCGACCCGGCGAGGCGCTCGCTGCGCAGCGGCTTGAGCAGGTAGTCGACGGCGCCGACCTCGTAGGCGTCGACGGCGCGGTCGTCGTGCGCGGTGACGAACACGACCGGCGGCGGATCGGCCATCGCGTTGAGCACCCTGGCGAGCTCCAGGCCGTCCAGGCCGGGCATCCGGATGTCGAGGAACACCACGTCGACGCCGGGCTTGGAGGCGTCGGCCTGGGAGCCGTGCAGGATCCGCAGCGCCTCGGTCGCGTCCGGCGCGGTGAGCACCGTGTCCACCCGCGGGTCCTCGCCGAGCAGGTGGGCGAGCTCCAGCAGGGCCGGCTCCTCGTCGTCCACCGCCAGGACGGTCAGCAGCGCACCACCCGGCGACGGCTGCTGCGGCGGCGGCTCGGGGGCCCGCGCCTGCCCGGGCAGGCCGATCGGCCGGTGGTTGCTCGCCCCGTATCCGGGCGGCGCCCCGTAGCCGGACGGCATGCCGTACCCGGCCGAGCCGGAGACGACCGGCGTCGCACCGGAAGCGTGCCCACCCCGCGCGTGGCTGTACACGGCTCCTCCTTGCCGCGGGCCTGCCGCCCGCTGACCGGTGACTGCGGGCACACCGTATCGAGGCTGCGGAGAGTTACCGACGGCCGGTCCTCCGCGCGCGTCGCCACGATCCGGTGTAGGCCGTCCGGGGGGTGCTGTTCGCGTGGCGTGACCCGGGACCGCGGCAGACCGGGGTACCCCGCGGCCACCGGCCCGGCCCGGCGGTGTCGTCGCTGGTCGGGCGGATGGTCCGGGCCTCGCCGATCGGACGGGGTGACGGCCCGCCATATTGTGGCACTCGGTGCCGAAACGATACGGTGCGGTGCGGTCCGACACCCGTGACCGTGCGTACCGGCACGACCGTCGGTGACGCGCCGCATGCGGACCGTGCTGGGCACGCGCACCGCGCGGCGACACCGGGACACTGCGAAGGGGCAGCGATGGCGAGCACCAAGGACTGGTTCGAGACGGTCGCGGAGGCGCAGCGCCGGGCGCGCCGCCGGCTCCCGAGATCCGTCTACTACGCGCTGGTGGCCGGGGCGGAACAGGGCATCACGCTGTCCGACAACGTCGCCGCGTTCGACGAGCTGGGCTTCCGCCCGCACATCGCCGGCCTGCCGCCGCAGCGCGACCAGCGGACCACCGTGCTGGGGCAGGAGATCGACCTGCCGGTGGTCATCTCGCCGACCGGCGTGCAGGCGGTCGACCCGGAGGGCGAGGTCGCGGTCGCCCGCGCCGCCGCCAGCTCCAACATCCAGAACCCGCTGAACCCCGAGCAGACCGTGTCGACCGCGATGGGCCTGTCGTCGTTCGCGTCGCGCTCGGTGGAGGACGTCTGCGCGGTCAACGACAAGGTGTTCTTCCAGGTCTACTGGGCCGGTTCCAAGGAGGACATCCTGGCCCGGGCCGAGCGGGCCAGGGCGGCCGGCGCGAAGGCGCTGATCGTGACCCTGGACTGGACCTTCGCCACCCGCCGGGACTGGGGCAGCCCGCCCATCCCGGAGAAGGTCGACCTGAAGGCCGCGCTGCAGTTCGCGCCGGAGATGATCACCAAGCCGCGCTACCTGCTGGACTGGGCGAAGAGCGGCCGGATCCCGGACCTCAAGGCGCCGAACATGGCGCCCCCCGGCGGCGGCGACGCGCCCACCTTCTTCGGCGCGTACGGCGTCTGGTGGACCACCCCGCTGCCGACCTGGGACGACATCGCCTGGCTGCGCGAGCAGTGGGGCGGGCCGTTCATGATCAAGGGCATCATGCACCCGGACGACGCCCGCCGGGCCGTCGACGCCGGCGCCACCGCGATCTCGGTGTCCAACCACGGCGGGAACAACCTGGACGGCACCCCGGCCGCGATCCGGGCGCTGCCGGCGGTCGTCGACGCCGTCGGGGACGAGATCGAGGTGCTGATGGACGGCGGCGTCCGCCGCGGCTCCGACGTGGTCAAGGCGCTCGCCCTCGGCGCCCGGGCCTGCCTGATCGGCCGCGCCTACCTGTGGGGGATGGCCGCGCAGGGCGAGCGCGGGGTCACGAACGTGCTGTCGATCCTCTACAAGGGCATCGACGAGGCGCTGCTGGGGCTCGGGAAGAAGTCGATCCACGAGCTGACCCGCGACGACCTGATCGTCCCGGAGGGCTTCACCCGCTCCGCGAAGCACTGAGCTGGGCCCGGCTCAGCCGCCCGCCATCGCCCCGACGACCAGCAACGGCTCGTCACCCCGGGCGACGGCGGGCGGCAGCGCGG
Source organism: Pseudonocardia kongjuensis (assembly GCF_039526905.1). Taxonomy (NCBI): domain Bacteria; kingdom Bacillati; phylum Actinomycetota; class Actinomycetes; order Pseudonocardiales; family Pseudonocardiaceae; genus Pseudonocardia; species Pseudonocardia kongjuensis. Next base: position 151,901 of record NZ_BAAAJK010000014.1, on the reverse strand, counting down.
CCCCGGCCGGGGAGTGCGAGAGGTCCTCCTCGCAGGCGAAGTAGCGCAGGTAGGGCCTGCGCCGCCCGGACCCGCGATCGCGGATCGTCCCGCACAGCTCCGGATGCCGCCGTTCGACGGCGTCGAGCACCGCCCCGAGCGAGACCGGCGGCCCGGCGACCGGGACGGTGAGCTCGCCGTCGACCCGGGCCAGCCGGCGCAGCTGGGCGGGCAGCAGCACGCGGACCGTGCAGGTCGCGGTCACGACGCGGCCCCCAGCGTCTGCACCTCCACCGACAGCACGGCGGGCAGGTCCCGGACGATCGGCGCCCAGCTGTCCCCGGCGTCCGGCGAGGCGTACACCTGGCCGCCGGTGGTGCCGACGTAGATCCCGCACTCGTCGAGCCGGTCGACGGCCATCGCGTCGCGCAGCACGTCGACGTAGCAGTGTTCCTGCGGCAGGCCGCTGGTCAGCGGCTCCCACCCGCCGCCGCCGGTGCGGCTGCGGTAGACGCGCAGCCGCCCGTCCGGCGGGTAGTGCTCGGCGTCGCTGGTGATCGGGACGACGTAGACGGTGTCCGGCTCGTGCGCGTGCACGTCGACGACGAAGCCGAAGTCGCTGGGCAGGCCGTCGCCGATGTCGTACCAGGAGTCGCCGCCGTCGTCGGACCGCATGACGTCCCAGTGCTTCTGCATGTAGACGGTGTCCGGCCGGTCCGGGTGCCGGGCGAGCTTGTGCACGCAGTGCCCGACCTCGGCGTCCGGGTCGGGGATGCCGTCGCTGACCAGGCCGCGGTTGGCGGCCCGCCAGCTGGCGCCGCCGTCGTCGGTGCGGAAGACGCCGGCGGCCGAGATCGCGACCAGCAGCGCGGCGTCGTCGCGCGGGTCCGGACAGATCGTGTGCAGGCACATCCCGCCCGCGCCGGGCTGCCAGTGCGGCCCGGAGCCGTGCTCGCGCAGCCCGCGGACCTCGGTCCAGCTGTCGCCGCCGTCGACGGAGCGGAACAGTGCCGCGTCCTGCACGCCGGCCAGCAGGGTGTCCGGGTCGGACGGCGACGGCGCCAGCTTCCAGACCCGGGTGAACTCCCAGGGGTGCGGCGTGCCGTCGAAACTCTGGTGGGTGCCGGGGACGCCGGCGTAGCTGAAGTCGTTGCCGGCCGGCGCCCAGCTGCGGCCGCCGTCGTCGGAGCGCTGCAGCTGCTGGCCGAACCAGCCCATCGACAGCGCCGCCCACAGCCGGTCGGGGTCCGACGGCGACCCGGTGACGTGGTAGGCCTCCCAGCCGCCGAACAGCGGGCCGGTGACCGTCCAGTCCCGTCGTGTCCCGTCCGCCGTCAGCACGAACACGCCCTTGCGCGTGCCGACCAGTACCCGTACCCCGCTCATGCGGCCTCCTCACGCCGTGTACGGGTACCGACCGGCCGGGGCGGGTGAACTCATCGGTGCCGGACGCACCGGCCCGGCGTCACACCGGGAAGCCGACCTTCGTCAGCTCCTCGGCCCGCTCCCACAGCGCGCGCTGCACCCGGCGGTCGTGCGACGCGGCCGACGAGCCGACCGGACGCGGGTTGCCGCGCCCCTCGCCGATGCCGTCCGGCCCGATGTAGGCGCCGCCGGGCAGGTCCGGGACGGTCGCCGCGAACAGGGCGGGCAGCGCGCCGGCCGCCGCGGACTGGGCGACGACCCGGGTGGCGAGGCCGACCAGGGTGTCCTGGAACGACTCGGTGCGCCCCTGCAGGTTCGTCGCCGCGAAGCCGGGATGGGCGGCCGTCGACCGCAGCCGGGAACCGGCGGCGACGAAGCGGTGCTCCAGCTCGTAGGCGAACATCAGGCAGGCCAGCTTCGACTGGCAGTAGGCGGTCCAGCGCTCGTAGCGGCGGCGTTCGACGTTGAGATCGTCGAGGTCGATCCGGCCCAGCCGGTGCATCTGGCTGGACAGCGTGACGACCCGGTCGGTGATCCGGTCGGCGAGCAGGCCGGTCAGCGCGAAGTGGCCGAGGAAGTTCACGCCGAGCTGCATCTCGAACCCGTCGGCGGTGCGGCCCTGCGGGACCGCCATCAGCCCGGCGTTGTTCACCAGCACGTCCACCGGGCCCTCGATGCCGGCCGCGCACTCGCGGACCGACGTCAGGTCGGCCAGGTCCAGCCGCCGCACGCTTGCGGCACCGCCGAGCTCGCCGGCGACGGCGTCGCCCCGGTCGGTGTCGCGCACCGCGAGCACCACCCGGGCGCCCGCCCGGACCAGCGCGCGCGCCGTCTCCAGGCCGAGCCCGCTGTTCGCGCCGGTGACGACGACGGTGCGCCCGTGCTGGGGCGGGATCTCGCCGGTCGTCCAGGGAGCGGGTGAGGACCAGAACACGGGCGGCTCCTTACGGGGTGGGCGTGCCCCGGGTCTACCCGTTCGGTGGCCGCGTCATCCGCTGCGACACGGCCGCGGGCGTCGGGTCCACCCCGGTGGACGCCCGGCGGGCGGCCAGCGCGGCGTCCAGCAGCAGGAAGGCGACCAGCGAGATGCCGAGCACCGGCATGGCCAGCCCGATCAGCAGTGCCAGCCCCGCGACCAGCGCCACCGACGCCGGTGCCGGGCGTTCCCGCGATCCCGGCGGGCCCGCGTACCGGCGGCCGCCGGGCAGCGTGGGTCTGCGCAGCCACCACATCCGGTACCCCCACACGACCAGCACGATCAGTGCCGCCGCCAGCGCGGCCAGTGCGATCTGGTTGGCGACGCCGAACAGCAGCCCCATGTGCGCGTCGACGCCCCAGCGGGCCAGCTTCGCCGCGACCGGCCAGTCGTCGAAGGCGAGCCGGTCGACGATCGCGCCGCTCGCCGGGTCGACGGCGACCGAGTCCATCCGGGTGGGCCAGCTGCGCACCGTCCCGATCACCGACCACGCCTCGCCCGGGTCGCCCGGCAGCACCTCGACCGGGCCGGTCAGCCCGTCCGCGCGGGCGGCGTCCAGGACGAGTGCGGTGTCGGCGCCGACGGTGTCCCCGACGGCCGGGGCGCCCGCCGATCCGGTGAGCGGGGTGCCGCTGACCGTCGGGGTGGTCCAGTCCAGGGCGGTGCGCAGCGAGGACACGTTCGAGCCGGCGAACTGCGACCAGGTCAGGCCGGTCGCGGCCAGGAACAGGAACCCGACCGACGCCCAGATGCCGACCGCCCCGTGCCAGGACATGAGCCGGGAACGCGGGGAGCCGCCGGTCCGGGGCAGCACCCGTTCGCGGCGGGCGCGCACCCGCCGGGTCAGCTGCACGACCAGCCCGGAGACGGTCAGCACCGCCAGCCAGGACGCGGCCAGCTCGGAGTACACCTGGCCGGGCGGGCCGAGCAGCAGCGACCGGTGCAGGTTGTCGATCACCGCGCGGACCGGGAGCCACTCGGCGTAGGTGTCCAGGGTGGCCCGCACGTCGGCGGTGTAGGGATCGACGAAGACGGTCCGGTTGTAGCTGGGGGCGAGATCGGCGTCGAAGGACACCCGGGTGGTGACGCCCGGCTCGGGTGACGGCCGCACCTCGGTGACCGGCAGCCCTGGCTGGGTGGCGACGGCGGCGGCGACCTGCTCGGCGATCGGCAGCTCGGGCCCGCTGACCGGGGCGTACAGCGCGTCGGCGTGTGCCCAGCGCTCGATCTGCGGGGTCAGCGTGTAGAGCAGCCCGGTGATCGCGGCGACCAGCAGGAACGGGCCGACGATCAGGCCCGCGTAGAAGTGGATGCGGGTGACCAGCGGCCGGAGCCCGCGGAACGGGCCGCCCGGGCGGGCCGGGGCGGGGGGACCGGGCCGGGCCTCGGGTGCGGCGGTCACCAGCCCGCCACCATCGCCGCGAGCATCAGGACCATGCCGATGCTCATGAGGGCGTGGCAGCCGGCGTCCGTGCGCGGGCCGAACAGCGGGCGCCGCGGTGTGTCCGGTGTGCACGGTGCGTCCGGTGCGCCCGCTTCGTCCGGGTGTTCGGCGACGGCGGTCGAGGTGGTCCCCGGGCCGGTCGCGGCGGGGGATCCGGTGGCGGTTCCGGCGGGGACCCCGGTGGCGGTTCCGGCGGGGACCGCGGTGGGGGGTCCGGCCGGGTTGTTCGTGCGGATGTCGCCGGGGCCCGCCGAGGTGCCGGCCGTGGCTGTGCGGGTGGGGGTGGCCGTGCGGGTGGAGGTGGCCGTGCCTGTTCCGGTGCCGGTGCCGGTGCCGGTGGCGGTGGCGGCCGTGCTGTCGCTGCCGACGCCCGCCGGATCCAGCGGGACGCCGGGGAAGTCCTCGTCGGCGGCGTGCCCGTGGCCGTCGGCGGCGAGCGCCCGGACGGCCCAGAACCCGGCGACGGCCAGCAGCGCCGCGCACAGCGCCACGGTCACGCCGACCGCCCAGCCGGCCTGACCGGCCGCATGTGCCGCGTGGTCGGCGCCGGCGTCGTGCCCGACGTGGCCGGTGTGCCCGCCGCCGCCCGCCGGGGCGGTCACCGGGGCGGGCATGATCAGCGGCATCGCGGCGAGCATCCACACCATCGCGGCCGCCATCAGTGCATGCGCCGAGCCGCCGGTGCAGCCGTGCAGCCGGTGCCGCCTGCGGCGGACCGCGTCGGCCGCGAAGAACACCGCGAACCCGCCGAAGAGCAGGATCTGGAACCACAGGCCGGTGGTTCCGTACCAGGTCCAGGTCATCACGACCATCGCCGCGCTCATCAGCAGGTGCGCCAGCTCCGAGGTGCGCCGCCCGGGCGGCGCGGCCTCGGCGACGGCACCCGACCAGCGCAGCAGCGCATAGCCGCCGGTCAGCACGAACAGCGCGGTCAGGGTGAGCGCCACGGGCAGGGACGCGATCACGGGACCTCCTGGGGGAGCGGCGGGTCCGACGGGGGCACGTACCGGTTGGTCGTCGCCGTCACCCGCCCGGTTCCCGGTGCGACGGGCGTCACCCGGTCGGCGCGGCGCGGCCGTGCACGCGCGCTGTGTCAGCGCTGGACCAGCGCAACACCAGCAACCGCGTCAGCACTGCGTCAGCACTGCGTCAGCACTGCGTCAGCACTGCGTCAGCACTGCGTCAGCGCTGCACCAGCGCTGCGTCAGCGCGGTGCGGACCGGAGCGCCCGCCGCGAACCGGGGGCGGCGGTGTCCGCCTCCAGCGCGCGCACCAGGTCCTCCCGGGCCCGCGCCACCCGGGACCGGATGGTGCCGACCGGGCAGCAGCAGACCTGCGCGGCCTCGGCGTAGCCGAGATCCAGGATCTGGGTGAGCACGAACGCCTCGCGGCGGTCCGCCGGCAGGTCGTCGATCAGCGCCCGCAGCACGACCGCCTCCTGCGCCCCGCTGCGCGGAACCATTCGCTCCATCGTCTCCAGCGCGTCGTCACCGAGATCGCGGGTCCGCGGCCGGCGCACCGCGGTGCGGACCGCGTCGACGGCGACCCGGCGGGCGACCGACAGCAGCCAGGTGCGCGCGCTGGACCGGCCCTCGAAGGTGGACAGCGTCCGCAGCGCCCGCAGGTAGGTCTCCTGGGTGAGGTCCTCCGCGTCGGCGGGGCCGTTCAGGTGCACCAGGAACCGGTACACGTCGGCCTGGGTGGCCTGGACGAACGCCGTCAGCGCGGCCTGGTCACCGGCCCCGGCGGCCAGCGACCACGCCGTCACGGTGGCATCGTCGTGGCGTTCGGGCACCCCGCCACGGTAGTACGCGCAGCGGCCGGCGCAACGTCCCCCCACCTGCTGTTCCGCAGGCCGGGAACACGTTGCGTGACGAATCATCACTGTCCGGACAGCGGCGGTCCGCCGTTCCGCGCAGCGGATTGCGACTACCGTCGCAGCCGTGAGCGACGTCTGGGTGAGCTGGTCCGGTGGGAAGGACGCGGCGACCGCGCTCGCCGCGGCGCGCGCGTCCGGGCTGCGGGTGACCGGGCTGCTCAGCACGACCGCGCGCCCGGCCGGGGCGACGGCCGAGATCCCGGTGCACGGCGTCGGGCTGCCACTGCTCGAGGCCCAGGCGGCGGCGCTGGGGCTGCCCCTGCACACGGTCGAGCTGCCGTCGCCGTGCCCGGACGGCGAGTACACCGCGCGGATCCGCACTGCGCTCGCCGCCGCCCGCGCGGCCGGGGTGTCCCGGCTGGTCTGCGGCGACCTGGCGCTGGCCGACGTCCGCGCGTTCCGCGAGGCGGTCCTCGCGGGCACCGGCGTCGCCGGGGAGTTCCCGCTGTGGGGCACCGGCACCGCGGAGCTCGCCCGGCGGATGATCGGCGACGGCCTGCGCGCGGTCGTCGTCGCCGTCGATCCGGCCCGGCTGCCCGCCGGGCTCGCCGGGCGGGCGTTCGACGCCGCCTTCCTCGGCGACCTGCCCGCCGGGACCGATCCGTGCGGCGAGAACGGCGAGTTCCACACCTTCGTCACCGGCGGTCCCGGGTTCGGCCACGACGTCCCGGTCGACGTCGCGGGCACCGTCGAGCGGGACGGCCACGTGCAGGCCGTGCTGGTCCCGGCGGGTCAGCCGGCGACCAGCGAGCGCAGCACCGACAGCCCGGCGTGCAGCTCCGCGAACGACGTCGACAGCGGCGCCGGGCCGATCCGCAGGCCGTCCGGGCCGCGGTAGTCCGGGATCACCCCGGCGGCGTGCAGCGGCCCGAGCAGCCCGGCGAACCCCGGCCGGGTCAGCGTCACGTGGCCGCCGAGGCGGTCCGGGTCGCGCGGCGACGCGACGGCGACGCCGTGCGGCACCAGCCAGGCGTCGGCCAGCTCCAGGGCGTAGCGGGTGAGCCGCCGCGACTTCTCCCGGACCGCGCCGATCCCGGCCTCGGCGAGCATCTCCAGCGACACCTGCAGCGGCACCGTCGCCAGCACCGGCGGTGTCCCGGACAGCATCCGGCGCACCCCGTCGGCGGGCGCGAAGCCGTCGGTCATGCCGAACGGGTCGGCCCGGCCGACCCAGCCGCGCACCGGGTTCTCGACGTCGGCGAGCAGATCGGCGCGGACGTAGCCGAACGCCGGGGAGCCCGGCCCGCCGTTGAGGTACTTGTAGGTGCAGCCGGCCGCCAGGTCGGCGCCCCAGGCGTCCAGCTCGACCGGGACCGATCCGGCGGAGTGCGACAGGTCCCACAGCACGAGCGCGCCCGCGTCGTGCGCGATCCGGGTGATCGCGGGCGCGTCGGCGATCCAGCCGGACCGGTACCCGACGTGGCTGAAGCTGACCAGCGCGGTCCGCCCGGACACGGCGGCGGCGACCTGCTCCGGGGTGATCCCGGCCGCCGGGTCGGTCCGGATCCGGCGGACGGTCAGGCCGCGCGCGTCGGCGATGCCGTCGAGCACGTCGCGGTCGGTGGGGAAGTTGCCGGTGTCGGTGACGATCTCGTCGCGGCCCGGGCGCAGCGCGACCGCGGCGGTCGCCAGCTTGTGCAGCAGCACCGTCGTCGAGTCGGCGACGACGGTCTGCCCGGGTGCCGCGCCGAGCGCCAGCCCGCCGATCCGGTCGCCGAGCCGTTCCGGCAGGGTCCACCAGCCCTCGTCCCAGCCGCGGATCAGCCGGGTGCCCCAGTCGTCGCGGACGAACCCGGCCAGCCGGTCGGCGGCGGCCGCGGGCGGGCGGCCGAGCGAGTTGCCGTCCAGGTAGGCGACGACGCCCGGGGCGGGGGTGAACCGCTCCCGGAACGACGCGAGCGGATCGGCGGCGTCGTGCGGGGCGGGATCGAGCGGATCGGGCACCCGGCCAGTCTCACCCGGCCGGCGCCCGACGGCCCGGCCGCGGCCCCCGGCGACCCCCGGACAGCAGCCCCGCCACAGCAGCCCCGCCACAGCAGCCCCGCTACAGCAGGCCCGCCACAGCAGGCCCGCCACAGCAGGCCCGCCACAGCAGGGCCGCCGCAGGAGGCCCGCCGCCGCAGGGGACCTGCTCAGCCGGCCAGCCGCCGGGCCAGCAGCCGGAAGGCCGGCGTCGGGAGCTCCGGCGCCAGGTCGACGGCGCAGGTGCGGGCCAGGATCTCCAGGGTCCGCGGACAGGCGTCCGGGCCGTGGTCGATCTCGGCGTCGACCGCCGCGTACGGGTCCAGCGCCGGGTGCAGCGGGTTGCGGGCCTGCAGCGAGCGCCAGTTCGTGTAGACGTGCCGGCCGGTGTCGATCAGCCGGTGCACGCCGCGGTTCGCGCCGAACTCCACGGCCGCGTCCGGCGTGCCGAACTCCAGCGCGAGCCCGGCGGCGCGGGCCGGATCGTGGTGCGGCACCGGGCGCAGGTCCCGGCCGACCCGCGACGCGAGCGACTCGAGCACGATGCCGCGGTGCTTGCGGCGCCGGGCCAGCTGCGCGTCCAGCCCGGCGAGCTGCGGGCGCAGCACGGCGGCGGACAGCTCGGGCATCCGCAGGTTCACCCCGACGATGAGGTCGGCGTCGGAACCGGCGAAGCCGGCCCGCTCGTAGCTGCCGACGTCGTGGTACATCGACGCCCGCTCGAACAGCCGCGGGTCGTTGGTGACCAGCGCGCCGCCCTCGCCGGAGCGGATGTTCTTGTGCTGGTTGAAGCTGAAGCAGCCGGCGTGCCCGATCGAGCCGGCCCGGCGCCCCCGGTAGGTGACGCCGATCGCCTGGCAGGCGTCCTCGACGACCAGCAGGTCGTGCGCGGCGGCCACCTCCATGATCGCGTCCATGTCGGCGACGTGGTTGATCATGTGCACCGGCAGCACGGCGCGGCTGCGCGGGGTGATCCGGTCCTTCAGGTCGATCGGGTCCATGGTGAGCGACCCGTCGACCTCCACCAGCACCGGCACCGCGCCGACGGCGAGCGCCGCCGCCGCCGTGGACACCCAGGTGTAGGCGGGCACCAGCACCTCGTCACCGGGGCCGATCCCGGCACCGACGAGCGCGGCCACCAGCGCGCTGGTACCGCTGTTCACGGCCAGCGCGTGTCGCGTCCCGACCAGGTCCGCGAGCTCGCGCTCGAACCGGCCGACCTCCGAGCGGTCCCCGCCGGTGAACCGGCCGAGCTCACCCCGTCCCAGCACGCGGACGGTCGCAGCCATACCCCGCGCGCTCGTCGCCATCGCGGCGAGTCCCATACTTGTCCTCCTGGACCGGTGGTGCCGGACGAACCCGGCGTCCCGGTCGTTCATCACACCGACCACTGTCCCGCGCATTACGGCGGAACCGGACACGACGGTACCCACCGTTGCGCCGGTGCCGCGGCGCCCGCCCCCGGTGACACCGGGCGACGGGGGCCGGCCGGTTCCGCCGACACGACCTGAGAGGACCCGCGCCGCATGCTCATCGACACCAGGCGAGCGCTCCCCGGATCCTGGTTCGAGGCCGAGGTCTGCGTGATCGGGAGCGGCCCGGCGGGCGCCGCGGCGGCCGCCGAGCTGGCCGACCGCGGACTGCGCGTGGTCGTCCTGGAGGGGGGCGGTCCCGGGATGGGCCGCACCGCCCGGGACACCTACCGCGGGATCACCGGGCGCGGCGCGCACGACCCGGTCGACGCCGTCCGCCAGAAGCGGCTCGGCGGCACCTCGATCGTCTGGGGCGGGCGCTGCGCCCCGCTCGACGACGTCGACTTCACCGAGCGCGAGTGGCTGCCCGGCACCACCTGGCCGATCACCCACGACGAGCTCCGCACCTGGTACCCGGTCGCGCAGCGGCATCTCGACGCCGGCGCCTGCGAGTACTCGGCGGCCGGGTCGGGCTTCCCGCTGACCCCGCCGGGGGTGTCGTCGGAGTCGCTGCGCTGGGACGACCTGTGGCGGTGGAGCCCGCCCACGTCGTTCGCGCCGCGGGTGGAGGCGATGGCGAAGTCCGGCCGGATCCGGCTGTTCCTGCACGCCACGGTGGCCCGCCTGGAGCGCGATCCGGTGTCCGGCGCGGCGACCGAGGCGGTCGTCGTCCCGCGGCCGGGGCTGGAGGTGCGGGTCCGGGCGAAGCAGTTCGTCGTCGCGGCGGGCGGGCTGGAGTCCACCCGGATCCTGCTGGCCTCCGACGGGTACGGCGGCACCGGCCTGGGCGCCGGGATCGGCGACGAGCACGGCCAGGTCGGCACCCATTACATGACGCACCCGGTCGGCGAGGTGGGCCGGCTGCGGCTGACCCGGGCCGGCCGCGAGCTCGGCCTGGGCTACCTGCCCACCGACGACGGCGTGTACGCCCGCCGGATGCTCTCGCTGTCCGGCCGGGCACAGGCCGACCACCGGCTCGGCAACCTCAAGGCGGCGCTGTGGTTCGCCGACCCGAAGGACCCCGACCACGGCGACGCGCTGCTGTCGACGTTCGCGCTGACCTACTGGGGGATGGGCAAGCTGCGGGCCGGGTTCAAGGCGGCCGGCACGCACGCCCAGTACGCGCGGACCACCGGGATCGGCCGGCACGTCCGGAACGTGGCCGCCGATCCGCTGCGGGTCGCCCGGTTCGCCCGTGGCTGGGCCCGGCCACGGATCACCGGGGAGCGGCGGCTGCCGTCGTTCATGCCGCTGGACTCGGGGCACTGCCGGCTGCGGTTCGACGCCGAGCAGACCCCCGACCCGGCGAACCGGGTCACCCTGGACCGCGACCGGGACGCGCTCGGCCAGCACCGGCTGCGGGTGGACTACCGGGTGTCGGCGTCGGACCGGGACGCGATCGCGACCTCGCTGAGCCTGATCGGCAAGGAGCTGGAGCGGAGCGGGCTGGCCTACGTCGACATGTCCGACGTCGAGCGGGTGCACGACATGGACATGACCGACGGGACGCACCAGATGGGGCTGCTGCGGATGTCGGACTCGCCGCGCACCGGGGTCGTGGACGCGCAGTGCCGGGTGCACGGGACGCCGAACGTGCACATCGCCTCCAGCGCGGTCTTCCCGTCCGCCGGGGCGGTCGGCCCGACGCTCGCGCTGGTCGCGCTGGCCTGCCGGACCGCGGAGCTGATCGCCCGGGAGTCCTGAGCCGCCCGGTCAGCTCTGCAGCAGGGTGACCCCGGTCCCGGTGGCGCCGTCCAGGGCGGCCCACAGGGCGTCCAGCGGGAGCGGCCGGTGCCGGGTCCGGGTGATCACGGCGTGGCACGGCGTCGGCACGAACGGGAACGCCGAGGACAGCCCGGCGACCGTCTCGCAGAGCCTGCGCGCCACGGTGGCGAGCGACCGGACGTCGAGCCCGGGCAGGATCAGCAGGAACTCCTCGCGGCCGACCCGGACCGCCCGCCCGGACGCCCCGGAGTGCGCGGCGAGCAGCCGGGCGACCCCGCGCAGCACGGCGGTCTCGGCCCGGAACCCGTGCCTGCGGTTGACGGCGCCGAGCCCCTGCACCCGCAGCAGCACCAGGCCCAGCGGCAGCGTGCCGGGGGCGGATCCGGCGGTCCAGCGGTCCAGGAACGCCCGGGTGGGCAGTCCGCTGCGCGGGTCGCGCTCGGCGCCGGGCTCCAGCTCGTCGAGCCGGGTCTCGGCCAGGTCGGCCCGCCTGCGCTCCTCGGACAGGTACCGGGCGAGCCGGTCGGCGGCGGCGTCGTAGCGGTGGTCGGTGGCGGTGCCCGGGATCGGGAGCACCCGGGAGAGCACCTCGTCCAGCGCGCCGGTGCGCCGGGCGCCGAGCCGCGGTCCGAGCTGGTGGCGCAGCCGCAGCAGCTCGGCGTGCGCGTCGGCGTGCCGGAACGACCAGCGGGCGGCGAACAGCCTGCCGCGTTCGAGCGACCGGGCCGAGCCGTCGACGGACTCCAGGTCGTGCGCCACGACGGTCGCGCCGGACCGCGGGGTCAGCACGGTGACGCTCCACTCGCGGGTCGCGGGTTCGGAGTCGGCGAGCCGGACGTGGCCGAGCCCGGGCGGCATCCCCGGCGGCGCGGCGCCGGCGGCGGCGACGGCCGCACCGCCCGCGCACTCCTGCGCGATCCGGGCCCACGTGGGGAGCTGCGGGGTGAGGTAGCCGGCCCGCTGGAAGAGGCCGACGACGGCCATCGGCCGGTCCCGGGCCGGGGCGAGGGCGAAGTCCTCCACCGCCCGGGACAGAGCGATCAGCAGCGGTTTGGTGACGGTGCGTGATCGGGTGGCGTCGTCGTCGGGCGCGGTGCCGGATCCTGGCTCGGCATCGTGCACCCGGCTCCCTTCACACTCCCGCAGTAACGCCTGTGATCATTGTCCCCCGAGTGTGCACGATCCGCGATCGGCGGGGGGTGCACCCGGGTTACCGGGCCGGGGCGGGCCGGGAGAACGGGGCCGGGATCAGCCGCCGATCGCGGCGAGCCGGGTGGCGAGCGTGCCGGCCGCGTCGGCGTCCACCCGCCCGACGCTCACCCGCAGCATCTGCCGGTCCTCGGGCAGGAAGGCGGTGCCCGGGATGACCAGCGTGTCGTGCTCGAGCAGCAGCTCGCGGACGACGTCGGTGCTGGGCCGGTCGGTGAACGGATGGCGCACCCAGGCGAAGAACCCGCCGGCGGACACGACCTCGAACCCGCCCGGCCGGGGCGCCAGCGCGTCCACCAGCCACTGCCGCCGCCGGGCGATCTCGGCCACCCGCCCGGCCCGCCAGGCACCGGCCCGGGTGAGGCCGGTCAGGGTCGCCTCCTGCCCGGCCCGCGGCGCGCAGATCGCGATGCAGTCGAGCACCTTGAGCACCTCGCGGTTCAGCTCCGGCGCGCCGACGACGGCGCCGACCCGGTAGCCGGGGATCGCCAGGTCCTTGGAGAACGAGTGCAGGCTGACCACCGTGGAGCGCCACTGCGGATCGGCGAACAGCGGGTGCGCCGGGGCGTCGGTGTCCCGGAAGGACCGGTAGGTCTCGTCCAGCACGAGTGCGACGTCGTGCCGCCGGGCCAGCTCGGCGAAGGCGACGATCTCGGCGGGCGGGACCGTGACCCCGCTCGGGTTGCCCGGGGTGACCAGCACGATCGCCCGGGTCCGCGGGGTGATCAGCGTTTCGGCGTCGGCGGCCCGGGGCACCAGATCGGCGTCCGGCTCCAGGTAGACCGGCCGCACGCCCTGCAGCCGGACCCACATGTCGTGGTTGAAGTAGTACGGCAGCGGCATGACCAGCTCGTCGCCCGGCCCGGCGAGCGCCGAGACGACGGTGGTGAACGCCTGGTTGCAGCCGGCCGTGACCACCACGTCGGACGGGTCGATCCCGCCGGCGTAGTCCCGGCTCAGCTCCTCGGCGACGGCCCGGCGCAGCGCCGGCAGGCCGGGCACCGGCGCGTAGCCCGCGCCGGCCGGGTCCCTGGCGACCTCCACGACCCGCTCGACGACCTCCGGTGCCGGCGGGTAGGGCGGGGCGGCCTGGGAGAGGTCGAGCAGCGGCCGGCGTCCGTCGTGCAGGGCGAGCAGCGCCTGCGCTGCGCCGATCGGGGAGTCGATCCCACCGGTCGTCGTCGGGTCGAGTCGCAACGCTGGCCGCCGTCCTCTCGGTCGTCGTCGGGCGTCCGTCGGCGGAGCCCGGCGCAGTCTAGTCAGCGGATCCGGGCGCAGTCACAACCTAATTGCGATTACATGTCGCTATTGCGGCGGGGTGATCGCGTAAACATGCCGCAAAGGACGGCGGGTGCGCTTGTCCAACCTGGAGCCCGGCCTTACATTGGTACGTCTGTTGTAACATTGACTGGCGGTTCGAGAACCCGGGCCGCGCGGTGACCCGGAACCCGAGGGGGTTTCCATGGGAGAGCCGGAGAGCTCTCGGGCGGTGGGGCTGCGGACGTGTGCCCCGCACGGGACGACCGTCGAACTCGACACGACCGACGTGGAGCAGGCCCGCGCGGTGGTGGGGCGGGCGTACGCGCCGCACACCATCACCGTCCGCGGCGATCCCGGCCGGTTCCGCGCCGTGCAGGCCTCGCTGTCCGACGGGCCGGTCGCGCTGGACGAGCTGCGCTACGGCACCGAGTGCGACGTCGTGGCGACCGCGCCGCTGGACCGGGTGCACTGCGTGGTGCAGCCGATCAGCGGCACGGTCACGGTGAGCGGCGGCCGGTCGTCGGAGACGCTCGTCCCCGGCCGGTCGGTGGCGCTCGACGCCGAGCTCGAGTTCCGGATGCACTGGCACGACGACGCCGCGATCAGCGGGATCCGGATCGACCGGGTCGCGTTCGACGCCGCGGTCGCCGACATCGTCGGCGACGATCCGGTGCCGCTGCCCCGGTTCCTGCTCCGCTGCCCGGCCTCCGAGCGCGACGCCCGGCTGTGGCAGTCGGGCGTGCAGCTGCTCGAACGCTCCCTGCGCTCCGCGGAGCTGCGCGACGCGGGCCCGCTGTGGCGGGCCGAGCTGCACCGGCACCTGGTCGGCGTGCTGCTGGCGACCCACCCGACGGAGTCGCGGTACCCGCAGGCCACCCCCGGTGCGGTGCCGCGCTCGGCCGCCTCCCGGGCCGTCGACTACCTGCACGAGCACGCCGGCGAGCCGTTCAGCGCGCGGGCGGTGGCCCGGGCGAGCGGCACCTCGGTCCGGTCGATGCAGGAGGCGTTCCGGCGCGAGCTCGGCACCAGCCCGCTGCAGATGCTGATCCGGATCCGGCTGGCGAAGGCCTGCGCCGAGCTGCGGGCCGGCGACCCGGCCGTCGTGACGGTGGCCGACGTCGCCAGCCGCTGGGGGTTCGGCAACCTCGGCCGGTTCTCCCGCCGGTTCCGCGAGGAGTTCGGCGAGCTGCCCTCCGACGTCCTGAAGAACTGCCCGAAAGGACAGCTGTGACCGCACCGGCCGGTTCCATGACGACACGATCAGGTGAACCTTCGGCTAGGGTGTCCGGACAAACTCGTCCCGCCGGGGGCGGGCCGGACCGTGCGGCGGGGGGATGGTGCCCCGGCGGCGCCCGGCCCCCGGCGGCCGCCACGGAGGTGTCACAGCGCCGATGTCGAGGGGTGGCCCCGCTTCCGGGAACTTCCAGCAGCTCCGGGTGGACGTCCTCGATCCCGGCCGGGAGCCGCCCGACGCCACCGCGGGCCGGGTGCTGTCCGCCGCCCGGCGGGTGGTCGAGGAGTTCGGGCTGCGGCGCTTCACGATGGACCAGGTCGCCCGGCGGGGCCGGGTCTCCCGGATGACCGTCTACCGGCACTTCCCGCGCAAGGACGAGCTGGTCCGCGCGCTGCTGACCGCCGAGCTGCGGCGGTTCACCACCGAGGCCGACGCGGTGGTCGAGGCGGAGCCGACGATCGACGGCAAGCTCGCCGTCGGCGTCCGGTTCTGCGTCGAGCACCTGCGCCGGCACCCGGTGCTGGCCCGGTTGCTGCGGACCGAGCCGGAGATCCTGCTCCCGCACCTGACGACCGCGGGCGGGCCGCTGATCTCGGTGGCGACCGAGTGGATCTCCGGTCACGTGCGGCGGGAGGTCGCGGCCGCCGGGCTGCAGATCCCGCCCGGGCACGTCCAGCCGCTCGCCGAGCTGCTGGTCCGGCTGGTCGTGTCGCTCGTCCTCAATCCGGTCTCCACCCTCGATCTCGACTCCGACGAGGGCTGGGACCGGGTCCGCGCCCTCTACGTCGCGCCGTTCGTGGCGGTACTGGCCCGGGAGGCGGAGCCGGTGGGCGGGGCCGCCGCGCCGGCCGAGCCTGTTGCGCCCGCCGAGCCTGCCGCGGCCGCTGTGCCGGCGGTTCCCGCCGCCCCCGCCACGTCCGGCGCGGCCGAGGCGGCGGCGGTCGCCTCGGTCAACCGGCCTTGACGGCGAGCACCGGGACCGGGGCCCGCAGCAGCAGCCGCTGCGACACGCTGCCGAGCACCGCCTTGCTCACCGGGCTGCGCCGGCGCAGCCCGATCACCAGGCGCTGCACGTCGCCGCGCCGCTCGATCTCGTCGAGGACCGCGTCGACCGGGTCGCGATCGCCCGGTCCGTCCCGCTCGATCACCGGGAGGCCCCCGCCGATCGGGTCGAGGGTCAGGTTCAGCACGACCAGTTCGGTGCCGAGCAGGGTCGCCTCGGCGCTGCCCGCCTGCAGGGCGGCCGCCCCCTCGGGACCGGCCGGAACCGCCACCAGAACGCTCACGTCGTCGTCCTTCCGATCGTCGGGTGGATCATGAGTAGCGCTCCCGGAACTCGGCCTCGAGCTGCTCGAGGGACCGGCCGCGGGTCTCCGGGACCATGGTGTGGACGAAGGCGAGCGCCGCGAGCCCCAGCACCACGAAGATGAAGAACGTCGAGGCGATCCCGATGCCCTCGACGACCGGCGGGAACACCAGCGCGACCAGCGCGTTGGCCAGCCACAGCGCCAGCACGCTGATCCCGATCGCCATGCTGCGGATCCGCAGCGGGAAGATCTCGGAGAGGATCAGCCAGGTCAGCGGCCCGAGCGTGCCCTGCATGCAGAACACGAACAGCACGATGAACACCAGGATGAAGTAGGCCTTCACCGGGCCGTCCGGCAGCAGGAACGCCGACAGCCCGACCAGCAGGTGCATCGTCGTGGTCAGGGCGAACCCGGCGAGCAGCATCGTCCGGCGGTCGATCCGGTTGATGATCAGGATGCCGACGGTGATGCCGAGCACGCTGAACAGTCCGTTGAGCGTGTTGAAGATGATCGCGGCGTTGGCCGAGAACCCGGCCTGCCCGAGCAGCTGGGTGCCGTAGTACATCACCGAGTTGATCCCGGAGAACTGCTGGAAGACGCCGAGCAGCGCGCCGATCACGATCAGCCTGCGTATCCAGCGGACCCCCAGGTCGACCGTCCCGCCGGTCCGGCTCTGCCGCTCCTCGTCGGCCAGCCGGTGCACCTCGGCCATCTCGGCCTCGGCGCGTTGCGGGGTCCGCACCTGGCTCAGCACGGCGAGGGCCTCGTCGGTCCGGCCCTGCGCGACCAGCCAGCGCGGACTCTCCGGCATCCGGAGCATCCCGATGAACAACGCGATCGCCGGCAGCACCGCGACCAGCAGCATGACCCGCCAGATCGCGTCGACGTCGCCCCAGAGGTTGAAGATGATCGCGTTGATCACGAACGCGGCGAACTGACCGGAGACGATCATGACCTCGTTCCGGGTGACCAGCGCGCCGCGCCGCTCGGCGGGCGAGATCTCGGCGAGGTAGACCGGCACCGTCGCGGAGGCCCCGCCGACGGCGAGGCCGAGCACGAACCGGAACACCGAGAGGATCTCCCAGTTCGGTGCGACGACGCAGCCGAGCGTGCCGACCATGAACACGATCGCCAGCAGCAGGATGTTGTGCCGGCGGCCGTAGCGGTCGGACAGGGCCCCGCCGACGAAGGCGCCCGCAGCCGCACCGAAGATCAGGATGCTGACGACGAAGCCCTCGGTGAACGCGGTCAGCGCGAGGTCCCGGGTGAGCGGCTCCAGCGCGCCGTTGATGACGCCGGTGTCGTAGCCGAACAGCAGGCCGCCGAAGGTGGCGATGACGGTGATCAGTCCGAGGCGCCGCGAGTGCGGCCCTCTGGTGTCCGGAGGCAGCTCGGTGGCCCCCGCACCGGTGTGCAGTGACATGACGGTTCTCCCCGTTGAGGCGGCCGGATCCTGGGCGGTGTCGCACACCGGGCGGTGGCCGCGAACCGTACGACGCCCGGTGCGTTCGTGCTGGTGTGGCGGTCGGCGGTGCCGTACCGCGTCGATGGATCGGTGGATCGGGATCGGATCCCCCCGGCTCTCCTGCCTGGGAGTGCGCGGTGACGGGAACGGTAGTTGCGACATGTACACAGGTCAATAATTTGTGCAGACATATAGTCAAAGAATCTTCGGCGAGCACGTCCGGCCGAGGGGGCGGACGTGACGGACGGTGATATCGACTCTGCTCTGAACGAGTGGTTCGCCAGCGAGTCACCCCCTCGTGCGGAGTGTCGTATTGCGCTGTGTATCTTTGTGACGTGCAACACCACTGATCGGATGTGCCAAACAGTGATGGTCGGGTGACGGCGGGGGGCCGATGGTGAGCGCCGTGGAGTTCCGGGACGTGAGCAAGCGCGCCGCTGACGGGTCGTTCGCGGTGACCGAGGTGAACCTCGAGGTGAAATCGGGCGAGACGGTCGTCGTGCTGGGGCCGGCCGGGAGCGGCAAGTCGACGCTCCTGCAACTGGCGGCGGGGGTGACGGCGCCGTCCGCGGGCGCCGTGCTGCTCGACGGCAGCCCGGTCGTCGACGTCCTCCCGCAGGACCGGCCGCTCGCGATGGTCTCCCAGCAGCAGGACCTCTATCCCCGGCTCGACGTCGGCGAGAACATCGCCCTGCCGCTGAAGCTCTCCGGCCTCGACGCGGAGCAGCAGGAGGTCCGTGTCGAGGCGATGGCCGAGCGACTCGGTCTCACCGGGCTGCTCCGACTGCGGCCGCGCGAGCTGTCGGCCGGTGACCTGCGGCGGGTCGCGCTCTGCCGGGCGATGATCCGCAGGCCGCGCCTGCTGCTGCTCGACGAACCGCTCACCGGGACGGACGCGGGCTCGCTCGACGGGCTGCGGCCCGTCGTCTCCGAACAGATCCGGGACCTGGGCGCCACGGTGATCTACACGGCGGCGGACTCCGGCGCCGCACCGGACGCGGTGGACCGCATCGTGATCCTCCGGGACGGCCGGATCCGCGACCTCGGCAGCCCGCGCGGGCTCTGGACCGATCCGGCCACGGTGTTCACCGCGGCCGCGCTCGGTGACCCGCCGATGAACCTGGTCGAGGTGAGCGTGCACGTCGGGTTGGACGAGTTCGTCGCGCTCGGCGTCGGCGCCCACTACCTGCGGCTTCCCTGGCACGACATCCGGTCCCGGGCCATCGCGCACTACCACGGCGAGCGGCTGGTGCTCGGCGTCCGGCCGGAGGCCGTGCGCCCGGGCCAGGGCGGGAACGCCCTGCACGGCCGGGTACTCGACGTCGAGCAGCGGGCGGGCGGGACGTACGCGCGGCTCGACATCGGCGCCGGGGCGGTCGACACCGGGCCGCCCGAGGCCGACCGCTCGGCCGCCCGGCGCGGTTGGTTCGGTCGTCTCGGCGGTGGCCGCGGCACGGCGGCCCCGATCGCCGACACCGTTCTCCCGCCGCTCGACCGGCCGGCCAGGGCCGCGGTGTTCGTCGTACGGCTGCCCCCCGGCAGCGGTGTCGTACCGGGGCGGACGATCCCGGTCGGTTTCTCCCTGAGCGACATCCACCTGTTCGACGAGCGCGGTCTGCGGATCGATCTCGGATCCGGTTCGGCGGGCTCGCCCGCGGGCCGTCGCTGACCGTCGCCCCCACACCACCACCCGTCTCCCCGCCCACCCCGATCACGATGGGATCCCGCATGTCCGGTACCGCCCCGGCGCCACCTCAGATGTCCGATCCGGCCCGGGCCCGCAATGCCCGGCGCGCGGCCTGGGGTGCGTTCGTCGGCACCGCGATCGAGTGGTACGGCTTCTACGTCTACGGGACGGCCGCCGCGCTCGTGCTCGGCAAGCTGTTCTTCCCGATGGCCAGCCCGGTCGCCCAGACACTGTCCGCGCTCGCGACGTTCGCCATCGGGTTCGTGCTGCGCCCGGTCGGCGCGGTGCTGTTCGGTTACATCGGCGACCGGGTCAGCCGGAAGACCTCGCTGTTGCTCACCCTGGTGCTGATGGGCGGTTCGACGACCGCGATCGGGTTGCTCCCCACCTACGAGTCGATCGGGCTGCTCGCGCCGGTCGCGCTGATCGTCTTCCGGATGCTGCAGGGGCTGTCGGTCGGCGGCGAGTGGGGCGGTGCGGTGCTGATCGCGTCCGAGGCGGCACCGCGGCACCGCAAGGTGCTGGCGGCGTCGATGGCGCAGGTGGGCGCTCCGGTCGGGTCGATCCTGTCCACCGCGGTCTTCCTGTTGCTGCCCTCCGGTGACTTCCTGGTCGACGGCGGCTGGCGGATCCCGTTCCTGCTCAGCGGGACGCTGCTGCTCGTCGGCCTGGTGCTGCGCCTCAAGCTGGAGGAGAACGAGGAGTTCCTCGCCGCCCGCGAGCGACAGCGCCGCGATCCCCGTCGCCGGGTCCCGATCTTCGAGCTGCTGCGCACCTTCCCGCTGACCAACCTCTGCGTGTTCCTGACCAGCTGTGCGGTGTCCGGGGTCTACTTCCGGAACGTCTTCGCCCTGAACTGGGCGACCGAGACCCGCGGGGTGGCGCAGCAGGTCTTCCTGAACGCCTTGCTGATCGGTGCGATCCTGCAGACCGTGCTGACCCCGCTGGCGGCGATGGCAGCGGACCGGATATCCGCCCGCCAGGCTCAGCTGATCTTCACCGTGGTCTACCTGGTGGTCGGGCCGATCCCGCTGATCGTGCTGGTCGGGACCGGCGACACGGTCCTGGTCTACGTCGGGATCCTGCTGTCCTACGTCGGCCACGCCGTGTACTACGCGACGCTGTCCGGCTTCCTCGCCACGCTGTTCCCGGCCGAGCTGCGGTTCACCGGGATCTCGCTGGGCTACCAGCTCGCCGGCTCGCTCGTCTCCGGTCTGGTCCCGCTGGCGGCGATGACGATGGTCGGCGAGGACGGCACCGCCACCGCCGGGATCCAGGTCCTCTACGCCGGGCTGATCGTGGTCGCGCTGGTCGGGGCGGCGTGGGGGAGTGCGGTCTCCCGGCGGGAGACGATGCGCTACCTGGGGGTGCCGATGGTCAGGCGGTGAGGCTCGGTGGCCTGCACGACGGTCCGGCACCGGCTGATCGGAGGGGCGCGGGCTCAGCGGCGACGGTGCTCCCGCCGGTAGGTCGCCGGGGCGGTACCGGTCAGACTCCGGAACGACTTACCGAAGTGCGACGGGTCCGGATATCCGCAGCGGCGTCCGATCTCGGCGACGGGCAGGTCGGTCCGGCACAGGAGTCGTTGGGCCTGTTCGAGTCGCAGGCGGCGGTGATAGACGCTCGGTGTCTCGCCGGTCTTCTGCCGGAACAACCGCAGTAGGTGGAACCGGCTGAGGCCGGCCACCGAGGCGAGCTCGCCGAGGTCCGGTGTGACGTCGAGACGTGCATGCAACATGTCGACGACCTGGCTGATCCGGGCGTCCTCGAACAGCTTCCGCCGGGGCGCGGGCACGGTGCCGTGGTCGGTCAGCAGGTGCACCGCGACGAACTCCGCGGCCGCGGCGGCGTACAGGTCGCTGACACCGGCCCGGGCGGCGCGTTCGAGTT
This sequence comes from Pseudonocardia kongjuensis, assembly GCF_039526905.1. Taxonomy (NCBI): domain Bacteria; kingdom Bacillati; phylum Actinomycetota; class Actinomycetes; order Pseudonocardiales; family Pseudonocardiaceae; genus Pseudonocardia; species Pseudonocardia kongjuensis. The sequence continues at coordinate 130,987 of NZ_BAAAJK010000014.1, read as the reverse complement.
GGAGCAGCGTCGTGCGCAACATGTCGTCGTCGAAGGCGAGCCGGCTCGAGGACAGGGCCGAGACGGGTTCGAACTCACGGAGATCGTCGGCCATCCGCTCCATGGTGGTCGCGGGGATGAGCAGCCGCAGTTGTCTGATCACGGTGTCACCGGCCGGAGAGTCCCAGCGCAGCAGGCTCGAGCGTTGCGACGGCTTGATCGCCAGCGATCCGGGACGCATCGCCCCGGTGACCCATCTTCGGTCGTCCCTCCGCTGGACGGTGCGGCTGCCGTCGAGCTGGAGGTCGATCAGGTGCGCGTCGACGCCCGGCAAGGAGACGTGCTCCGCATGCCCGGAGATCTCGAGCACCTCCAGGTGCGCTGAGCGCCAGCCGACCTCACGGCTGTCGAACACGACGCGTGAGTACCGACGGTGGTCCGGGCCGAGGTCGACCGCCGACGGGTTCATGTTCCGGGGGGCAACACATCAGACACGGCGGGCGTGCTCCTCGATCGGCCGGATCCGTACGGATATCGACCACAATAGCCGCAATATCCGACCACTTCGCCGCCGTTCGCGCCGATAGGTTTCAGGTGGCGGTCACCCCCCATGACCGGCGCTGAGGAGATGTGATGCAGACCGAGGACGCGGCCCACGGCCGCTTCGGTGACGACGTCGGTACACACACGGTCGCCGTCACGATCGAGGTCGACGGCGAGACCCATACGGTGGACGCCGATACCCGCACGACCCTGCTGGATCTCTGTCGCGAGACCATCGGGAACACCGCTGCCAAGAAGGGGTGCGACCACGGGCAGTGCGGTGCCTGCACCGTGCTGCTGAACGGTCGCCGCTCCCTGTCCTGCCTGACTCTCGTGGCGCAGCACGACGGATCATCGGTCGTCACGGCGGCCGGGCTGAATGACGGCGACGATCTCCATCCGGTGCAGCAGGCGTTCGTCGATCACGACGGTTTCCAGTGCGGATACTGCACCCCGGGGCAGATCTGTTCGGCCGTCGGAATGCTGGACGAGCACAGGGCCGGGTGGCCCAGCCATGTCACCGACGATGTCACGCAGGCCGCCGGGCTGAGCGATCCGGAGATCCGTGAGCGGATGAGCGGGAACCTCTGTCGCTGCGGCGCGTACCCGCACATCGTGGCGGCCATCCGGGAGGTGGCGTCGTGAAACCCTTCGCGATGTACACCCCCGTCGACGCCCGGGACGCCGTCGTGGCCGTCTCCCGGCGCCCCGACGCCGCGTTCCTCGGGGCCGGGACGAACCTCGTCGACCATCTCCGGCTCGGGATCGCCGAGCCGTCGCTTCTCGTCGACATCACCCGCTTGCCGTTCGATTCGATCGAGGATCTCCCCGACGGTGGGGTGCGGATCGGGGCCGGCGTGCGCAACGCCGACCTCGCCGCGGATCCTCGGGTCCGCGAGCGGTTCCCCGCGCTGTCGCGGGCAGTGCTGGCGGGGGCCTCCGGCCAGATCCGCAACGTCGCCACGACCGGCGGCAACCTGTTGCAGCGGACCCGCTGCCCGTACTTCCAGGACCGGTTCTCGGCGTGCAACAAGCGCTCCCCGAACACCGGGTGCTCGGCGGTCGACGGTCACGCGCGCGACCTGGGCATTCTCGGCATCTCGGAGCACTGTCTCGCCACTCACCCGTCCGACATGGCAGTGGCGCTGGCGGTGCTCGACGCCGAGGTGCTCGTGCTCGGGCCCGATGGTGAGCGGAGGATTCCTCTCGCGGAGCTCTACCGGCTCCCCGGTGCCACGCCCGAGCGCGACACGACACTCGAGCACGGAGAGCTGATGGTCGCCGTGGAGATCCCGGGGCTCCCGCCGGGAATGCGATCGACGTACCGCAAGGTGCGTGACCGCGGGTCGTACGCGTTCGCCCTGGTCTCGGTGGCGATGTGTCTCGAGATCCGCGACGAGACGATCACCGACGTCCGCATCGCGCTGGGCGGGGTGGCACCAGGGCCGTGGCGGGCTCGCGGGGCCGAGGCGATGCTGCGTGGCCGGGCCCTCTCCGACGAGGTCGTCGCGGCAGCCGCTGATCGCGAGCTGGCCGCCGCCCGGACCCGATCGGACAACGCGTTCAAGGTCGGGCTCGTCCGCAACGGCGTCGTGGCCACCGTACGGGATCTCATGGAAAGGGTTGCACGTTGAGCATCCTCGAACGGCGCGGCCTCATCGAGCCCCGCGAGATCGGGGCCGACCACCCGAGACGGGACGGGGCGGCGAAGGTGCGGGGCCTGGCCCCCTACGCGGCGGAGCACCGCCCCGAGCACCCGGCTTACGCACATCTCGTGCAGTCGACGGTCGCACGTGGGCGGGTGACGTCCATCGACACCGCAGCGGCGGCCGGAGTTCCCGGGGTGCTCGCGATCCTCACCCACGAGAACACCGAACGCCTGTCCTCGGACGAGGACAAGGTGCTGTGGGTCCTGCAGAGCTCCGATGTCAGCTTCCGCGGGGAGATCGTCGCCGTCGTGGTCGCCGACACGTCCCGGGCGGCCCGGGAGGCCGCCGCCCGGATCGAGCTGACCTACGACGCCCGGCCCCCCGACGTCGTGATGGACGAGAGCCGGAGCGACGTCTACCGGCCCGAGCAGGTCAACCCGTTCTACGAGACCGATCGCGTGCAGGGCGACCCCGACGCGCTGCTCGCGTCGGCCCCGCACACCCTCGACGCGACCTATCGGACCCCGCTGCAGCAGCACTGCGCCCTCGAGCCGCACACCGCCGTCGCGCACTGGGACCAGCAGACGGAACGGCTGACCGTCCACAACTCGACCCAGTGGCCGTTCGGTGAACGACAGGCGCTCTCCGGCCTGTTCGGCCTCGACGAGGACCGGATCACGATCGTGACTCCGTTCATCGGCGGTGGGTTCGGGTCGAAGGGGCTCAACGCCCACCTGGCAGTGGCATGTCTGGCCGCGCGGGCCGTTCCCGGACGCTCGGTCGTCCTGTCGCTGACCCGCCGGTCGACCTTCGAGCTCGGTGGACACCGGCCGGCGTCGGTCTCCCGGGTGCAGCTCGCCGCCGAGGCGAACGGTCGGCTGCTCGCCATCACCCACGACGTGTTCGCGCCGACCGCCCGGTTGAAGGAGTTCGCCGAGCAGACCGCGGTCGGCACCAGGTCGATGTACGCCGCCGACGCCCGTCGCACGACCCATCGCCTCGTCGGGCTCGACCTGCCCGTGGGGCTGACGATGCGGGCTCCGGGCGAGACGCCCGGCTTCTTCGCCACGGAGTCGGCACTCGACGAACTCGCGGGCGAGCTGGGGATCGACCCGGTCGAGCTACGCATCCGCAACGAGCCCGACGCCGACCCGGAGACCGGGAGACCGTTCTCCAGCAGAGCGCTGGTCGACTGCCTGAGAGCCGGTGCCGAGCGGTTCGGCTGGTACGACCGCGACCGCCGCCCGGGTCCGCATCTGCACGGCCGCAGCTACATCGGCTCCGGCATGGCGTCGTCGGTGTACCCGACCTACCGGTTCCCCGGCTCCGAAGCCCTGGTGGAGGTGCTCGCCGGCGACCGGTACCGGGTCTCGATCGGGGCGGTCGACCTCGGCACCGGGACATGGACGACGCTGGCCCAGATCGCCGCGGACGCGCTCGACGTGCCGCTCGAACGCGTGCAGCTGCAGATCGGGGACACCACACTGCCGCCCGCGACGGTGGCAGGGGGCTCGTCCGGGATCAACTCGTGGGGCACCGCCGTGCTCGCGGCAGCCGACGCCCTGCGGGACGAACACGGCAAGACCCCGCCCGCCGGCGCGGTCGGCCGGGGCGGATCGCCCCCGGTCCCCGACACCCACGCGATGTTCGCCTACGGTGCGCACTTCGTGGAGGTCGGCGTCGACCGCTACACCGGCGAGGTCCGGGTCACCGAGATGCACGGCACCTTCGCAGCCGGCCGAATCGTCAACCCGCGTACCGCTCGATCCCAGTTCATCGGGGGAATGACGATGGGCCTGTCGATGGCGCTGCACGAGGGCGCGATCGTCGACCCCCGGACCGGCCAGATCATCAACCGCGACCTCGCCGGCTACCACGTCGCGACCCACGCCGACGTGCCCGACATCGACGTCGCCTGGGTGTCCGAGGAGGACCCGCTCGTCAACCCGATGGGCACGAAGGGGATCGGCGAGATCGGGATCGTCGGTGTCGCGGCCGCCGTCGCGAACGCCGTGTGCCACGCAACGGGGATCAGGATCCGTGATCTCCCGATCAGCCCGGACAGGTTGATCGAGGCGGGCCTGTAGGTGCGGCCGGGAGGACACACGAGACGGCGAAGGGCACGCGCCGGCTCAGGGCCCGGGGTGCGTCCGTGGGGCGGATCGGTCCCTGCTCATGCGCAGGATCAGGGCGACCGCGTCGTCCGGGTACGTGGTCGGGGTCAGGATCTCCCGCAGGAGCAGGCCACGCATCGCGGCCACGGTGACGGTGGCCAGGGTCGAGGCTTCCTCGGCGCCGAGGCCCTCGCGTACGGCCAGCGCGGCCAGCGTTCCGGTCAGGTCGTCGAGCGAGGCGATGAAGTCGCAGAACTCCTCCGGGCGGTACGCGGCCAGTCCGACGACGTGGAAGAAGGCGCGGACACGCGACCGCTGCTCGGGTCGGGTGTAGGCCCGCCAGATCGCCAGGACGAGATCGTCGAAGGTGCCCTGGTCGGCGACCTCGAGGAGAGCCTCGTTGTCACGGGCCCGCTGCGCCCCGAGTATCGCCGCCAGGACGCCGGGGAGTGACCCGAAGTGGTACCGCAGGAGGGCGTGACTGGTCCCGGTCCTGGCGGCGATCTCACGCAGCGACACCTCCGGCGCGGGAGGTGCCTCGTCGAAGACGTCGAGAAGCCGGGCCAGGAGACGTGCGCGTGCGTCGCCCGTGCGCTCTGTGCTTGACAGGATCGCCTCCAGGAATTATCCATTGGAAAAGATCGATGATGGCCTGCTGCTCCGCACATGGTCCCAGTCGGTTCGCAACGAGGAGGGATCACGTCGTGGGACGGTTACAGCTCGTGGAGGTCCTGCGATGAGCACGATGTGGCAGGGCTGTCTCGCCGACACCGACTACTTCGAGATGCGTTCGAGCACGGGACACGACTACGGCATCTGGGTCACCAGGCCACCGGGGTACGACCCCGCCGCAGCGCCGGCGCCGGTCGTCTACGTGCTCGACGGCAACTGGACCGTGGGAATGACGGCTCCGCTCGTCGTCACCCAGCGGGACCCCATGCAGCAGCTCCGGCCCTACGTCCAGGTCAGCGTCGGCTACGCGGGCGCGGAGGCCCACGAGTGGGATCGGCTGCGCAACAGGGACCTCGTCCCACCCGGCGAGCCCATTGCCACCGAGTTCGTCGATGCCGTCGAGATCGGACTCCGGACCGGGGCGATGACACGCGAGCAGGCCGACGCCTACCTCGCCGAGCTGCGCAATCCCCGCGCCGACGCGTTCCTGAGCTTCCTCACCACGGAACTGCACCCACGGATCGAACGCGACCACGGCACGGCCGCGAGTGGCCACGGCCTCTTCGGCTACTCCTACGGCGGACTCTTCAGCCTCTACGCCTGGCTCACCGGCAGCACGCTGTTCGAGAGCATCGGTGCCGGCAGCCCCGGCGTCCTCGATGAGAACAGCCAGGTCTTCGCCCTGCTCGAGAAGCTCGGCGACGACCTGCCCGCCACCGAGCTGCACCTGACCGTCAACGACCGGGAGCTGCTCGGGGACCTGGCCGTCTACCAGAACCTGACGAAGAACACGGCCACCGTCCTGCACCGGCTGAGGGCCGGTGGCGCAGCCGTCACCAGCGCGGTCCTGCGCGAGACCCACGTGACCGGCCTGCAGGCCTCGTTCCTCAGCTACCTCAGGACCTGCCGGGCTCAGCGAGTCCCCACGTGACAGAGACACGTGACAGAGAAACGTCGAGTACGGAGTGAGCATGAAGCAAGTGGTCCTGGTCCCGGGATTCTGGCACGGGACGTGGTGCTGGAACCTCACGACCATCGGATTGGCCGGGCGCGGGATCCCCTCGGTCGCGGTCGACCTGCAGGGGCAGGGTCTTGACGGTGTACCGCCCGAGTCCTACTGGCGACGTCCGTTCGAGGAGGATGCCTTCGCCTCGGAGTCGTCACCGGTCGCGTCGATCACGGCCACGACCGCGGCGCGTGATCTGATCTCGAAACTCGGCTCGATCGGGGGCGGCGAGCTGTGTGTCGTCGTCGCGCACAGCATGGGTGGGGCCGTCGCCACGCTGGCCGCGGAACTGGAGCCGTCCCTGTTCTCGCACATCGTCTACGTCGCCGCTCTGGCACCCGTCGACGGCGTTCCCGCCGGTGCGTACATGGCCAGCCCGAACAGTACCGGCGAGCAGGGGACGGCACTGTTGAGGGCGGATCCGCGGACCGTGGGCGCCTCGCGGATGGACACCGGCGACCGCGGTGGCCACGAAGCCATCCGGGCGGCCCTCTACGGTGACGTCCCCGTCCCGATCGCCGACGCGGCCATCACGCTGCTCAACGTCGACGCGCCGGTGGGAACGGCCCTCGAGCCGGTCTCCGCCACTCGGGAGAACTTCGGCAGCGTGCCGCGGACGTACGTCGTCTGCGAGCGCGATCGAATGATCCCGCCGCGGATGCAGGAGGAGTACGTCGAAGCGATGGACCGGATCTCCGCGACGACGACGAACGTGGTCAGGATCGATTCCTCGCACTCGCCGTTCCTGTCGCAGCCCGACGTGCTGGCGGAGGTCATCGCCGAGGCGTGGAAAGGAGCCCGCTGAACGGGCGCGACCCCCTGCCCACTTCCGTCTACGCCGGGACGGAGCAGGGCCTGTGGGTTCCCGGTGCGCCGCGGTGCAGCGAGACCGAGGTCGCCGAACATCTGGCAAAAGGGACAATCGCACGAGGATCTGACACATGCATGCGTTGACCACGATCGTCACCGGAATGTCGTTCACGGAGTGCCCCCGGTGGCACGACGGTCGCATCTGGTTCTCCGACTTCTACACCAACCGGGTGCTGTCCGCGGCCGAGGACGGTTCCTGTCTGACGACCGAGCTCGAGGTGCCGAACCAGCCGGGCGGGTCGGGCTGGCTCCCCGACGGCCGCCTGATCGTGGTCTCCGCGCGGGACCACACCCTGCTGCGCCGGGAACACGACGGACAGGTCGTCCTCCACGCCGACCTGGGCGAGCACGCCGGCGGCAACCTCAACGACATGGTGGTGGACCCGACCGGTCGCGCCTTCGTCGGTGACTTCGGCTTCGACCTGGGCTCCGGTGCGGACCCCGCCACCACGACCATCACACGGGTCGAGCCGGACGGGACCGTCGGCGAGGCCGCGCGGGGCCTGCACTTCCCGAACGGAAGCGTCATCACCGACGACAACGTCCTGATCGTCGGCGAGACGTTCGGGAACCGGGTGACCGCATTCGACATCGACGACAGCGGCGCTCTCACCAACCGGCGGGTCTGGGCGAGGTTCGGCGACCTGCCGACCGGGCCCGGTCTCGCCTCCGTCCTGGGGCAGCTGACGATCGCACCGGACGGCTGTTGCCTCGACGCCGAGGGTGCATTGTGGATCGCCGACGCGTTGGGAGGCAGGGTGATCCGGGTGAAGGAGGGTGCGGACATCGTCGACGAGATCCAGGTCGACAGTGGTGTCTTCGCCTGCATGCTGGGAGGCGACGACGGTCGGACCCTGTTCCTCTGCGCATCGCCCGACTTCGACGCCGCCGGCCGAGCGGCGGCCCGCGAATCCCGGCTGCTGACCACCCGGGTGGACGTCCCGCATGCCGGACGGCCGTAGCGGCGATGCGTCGCCTGTGCTCCGTGCACGAACGTGGTCTGCGTGACGAGGAGAGGAGTGGGATATGACGAACCGGGCCGACAGCCGGGACATGATCGCCGTGCACACGATGTTCAGACGGGAGTTCGCTGCGCTGCCCGATCTGGTCCGGGGAGTGGGCCCCGCCGATCGGGACCGTGCTCGAACGGTCGCCGATCACGTGGATCTGATCGTCGATCTGCTGCACACGCATCACCGGAGCGAGGACGCGCACTGCTGGCCACTACTCGTCGAGCGCAGGCCCGACGAGCTTGTGGGGATGGTCGAGCTGATGGAGGCGCAGCACCACGCCGTGGATTCCGCACTGAACGAGACGCAGGCGCAGAACGCCGTCTGGCGGCGGAATCCGACGGAATCCGAACGCGCGCAGCTGGCGGACCGGCTTGAAGCGCTTCCCCCGGTTCTCGAGGAGCACCTCGCGGCCGAGGAGGAGATGATCCTCCCGATGATCGATCGCCATCTCACCGCGGCGGAGTGGGCGAACGTCGGGAACCAGGGATTGAGCACGCTCCCTCGATCCCGGGTTCCCGTTGTGATCGGGATGCTTCTGGCGGACGCCACCGACGAGCAGCGCCAGCTGCTGAAGGATGCGATGCCGACTCCGGTCTTCTTCGTGATGAGCCGCCTCGGTCCGATCGCCTACCGCCGTTACCGGGCGAAGCTCGGACTCCGCGACCCGGTCGGATGATCGCGCGGTGAATTCGTCGTCGTCGCCAGGACCCGGAACCCGAAAGGAAGCGTGCGTCATGGCAGACTCCACCGAGATCTGGGACATCGCCTCCCAGATCGGTACGACTGCGGTTGTCGCCGCGGCATGCCGGGCCGTCGAACACCACCGCGATGACTCGATCGTCAGTGACCCGTACGCCGAGCCGCTGGTCGAGGCGGCGCGCCTACCCTTTCCGATCCCGACCAGACCGGCGCCGGATGCCGCCAACTGGCGCGCCATGTCGGACCTTCTCGGAACGCGCGGGAGGTTCTTCGACGACGTTCTCGAACAGGCCGTCGACGACGGGATCCGGCAGGTGGTCATTCTTGCGGCCGGGCTGGACACTCGCGCACAACGCCTCGGATGGCCGAGCGGTACGGTGGTTTTCGAGATCGAACAGCCAGCGGTTCTGGATTTCAAGATGGAGGTGCTCGATACTCTCGGTGCCGCCGCGTCATGCGATCATCGTCCGGTCGGGCACGATCTGCGAGGTGACTGGGCAGCTGCGTTGGATGCCGCCGGTTTCGATCGGAGCAGTCCGTCGGTCTGGATAGCGGAGGGGCTGCTCTATTACCTGACCCCTGCTGCGCAGCAGGGGCTGCTGGAGACCGTCGACATGCTGGCGGCGCCCGGGTCGCGATGGGCGACCGAGGACGACCCGGCGTTCCTCGACCGGATGAACGATCCCGAGGCCCGAGCCGCCTCGGAATCCATGGGCGTGGACCTCCGAATCCTCCTCGAAGCCGGATCTCGTCCCGATCCGGAATCGTGGCTGCTCGCGAACCGCTGGGTCGTCGAGTCCCGCAGACTGCGTACCGCGGCCGCCGGTTACGGTCGGGTCCTGGACCCGCTCACGGATCGGACCAACGGAAGTTTCGTTCTCACCAGTTCTCGAAAGGTCTGACGGAGACGCTGTCGAACTGCTCGGGAACAACCCGGTCTACCACGTGCCATACGACAGGCGACGACGTCATGTCCCGGTCGGCGGTGTGCCTGCGGGACGTTGTCACGATCACCAGGAAGAGGAGTCCCATGAAGATCGGCATCACGCTGCCGAACCAGGTGCTCGGCATGGATCCGCGGATCATCCCGCGCTGGGCCGCGCTGGCCGAGGAGGCCGGTTTCTCGACGTTGGGCACTGTCGGCCGGTTCGCCTATCCGGGGGTGAGCGACACCGTCGCCCTCGCCGCGAGCGCGGGCGCGACGAGCCGGATCGGCCTGCTCAGCCATGTTCTGCTGGCCCCCACGTGGCCGGCGCACCTGTTGGCCAAGGAGGTCGCGGGCATCGACGGCGTCTCGGGCGGACGGCTCACGCTCGGAATCGGCGCGGGGATCCGGGACGACGACTTCGTGGTCGAGGGCCACGGTCCGCGAGATCGGGGCCGACGTCTGGACGCGGACCTGGAGATCTACCGCTCGGTCTGGAAGGGCGACCCGGTCGGTGGCGGTTCCCGCTCGGCGGTACCGCCGGGGACCCGTCAGATCCCGTTGCTGTTCGGCGCCACGAGCGATGCCGCGTTCCGGCGAGCCGCCCGGGAGGGTGATGGCTACATCGGGGCGACACTGCCTCCGAGCATGGTCGCGCCCTCCTTCGACGCAGCGAGGGAGGCGTGGGACCGGGCCGGCCGGTCCTCGCCCCCACGCCTGGTCGCGCTCTCCTACGTCGGGATCGGAGCCCTCGAGCAGGCCCGCGCGAATGTGCACGACTACTACAGCGTCTTCGGCGACGAGCTCGCCACGATGGTCTCGGGCGGCCTGGCCGGTGGAACAGCGGCGATCAGGGAGCGGGTCGCAGAGTTCGAGGAGCTCGGCGCCGACGAACTGATGCTCCTCTCGGGCATCGCCGACCTCGACGAGGTCGCACGACTCGCGGACACGGTGCTGTGACTCCCATGCTCGATGACGCTCCCGCAGGGCCGGCCGACGGGCCGCAGCGCACTGCACTGGTGACAGGTTCGACCGACGGGATCGGTCGACGCACCGCCCTCGCGTTGGCCCGCGCCGGACACTTCGTCGTGGTCACCGGTCGCACCGAGAATCAGGGTGAGCAAACCTGTACCGAGATCCGCGACGCCGGCGGCTCGGCAGCCTTCGTCGTGGCCGATCTTGCCGACCCGGGCGCGGTGACCGATCTTGCCGCAGCCGCGGTCGCAGCCGCAGGTGGTCGCATCGACGTGTTGGTCAACAACGCAGGAGTGCCGTACTACGGGCCGACCGAGCACACGTCGACCACGGACTTCGACGCCGTGATCGCGGTCAACCTGCGGGCGCCCTTCCAGCTCACCGGCATCCTCGCACCGGAGATGGCCCGCCGTGGGCACGGCATCGTCGTCAACATGACCGGCACGTCAGCCCAGTTCGGTGTGGCCGGGCTGAGCCTGTTCGGCGCCGCCAAGGCCGCGCTCGGGTCCATGACGCGCTCGTGGGCGACCGAGTACGGGCGCTTCGGAGTGCGGGTCAACGCCCTCGAACTCGGTGCGATCCGCACGCCCCGCGCCGACGCCGTGGCCCATGACCTCCTCACCAGCTACGGCGAGGCCATCCCGGCAGGCAGACCGGGTGACCCCGACGAGGTCGCCGAGGTGGTCACGTTCCTCACCACTCCCGCCGCGGCCTACATCCAGGGAGCGGTGCTGCCCGTCGACGGCGGCATGCTCGTCACCTCGCCCACCGCTGCACCACCGACCGAGCTGCCGCGCCTCTGAACCGGTACTGCCAGGGCACCGGGTTCAGATGGGCCGGGGCCAGTAGGCGGATGCGCCGAAGCGTGGTGCAGCCGCCTCGGCCTCGCTCGCCGGACCGTCGCCTCGGCTACCGAGGATCACGGCGGGACGATCCGGGATGGCAGCGCCGGACCGCGGTATCCGGGACGAGGCCGGTTCCACCGGGCTCGCCCCGCTGACAAGGAGCGAGTCGGCACGGCGTAGTAGTAGCCCGACTCGGCCACACCCCAGCAGCCGTCCGCGCTGGTCGACGCGATCGACCAGGCTCGAGCCGAGCGCGCGTCGGCACAGGCGGAGATCGACGGTGCCGTGTCCGGCGCGGAGCTCGACCGGGCCGAGGTGTACGCGATGATCGACTCACTCGGTGACGCCGGCAGGGCACTCGCGGAAGAGAGCCGGGTCAGCCTCGTACGGCTGTCAAAGGCTCTTGACCTGGGGCTTCGCTTCTAAAGCGGCGAGCGTGCCGTCCATCTGACGACCTGCCCATGTGGGTGGTGAGTGTGTCCGAGGGGGGACTTGAACCCCCACCCCCTAATACGGGGACTAGCACCTCAAGCTAGCGCGTCTGCCATTCCGCCACTCGGACGCCACGATCTCTCGATCGCGTGCCGGTGAAGCATAACCGAGCCCCGGGGAGGGGTTGCGGCCGGGTCGGTCGGGGCGCCGGTGGTAGGAAGACGCTCATGAGCGTCGACCCGAACGGCACATCCAGCAGCGAGGCGGCCAGCGCCGAGGCGGAGGTCGTCCAGCTCTGTTCCGAGCTGATCCGGATCGACACGACCAACACCGCCGACCCGGACACCCTGGCCGGCGAGGCGGAGGCCGCGGACTACGTGGCCGCCAAGCTGACCGAGGTCGGCTACGAGGTCGAGATCGTCCAGTCCGGCATGCCGAAGCGGATGAACGTGATCGCCCGGCTGGCCGGGGCGGACCCGTCCCGGGGTGCGTTGCTGATGCACGGCCATCTCGACGTCGTCCCCGCGGACGCGAGCGAGTGGTCGGTGCACCCGTTCTCCGGGGCGGTGCAGGACGGCTACGTCTGGGGCCGCGGCGCCGTCGACATGAAGGACATGGACGCGATGATGCTGGCGGTCGCCCGCCGCTTCAAGCGTGAGGGCGTCGTGCCGCCGCGGGACATCGTGTGGGCCTTCGTCGCCGACGAGGAGGCCGGCGGCAAGTGGGGCGCCCAGTGGCTGGTGGAGAACCGGCCGGACCTCTTCGAGGGCTGCACCGAGGCGGTCGGCGAGGTCGGCGGCTTCTCGCTCACCCTCGGCGAGGACCAGCGGGCCTACCTGATCGAGGCCGCCGAGAAGGGCATCGCCTGGATGCGGCTGCGGGCGAAGGGCAAGCCGGGACACGGCTCGTTCCTGCACGACGACAACGCCGTCACCATCCTGGCCGAGGCCGTCGCGCGGCTGGGGAACCACACGTTCCCTCTGGTGGTGACGCCCACGGTGCGGGCGTTCCTGGACCGGATGACCGAGCTGACCGGCGTCGAGTACCCGGAGGACGATCTCGAGGGCGCGCTGGCGAAGCTCGGCCCGATCTCGCGGATCATCGGCGCGACCGTGCGGGACACCGCGAACCCGACGATGCTCAGCGCCGGGTACAAGGCGAACGTCATCCCGTCGACGGCCGAGGCGGTCGTCGACTGCCGGGTGTTGCCGGGGCGTGAGGAGGCGTTCCTCGCCGAGATCGACGAGCTGCTCGGTCCGGACGTCGAGCGGGAGTGGGTCACCGACCTCCCCGCGGTGGAGACGCCGTTCGAGGGCGCGCTGACCGACGCGATGCAGGCAGCGCTGCGGACCGAGGACCCGACGGCCGAGATCGTCCCGTACATGCTGTCCGGTGGGACCGACGCGAAGGCGTTCTCGGCGCTCGGGATGAAGTGCTACGGCTTCGCGCCGCTGCGGCTGCCCCCGGAGCTGGACTTCGCCTCGCTGTTCCACGGCATCGACGAGCGGGTCCCGGTGGACGCGTTGACGTTCGGGACCCGGGTGCTGGACCGCTTCCTCCGGACAGCGTGACACGCGGGCTGTGCTGGACGGACGGGCTGTGCCGGACGGACGGACGGACTGTGCTGGACGGACGGGCAGTGCTGGACGGACGGGCCGGACGGCCTGGGTCGACGGGCAGTGCCGGACGGCTGGGCCGGACGGCTGGGCTGGACGGCGGGGCTGGACGGCTGGGCTGGACGGGCTGGGCTGGACGGCTGGGCCGGACGGGCTTGCCGACGGGCGGTGATGGACCGGCGGTGATGGACCGGCGGTGATGGACCGGCGGTGATGGACCGGCGGTGATGGACCGGCGGTGCTCTCGCGGACGGTGCCGTGCGGCGTGGTGCAGTTTCCGGCACCGGTGTGCGGCACTCCGGCACCCCGGGGCCGGCACCTCGTGCCCGGCCGCCGGTGTGCGGCGGCCCTGTGTCCGGTAGCGCTCATGCGGCGCGGCTCGTACGGCCGGCCGTACGGCGTGGGCGGCCGCGGTCGCCGCACCGGCCCCGGCGAGCCGCTCCCGGCCCGTCCGGCTGTCTCGCGGCGCCCGGATCGGGCAGGGTGACCGGCATGGATCTCTCGGGCAGGGTCGCCCTGGTCACCGGCGGCGCATCGGGCATCGGTGCGGCGGCCGTGGACCGGCTGGTGCGGGCAGGTGCGCAGGTCGCGGTGGTGGATCTCGACGGGGACGGCGCCGCCGCCGTGGCGGGCAGGTCGGGCGGGCTCGCCGTGCAGGCCGACGTCACCGATCCCGGGGCGATGCCCGCGGCGGTCGCGGAGGCGGAGGAGCGGTTCGGCCGGCTCGACGTGGTGCTGCTCAACGCCGGGATCACCGCCCGTCAGTCGGGCGTCGAGAACCTGGACGTGGCGGAGTACCGGCGGATCGTCGGCGTCAACCTCGATCACGTCGTGTTCGGGCTGGCCGCCGCCGTCCCGGCGCTGCGCCGCGCCGGTGGCGGGAACATCGTGGCGACCGCGTCGCTGGCCGGGCTGGTTCCGCTGCCGGGTGACGCGCTGTACGCGGCGACCAAGCACGCGGTCGTCGGGTACGTACGGTCGGCCGCGGATCCCCTGGTGGCGCACGGGATCCGGGTGAACGCGGTCTGTCCCGGCTTCGCCGACACTCCGTTGCTGGCCGAGGTGCGGGAGCAGTTCGGGGACTTCCCGATGCTGTCGGCCGACGACGTCGCCGCGGCCGTCGAGCAGATCCTGGACCGCGGTGAGCCGGGGGAGTGCTGGTTCGTGCAGCCGGGCCGTGAGCCCGCGCCCTACGGGTTCCGCGGGGTGCCGAGCCCGCGCGGTGCGGGGCGTCCGCCCGAGGTCGGGCTGCACGGCAGCGGATCCTGAGCCCGGGGTTGACCTCGACCGAGGTCGAGGTTGCACCGTGGTGTGCATGGCAGATCTGAACCACACCATCGTCCACTCCCGGGACAAGCGTGCCGGGGCCGCGTACCTGGCCGGGATCCTCGGGCTCGCCGAGCCGCAGCCGTTCGGGCCGTTCCAGGTCGTCGAGACCGCGAACGGGGTGAGCCTCGACTATCTCGACGCCGCAGCGGGCGCGGAGATCGCGTCGCAGCACTACGCGTTCCTGCTCTCGGACGCCGCGTTCGACTCCGCGTTCGCTCGGATCCGGGAGCGGGGCGGCGCGTACTGGGCCGATCCGGGTCGGTCCCGGCCCGGCAAGGTCAACACCGACGACGGTGGCCGGGGCGTCTACTTCGAGGACCCGTCGGGTCACCTGATGGAGATCCTGACGGTGCCCTACGGCGGCTGACCGCCCGACCCTGTGGCGGCGGGTACGCGCCACCGCGCCGTCCGGAGCGGGCGGGGCGCCCGTCGCCGGCGGCGGGTTCGTGTCGCGCCTCATCAGAACGGTGGCTCGGCGGTACCGGTGGCGAGCCGGTCGGCGAGCCCCGGGTCACGCAACAGCGCGAGCACCCCCGGTCCGCGCCGTGCGGCCCCGGTTGGCCCGACCGGCCCGACCGGAGACGGATCGGTGACGTGCACGTGCCCGGACGGGGTGGTCCACCGGGTGCTGCCGTCCGGGAGCAGGCGCACCTGCCACCCGGGACTGTGCTTGAGCCGGTGGTGGCTGCGGCACAGCGGATGCAGGTTGTCGGCACTGGTCGGACCGGCGTCGCGGTCCGGATCGTGCGGGACGACGTGGTCGAGATCGCAGCGGTGCGCGGGGACCCGGCACCCCGGATGGGTGCACGTGGGATGCCGCGCCCGCACCAGCTCGGTCAGTGCCGCATCGGGCCGGTACCGGGTGGTGTCGCGGTGCAGGACGCGGCCGCTGACCGGATCGGTGATCAGCCGGTACCAGACGCTCCCGGTCGCGAAGGCCAGCGCGCGGGCATCCGCAGCCGGGATCGGGCCGTGACCGGCGAGCTCGGCGGGCTCCTCGGCGGCACCGAGCAGGGTGTCGAGCGGCACGGTCACGTTGATCCGCACCGAGATCGCGGGGGGCGGCGGCTGCCGGATGCCGGCCGGGGTGGGCGAGACGCCGGGTACCCCGGCCGGGTTGGGTGCGATGCCGGGTACTCCGGCTGGGTTGGGTGCGGCGCCGGGTACTCCGGCTGGGTTGGGTGCGGCGCCGGGTACTCCGGCTGGGTTGGGTGCGGCGCCGGGTACTCCGGCTGGGTTGGGTGCGGCGCCGGGTATTCCGGCCGTGGTGGGGGCGACATCGCGCGTGCCGGCCGGACTCGACTGGACGCCGGATGCGCCCGTCGGCGTGGCCGGGCATCCGCCGGAGTCGTCGTCGGCGGCGAGAGCCGTCGGGCCGGTCGGACGGTCGCGCCGACCGTCGGCACTGGGAGACGGCTGTGCGGGTGCTGCGCCGTGGGCGCCGGCGACGGCCGCCGAACCCTCGCTCACGTGCCCGGTGGGATGCAGGACCAGATCGGTGAGCGCGTCGGCGCGGCGCTGGTCCATCGTGCGGAGGTCGGGGCCGCCGCTGCACGGGCGGCGCCGGGCGGTCTCGTCGAGGACGGCGTAGATGCCGGTGGCGGCAGCGGCGGGAAGGAACGCGCGCAGCACGGCCATGCCGTCGGTGTCCGGCTGCACGGTGACACCACGGGCCCGGGTGGCGCGGTCCCGGCGCCGGACGGGGAGTTCGTGGTCGGTCAGCGAGACCAGGAACCGGCTGATCGCGGCGCCCAGCTGCCCGGTCGTCTGGGTCGGGGCCTTCGGGAGGACGGCGGCCTGCAGCCGGGCCGCCTGCGGCGGATCGAGCCCGGCGGTCCCGTCGAGGATCTTCCGGGTCTTCGGTGCGGTGAGCAGCCCGGCGTGGGCGAGTGTCGCGGTCGGCGCGAGCACCGGGTCCTGGTGCAGCAGCCGTGCGCGTTCCAGACGGGCGAGCATCGTGGCACCGGTGAGGTGGAGCATCAGCTGGATCTCGGCGGTCGCCGACCGGGACGCGTGTTCCGGGGTGTCGAACGCACCGGACGGGCCGGCACCCGGGCGGCGGGGACTCGGCACGGCGGCCGCGGCGACCTGTTCGGCGTCGGCGACGTAGCCGGAGATCTCGACGTCCTGGCGGGCCTGGAGCCAGGCGATCGCGCGTTCGAAGGCGGCGATGCGCTCGAGCCGCTCGTGGGCGGACATCCCGGGAGCCGGCGGGTGTTCCAGGACGGCGACCAGAGCGGAACCGGGGACGTGCTCGGACCAGCGGGGGGAGTCGGGCGGGCGGGACCGGGCCGGTGTGGCGGAGGCGTCACCCGGGCCGGAAGCTGCCGCAGCTCCGGTCGAGCGACCGATGCCGGCCGCGCCCGCGGACCGAGGGCCGCCCGCGCCGGATCGGGGGCTGCGGCTGCTGGGTGAGGGATCACCGCTGCTGGAGGAGGGGCTGCTGCTGGACGGTGGGCTGCCGCTGCTGGAGGAGGGAGTGCTGCTGGACGGTGGGCTGCCGCTGCTGGAGGAGGGAGTGCCGCCTGACGGTGGGCTGCCGCTGCTGGAAGAGCGGCTGCGGCCGGATGACGGGCTGCCGGTGCTGGCCGGGTGACTGCTGCTGCCGGATCGGGGCTCGCCTGTGCTGGCCGGGGGACTGCCGCGGCCGGATCGGGGACCGCCCCGCCCGGGACTCCCCGTGCCCGGGCCGGAGGAGCCGGGCGGGCCGGACCGCCGGGCGCCCCGGCGGGCGCGGGAGCCGGGATCCGCGACCGGGGGTGCAGTTCTCGTGCTGGTGGAGGCTCCGTCATCGAACATGTGGTCGAGTATGCCGGGTGTCCCTGACAGGAACGCCCCGATGTCGTCCCCTGTGGACAGCTCCGGCCAGGATCACCCGGACGGCGCAGTGCTCCCGGCCCCAGTGCTCCCGGACCCCCCAGCGCTCCCGGACCCAGTGCTCCCGGACCCAGTGCTACCGGAGTCAGCGTTCCCGGGCTCAGCGCTGCGCCAGGATCCAGGCCGTCAGGTACGAACGGGAGTTGCCGTCGTCGATCCGCTCGTCCGGCAGCGCCCGTGCCGCGGTGGCGGCGGCGTCCGGGTCGGCCAGCGCGAGGTACATCAGGATCGAGTCGGCGTAGGGCACGTCGTACCCGGTGGGCGTCGCGGCCGCGACGTTCTCCCTGATCCGCTCCGGATCGCCGCGCAGGTACTCCGCGACCGGCGACATCGGGATCAGCTGGATCGCCAGGATCGCCGACGGCTCCGCGGAGAACCACGTCGCGTGGTCCCGCTTGCCACCCCAGTTGATCCCGACCACCCCGTGTGCGAACTCGGGGAACGCCGCGAGGTCCGGCTCGACCCAGTGCCGCATCGCCGACGCCGCCTCGCGGGACAGCATCGCCACCGCCCGGTCCTGCTGCACGGTGTCCCCGCGCAGCTCCGACCACAGCGCCAGACCGTTGTACGCGGAGACCGACTCCGAGCTGGACTCCTGGTTGTTGCCGTCGCCGAACGGGCTGAACCCGGACGCCCAGGAGTGCCCGGCGAACGCGTCGAACGCGCGGTACTCGGGGAACTCGGGCGTCCGCACCGGGCTGCCGACGTCGGCGGCCAGCAGGTCGACCACCGGGCCGATCCGCTCGACGAGCGCCGGATCGTCCCGGCCGAGCAGTGCGGCGGCGTAGAGGAAGTAGCCGTAGTGGAACTGGTGGTCGTTGAACTCCTCGGAGCCGAACGAGCTCTCCAGCCCGACCATCCCGCGTACCACCGGGTCGTAGACGAAGCAGTGCGTGCTCCGCCCGGCGCACCCGGCGGGATCGGCCCATCGTTCCAGCAGCGGGACGAGCTGGTCGCGGACCCGCTGCGCGGTCGGTTCCAGGCCCAGGTCGGACGCCAGCCGCATCAGCGTCGCCGCCCGGACCAGCTGCTTCCCGCCGAAGTAGGTGTCGGCGGCGTCCAGCGTCAGCTCGGCGACGTCGCGTTCGACGAGGGTGGCGAGCTCGGCGCGACCGGCGTCGTCGACGCCGGACAGGTCCAGCGCGCCGGACGGCGCCAGCACCGGATCGCCGACCGTGAGCGCCGAGGTGTGACAGACCGGCATCGGCCCGTAGACGGTGGCGAACCGGCCGACCGGATCGCATCCGGCGTCTGCCCCCGGCATCGGCCCGGCGATGGTGTCGCCGCCCTCGGTGCGGTAGGTCAGAGTGGAGCGGACCGTGTCGCCGGCGACGTCCTCGGTCACCGAACCGCCGGTCACCGCGACGCGTGCGGCGTCGGCGAACACCGCGGGATCGCCGTCCGGCGGGACCGCGTAGAACGTCGCCGATCCGCCGGCCGGCAGGCTCAGCGCGGAGCCGGTGAGCTCGCCGTCGGTGACGACGCCGTATCGGCCGTCCCGGATCACGACCGTGCCGTCCGCGTCCAACGGCTGCGGCCCGACCGTGAGGTCCTGCGCGGTCGTCGCGGTGTAGTGGACGAACGGCGAGCCGCGGGTGATGACCAGCCGGCCGGTCTCGGCGCCGCCTGCGGCGAGCATCGCGACGGTGACGGTCAGGTCGTCGTAGGCGACGACGCGCAGGTCGCTGGTCCCGAGCGGGACGTCCAGCGCGGGCGTGTGCGAACCGAAGATCGTGGCGTCGTCGGCGCGCACCTCCGGCAGCCCGAGCGACAACCCGTCGGTGCGGACCGCGACCGACAGCGGCAGCGGGAACACCGGCTGCGGCTCGTCCGGGAAGACCAGGCCGGAGAACCAGCGGTTGGTCGGCGGGACCTGGCCCTCGGCCAGCCGCATCGTCGGCGGGACACCGACCGAGCGCTGCGGCAGCCCGGCGATCGACGCGGCGATCGCCGGATCACCGGTGGTGGTCCCGGCCCGATCACCGGTACCGGGCAGCAGCCACACGCCGGCCACACCGGCGACGATCGCGACCACGGCGACGGTGAGCAGCACGACCAGCCTCCGTGAGCGGCGGGGACGACCGGGTCGCGGGGCGGCCGGCGGCCGGCGGGGGACCGCGGCGCGGACCGGGACGGTCGGCGAGTCCGTTCCGGGCACAGATGGGCCGGTCGGCGGCTGCCGCGGGTGCGGGACGGGGCCGGACGCCTCCGGGGCGTCGGCGCTGCGCCGTCGCCGGCCACCGGACGGGGCGGGGACGTCGACCGACCAGGCGCCGGGATGGTCGGCGGAGTGCCGGCTCACGGCGCGAACCCGCCGAAGCCGGTGAGCTCGGTGATCCAGGTGGACGCCCGGGTCACGACGTTGTCGTTGCGCAGGTGCAGGGTCGCCTGGACGGGCGTCCCGACGGCGAAGAGCCCGTCGGCCGTCGAGTCCGCGAGCTCCGGGCTGTAGGCCTGCACGACGGTGCGGGCCTCCCCGTTCTCGGTGCTGACCTGCACCCGGCCGGCCTGCGCGGTGATCCGCCCGTTGTCCGGCAGGACGACGTCGACGGTCGCGTTCGGCGGCAGCCGGGCGTAGTCCGGTGCGGTGAGGATGAACTCGGCCTCGATGTAGAGCGATCCGGCCCGCTGCACCGTCGCCAGCTCCGAGTTGGCGGCCACGAACGCGCCGACCGCGTAGCCGACGGACTCCACCCGGCCCGGGTCGGTGGCGGTCACGACGAGGGTGCTGCCGTCCTTGATGCCGTAGGGCACCCGGGCCGGGTCGAGCAGGCCCTGCTGCAGGTCGCGGGACAGGGTGGCGCTCTGCACCTCGAACATCGGCTGCCCGACGGTGACCTCGTCGCCGACCTGGACCAGCTGCGCGGTGACGGTGCCGGAGTAGTCGGTCCCGACCGGGTAGCTCTGCGCGTTGAGCGCCGCGGAGTGGCCGCGGACCACGCCGTTGCGGGCGTTCAGGGTCATCGTCAGGACCGCGACCAGCAGCAGCACCGTGGTGATGCCCAGCCCCAGCCGCAGTCTGCGCCCGGCGCTCACCGCCCGCTCCGGGCGTGCCGGGACCCGACCCGGGTGGGCAGCGGGTGCGGGCCGCTCGCGGTCTCCCGGGGCCGCGGGATCCGGGGGCCTGCGGGGGCGGGGGCGGAGCGGGCGCCGGGGGGCGTCCCCGGGTCGCGCCGGTGCGGTGCCGGGGCGGCAGCGTGCCGGCGTGGCACCGGGTCGTGGTCGTGACCGTGTGGCGCCGGGTAGTGGTCGTGCCGGTGCGGTACCGGGTCATGGTCCTGCCGGTGCGGTGCCGGGTCGAGCCGGTGCGGTGCGGCGCGACCCTCCGGGGATCGGGGTGCGGCGGGGGAGTGGGACGCCCCGTCGGCAGCGGTGGATGCGGCGGCGGAGTGTGGGGCGCCGGTCGAGTGGGCGCCGTTGGACCGGGCGCCGTTGGACCGGGCGCCGTTGGAGCGTGGGGCACCCGTGGAGTGCGCGGCCCCGGTGGAGCGGGAGCCGCCGTCGGCGCCGGCCGGTGCGGCGCCGTCCTGCATGCCGGACGGGCCGGTGAAGGCGGGCGCGGCGATGGCGTCGGGGAGGACCGGGCGGGGGCCGGACCGGGCCCGGCGGCGGGCCCGGTCCGGTACCGGACCGGTGCCGGCGCGGACCGGCTCGACCGGCCCGGACGGCGGCCCGGCCACCCGATCCCGCCGCGGATCACCGGCTGCCCCGGGCACAGACCCGGCCCCAGGGACGGACCCAGGACCCGAACCAGGACCCGGTGCGACCGCGGCCCCGGCCAGGGCCGGCCGGGGAAGGGCGTGCGGTCCGGTCGTCGGGTGCGGGCCGGTGCGGCGGCCGGATCCTGCGGCCGTCCCGCCGCCACCCGCCGAGCGCGTCGCGGGCGGGGAGCCGGGCGACACCCGTCCGGCGGGCACCGGGACCGCCGCGGAGCGGACCCGCGGCGCGGGCAGCACCGGCGTCCGCACCTTGCGGTCGTGCTCGCCGGCCGGTGCCCGGCCGAGCCTGCGCAGCCGGTCCAGCGCCCGGGCCTCGGCGCGGATCTGCCGGGACTCGCGGACCGCGGTCGCCACGAACGCCCCGATCACGGCGGTGTTGAGCAGGTTCCAGAACAGTGCCAGGTCGAACGTCCGCATCTGCTGTGCCTGCCACAGCCCGACCACCGACGTCGCCGCCAGGAACACGAACGCCAGCACCTGCGGGCCGATGAACGCGAACGGCGAGTTCCGCACCCCCTTGCGCCCGGTCACGCTCCACGCCTGGTCCCGGCGCAGCAGCGCGTTCACGAACGCCTTGACGTAGATCGGGAACGACGCCGACGCGAGCAGCAGCGTCTCCCAGCGGAACGAGCCGATCGTGAACAGCGCGACCGCGACCTGCATGAAGTAGAAGCCGGCGTAGTACAGCACCCAGGTCAGCACCGGGACGTCCGGCGAGATCGGGGTGATCCCGAAGTAGATCTGCATCGGCGGCACCAGCAGCAGCAGCCCGGGCGCGATGCCGACCAGGTAGAACGTCGCGGTCCCTAGGTACTGCAACCGCTGGTCCAGGGTGAGGTTGCGGCCGCGGCCCATCGGGTTCGCCCGCAGCAGGATCTCGAACCCGCCGGTGGCCCACCGCAGCTGCTGCTTGGTGTAGCTCTCGATGGTCTCCGGGGTGTGCCCGACGGCGAGCTCGAGGCCGATGTAGACCGACCGCCAGCCGCGCTCGTGCAGCTTCATCGACGTCCACACGTCCTCGGACTTCGACTCCTGCCAGATCCCGCCGATCTCGTCGACCGCGGCCCGCCGGAACACCACGTTGGTGCCGACGCAGAACGCGGCGTTGAACCGGTTCTTGCCGGGCTGGGTGAACTTGTAGAAGACCGTCTGCATGTAGCCGGCACCGCGCGAGATCAGCCCGCCCAGGTTGCCGTAGGTCTGCGGTGTCTGGACGAACGCGACGTCCCCGTCGGCGAAGAAGGGGACCGTCTCGTGGAGGAAGTCCCGGCGGGCGACGAAGTCGGCGTCGAGGATGACGAACAGCTCGCCGTCGGTCACCGACAGCGCGTGGTTGATGTTGCCGGCCTTCGCGTGCGCGTTGCCCTCCCGCGCGATGTACTCCGCGCCCAGCTCGGCGGCCAGCTCGCGGACGGCCGCGGACTTGCCGTCGTCGAGCACGTACACGGTGTGTTCGCCGTCCATCGCGACCGCCGCGGCGACGGTGCGCCGGATGTCGGCGAGCGACTCGCCGTAGGTGGTGACGAAGACGTCGACCCGGACCGGCACGCCGCCGAGGTGCAGCGGATCGGCGCGCCGGCCGATCCCGATGGCCCGGGTGGACTCGCCGTCGGCGCCGTCGCCACCGCCGTAGAGCCTGCGCTGCGCCTCGTTGAAGGTGAAGTCCCGCGGGTCGTAGCCGCTGGACAGGATGGTCCACAGCGACAGCAGCGCCTGCAGCACGATGATCGACTCGGCCAGCAGCACCAGGGTGTACGCGGGCCAGTCGCCCCGGTTGGAGAAGTCGAACAGGAACACCGTGTACGCGAGCACGCCCAGGGCCGCGACCAGCACGATCGCCATCAGCGACGGCGAGGCGGCCACGTCCTGGCTGCGGGTGCGGCGATGGTCCCCGGCCGGTGCGGGGCCGGGGCGCGGGGCCGGGCCGGCGGGACCGGCGGGTGCGGCGGGCCGCGAACGGCGGACGGGCATGAGGACGTACTCCGGGGGTGGGTCGCGAGCAGTCCCTGGACGTCCTCGGCCTGGGCACCGGGCGAAACGGATCGGGCAGCACCGGTGCCGGAGTCGGGGAGCGGCAGGTGGCGCGGACCTCATCCTTTCGGGTGATGCCACCGCGGCACAAGGTCGCGAGGTTCACGCTCCGTGCTGTTAACGCGGAGCGTGATCACCTCGATGGGCGGGTGTTACCGGCGGGAACGCCTCAGATCGTCGGCTCGGGGAGCAGCCCGACGTCACGGTGGGTGAGTCGGCGCCGGAGCACGACCTTCCGGACGCCGCCGGGATAGAGCCGCAGCCGGGACAGCTCCCAGCCGGAGAACTCGGCCTGGATGGCGAGCCGGACCGACGCGGTGAGCCGGGTGACGTCGCCGTCGATCCGTACCGGGCGGTACTCGTAGCGGTCGTCGATCCAGCTCTCGCCGTCGCGGGTGCCGGTCGGCCGGCCCCCGCCCCGGCGATTCCCGTCGACGTCCTCCGGCCCGCTCTCCGCCATCCGTGCCTCCCGGAACCCGCTGCCCCGCCGTGTGCCGCCCCGGTACCCACCGGGTGCCCCCACCATAGGCGCGCCCGGCGCCGCGGATCCACCGCCGGAGCGCTACCGGACGGGGTCGCTCACGTCGTCCAGCGCGGTCCGGATCTCGGCGGGCAACGTCACGTCCTCGGCGGCCAGCGACGCCCGCAGCTGCGCCGCGTCCCGCGCCCCGACGACCGCGGTCGCCACCCCCGGCCGGTCCCGCACCCAGGTCAGGGCGACCACCAGCGGCGACGTGCCGAGCCCGTCCGCCGCGGTCAGCACCGACTGCACGATCCGGGCCGAGTGCTCGGTGCGCCGGGCCTCGACGTAGGACGCCAGCAGCGCGCTCGCGGCGCGCGAGTCGGCCGGCGTGCCGTCGGTGTACTTCCCGGTGAGCACGCCGCGCCCGAGCGGGGCCCAGGCCAGGATCCCGAGCCCGTGGTAGCGCGCCGCCGGCAGCAGCTCGGCCTCCGGCTCGCGGGCCAGCAGCGAGTACTCGACCTGCGTCGACACCGGCCTGGCCACCGCCGGGTCCGGCCCGGCGCCCGCACCGGCCGCGACCGTCGCGAGCTGCCAGCCCTGCGGCGCGACCAGCCCGGCGTAGCGCACCCGGCCCGAGTACACGGCGACCTGCACCGCGGACAGCATCTCGTCCACCGGCACCCGTGGGTCCCAGCCCGGGAACTGCCACAGGTCCAGGTGGTCGACGCCGAGCCGGCGCAGGGTGCCGTCCAGCGAGCGCAGCAGCGCCGCCCGGGACGCCCGCGCCGGGCCGCCGCCCCGGCCGGGCGCGTCGATCGCGGTGCCCCGCCCGGCGAGCACCACGTCGTCGCGGGCGACCGTGCCGCGCAGCAGCCCGCCGAGCACCTGCTGGGCGGCGCCGCCGCCGTAGTCGTCGGCCGTCTCGACGAACGTCCCGCCGGCGTCCACGAACGCCCGCAGCTGCGCGCCCGCCTCGTCCGGTGAGGTGTCCTCGCCCCAAGTCATCGTGCCCAGGCCGATCCGGGACACCTCCAGACCGCTGGAGCCGACGGGTCTGCGCTGCACGGGGCACGAGCCTAGGCCCGAAGGGGCCCGACACCGTCGAGGGCGCGCGCTGTGACGCCCGTCTCCGCGAGTACGGTGACCGCCCGTGACCGATCAGGTTCCGCATCCGGCAGACCCACCCGTCGGGGGTCGCCCGTGAGCTGGCTCGAGGTGATCGTCCTCGGCCTCGTCCAGGGTCTGACCGAGTTCCTGCCGGTCTCCTCCTCCGGGCACATGCGGATCGCCTCCGAGGTGTTCTTCGGGCGCGATCCGGGGGCCGCCTTCACCGCCGTCTCGCAGATCGGGACGGAGGTGGCGGTGATCGTCTACTTCGCCAAGGACATCTGGCACCTGTTCACCACCTGGCTGCGCGGCTTCCGCGACGCCGAGGTCCGCCGGACCGACGACTACCGGCTGGCCTGGCTGGTGATCATCGGGTCGATCCCGATCGCCGTGCTCGGGGTGCTGTTCAAGACCCAGATCGAGACGGTCGCCCGCAGCCTGTGGCTGGTCGCGGTGATGCTGATCGTGTTCGGCGTGCTGCTCGGGCTGGCCGAGCGCTACGGCAGGCAGACCAAGCCGATCGAGCGGATCACCGTGCGCGACGGCATCGCCCTCGGCTTCGCCCAGGCGATGGCGCTGATCCCGGGCGTCTCCCGGTCCGGCGGCACGATCACCGCCGGGCTGGCGCTCGGGCTGACCCGTCCGGCGATCGTGCGGTACTCGTTCCTGCTGGCGATCCCGTCGGTGTTCGGCGCCGGGCTGTTCACCCTGCCCGACGTGTTCGCCGGGGACGGGCCGTCCGGCGTGCAGATGCTGGTCGCCGTGCTGATCGCGTTCGTCGTCGGCTACGCGGTGATCGCCTGGCTGCTGCGGTTCGTGCAGAACAACACCGTCTACGTGTTCGTCGCCTACCGGATCGCGCTGGGCGTCGCGCTGCTGGCGGCGCTGTCGATCGGCGCGATCTCCGCCACCTGACGGCGACCCGGTCCGCGTAGCCTCGGGCGGCGTGACGACCTTGATCCTGCTGCGGCACGGGCGCTCGACGGCGAACACGGCCGGTGTCCTGGCCGGCCGCACCCCCGGCGTGGAGCTCGACGAACGCGGCCGGGAGCAGGCCGACGCCGTCGTCGACCGGCTCGCGGCCCTGCCGATCGCCTCGATCGTCACCTCCCCGATGACCCGCTGCCGGCAGACCGTCGCGCCGCTGGCCGCCACCCGCGGCCTGGAACCGGTCGTCGAGGACGACCTGGCCGAGGTCGACTACGGCTCGTGGACCGGGCGGCCGATCTCCGAGCTGGTGTCCGAGGACCTGTGGAAGGTCGTGCAGGCGCATCCCTCGGCGGCCGAGTTCCCGGACGGCGAGTCGCTCGCCGGGATGCAGGCCCGGTCGGTCGCCGCGGTCCGCCGGCACGTCGCCCGGGTGCGGGCCGAGCACGGCGAGCACTCCATCCTGCTCGCCTGCAGCCACGGCGACGTGATCAAGTCGGTGCTGGCCGACGCGCTCGGCTGCCATCTCGACACCTTCCAGCGGATCGTGGTCGACACCTGCTCGGTGAGCGTCGTCACCTACACCTCGCTGCGGCCGTTCGTGGCCCGGATGAACGAGCAGTCCGGGGACGTCGCCAACCTGGTCCCGAAGCCGCCCGAGGAGGGCTCCGGCCAGGACGACCGGGCCGCGTCGGACGCCGTCGTCGGGGGCTCGACGAACGCCTGAGATCACCCCCGGTGCGTATCGGCGCAGGTCGCGGCGATCGCGCGGGGTGGCGGGGATGCCTACCGCCCCGCCGTCGCCTACCCTGGGAAGGGTCATGGCACGCGTCATCCACGTCTTCCGCCGACCCGACCGCTTCGTGGCCGGGACCGTTGGCGAGCCCGGCGATCGCGCCTTCTACCTGCAGGCGATCGAGAGCTCCCGGACGATCAGTGTGCTGCTGGAGAAACAGCAGGTCACGGTGCTGGCGGAGCGGATCACCGCGCTGCTCGGCGAGGTGGCGAAGCGGTTCGGCGAGGAGAACCTGCAGGAGGGCACCGACGCCGGCTCGCCGCGGTCGGACACCGATCCGCTCGCCGTGCCGCTGGAGGAGGAGTTCCGGGTCGGCACCATGGGCCTGGGCTGGGACGCCGACTCCAGCTCGATCGTCGTCGAGCTGCTCGCGGTGACCGAGGAGGAGATCGACGAGTCGGTGGTGCTCGACGACACCGAGGAGGGCCCGGACGCGCTGCGGGTGTTCCTCTCGCCGAACGAGGCGAAGGCGTTCGCCGATCGCGCGGAGAAGGTCGTCTCGGCCGGCCGCGCGCCGTGCCCGCTGTGCGCCGAGCCGCTCGATCCCGAGGGCCACGTCTGCGTCCGGCTCAACGGCTACCACGACCGCAATCCCGTGGCCGAGACCGAGACCGAGTGAGCGGCCAGGCCCCCGACCTGCGCGACCCGGCCGTCCTCGAGGTCCTGGCCCGCGGCCGCATCGAGATCACCGGCCGGATGGTGGACGCCTCCAACGCCACCCTGTTCGGCACCGCCACCCTCGACGGGATCGAGCTGCGCTGCGTCTACAAGCCGGTCCGCGGCGAGCGCCCGCTGTGGGACTTCCCGGACGGCACCCTGGCCGGCCGCGAGGTCGGCGCCTACCTGGTCGCCGAGGAGTCCGGCCTGCGGGTCGTCCCGCCGACCGTGCTGCGCGCGGAGGCGCCGTTCGGGCCGGGGATGGTGCAGGCGTGGGTCTCCTCCGGTGACGAGAGCGCGCTCACCGGCGGCGGCGACGACCCGGACGACGGGTTCGGCGCCGAGATCGACGAGGAGACCATCCAGCTCGCCGCCGAGTCGCTGGTCGAGCTGTGCGAGCCGGACTGCGTCCCGGACGGCTGGCTGCCGGTGCTGCGGGCCCGCGACGGCGCCGGGGACCCGGTCGTCCTGGTGCACGCCGACCATCCGCAGCTGCGGTCGATGGCGCTGTTCGACGTCGTCGTCAACAACGCCGACCGCAAGGGCGGGCACGTCATCCTCGGCGGGGACGGCGGCGTCTACGGCGTCGACCACGGCCTCACCCTGCACAGCGAGCCGAAGCTGCGGACGGTGCTGTGGGGCTGGATCGGCGACGAGCTCGGCGAGGAGCACACCGCCGCGCTGAAGGAGCTGCGCGCCAAGCTGGCCGGCGACTTCGCCGACACCCTCGGCGAGCACGTCACCCGGCGCGAGGTCGCCGCGCTGCGCTCCCGGATCGACCACCTGCTCGCCGAGCCGCGGTTCCCGGGGCCGGACGGGTTCGGGCCCGCCATCCCCTGGCCGGCCTTCTGAGGTCCGGCCCCGGGTGGCTCACGGCGTGACGTGCAGCTGCCCGAGCCGTTGCGTCGCCCGGGTCATCGCCACGTAGAGATCGGCCGGTTCGCGCTCCCGGATCCGGTCCGGATCGACGATCAGGACCGAGTCGAACTCCAGACCCTTCGACGACGACGGCGTGTGCACGGCCACCCCGGCGGCTCCGGCGGGCAGCGGGTCGGTGCCCTCCGGAACGATCACTGCGAGCGTCCCGCCGTCGAGCCGCGCCCGCTCGGCGGCGACCACGCCCGCCAGGTCCGCGGCCGGCACGGTCCGCTCCCACGGCTGCTCGCCGGTCTCGCGGACCGACTCCGGCGGGCGGTGGTCCGGCGCGTAGGTCGCCAGCACGGCGGCGGCCGCCTGCATGATCTCGGCCGGGGTCCGGTAGTTCACCGTCAGCGTCCGGTGCGTCCAGCGCTCGGCGAGGTGCGGGCCGAGCACGTCGGCCCAGCTCCGGGCGCCGGCCGGGGCGCTGCGCTGGGCGAGATCGCCGACCGCGGTGATCGACCGGGACGGGCAGCGGCGCAGCAGCACGTGCCAGTCCATCGCGGACAGCTCCTGCGCCTCGTCGACGACGAGATGGCCGTAGCGCCAGTCGCGGTCGCCCGCGGCCCGCTCGGCGACCGTCAGCGGGACCCCCGGCACGTGCCGCGCGGCGAGCTGCTCGGCGGTGACGAAGTCGGTGGCCCGCAGCTCGTCGGCGTCCTCGCCGGCCAGGTCCCGGTCGGCCGAGGTGAGCACGGTCAGCACGCCCTCGGCGTAGTGCGCGTCGGCCGCGGCGGTGCTGTTCCCCGCTGCCGCGGCGTTCTCGGGGAGCGGGCCCAGCAGCTCGTCCAGCTCGTCGAGCAGCGGGGCGTCGGCGACCGTCCAGGGCGCTTCCGGGGCGCGGTGCAGCACGGCGAGATCGTCGCCGTCGCCCGCGGCGGCGAGCCGGTCGGCGGAGCCGAAGAGGTCGGCGAGTGCGCGCTGCGGGGTCAGCAGCGGCCAGAGGTCCTCGACGGCCGCGTGGAACTCCGGCGCCGAGCGCAGCTCCGAGCGCAGCTCGTGGCGCAGGTCGGCGGACACCTCGGCGGCGCCGGCCGGCTCGATCTCGGGCAGGTCCAGCCCGGCGAGCAGCTCGGCCAGCTCCGGCGGGTCGGCCAGCCGGGTGTCCAGCCGTTCCAGCCCCTGGTCGACGAGCAGCCTGCCGAGGGTGTCCCGGAACGTCGCCCGGGCGGCGTTGTGCGGCAGGCCGGTCGCCCGGGCCCGGCGGCGGGCCTCCGCCGCGGTCGCCCGGTCCAGCCGCAGCGTCACGTCCTCCAGCTCGATCGCGACGGTCGCGGCGGGCAGCTCCTGCCGGTCCGCGACGGCGCGGCGGAGCACGTCGATCATCGACAGGTCGCCCTTGCGGCGGGCGGCCTCCGGCGGGTCGGTCGCGGTCGCCACGATCCCGTGCGCGAGCCGCCCCGGCGTGGTGAACACGACGGCGGACTCGCCGAGCGCGGGCAGCACCCCGCCGACGTAGCGGACGAACCCGGCGCTGGGCCCGACGACGAGCACGCCGCTGCGGGCGAGCCGGTCCCGGTGGGCGTAGAGCAGGTAGGCCACCCGGTGCAGGGCGACCGCGGTCTTGCCGGTGCCCGGCCCGCCCTCGATCACCACCGTGCCGGCCAGCGGCAGCCGGATGATGTCGTCCTGCTCGGCCTGGATGGTGGTGACGATGTCGCGCATCGTCGATCCGCGCGGTGCCTTCAGCGCGGCCAGCAGGGCCGGATCGGACGCGGCCTCGGTGCGGTGGGCGAGCGTGCCGTCCAGCACGTCGTCGTGGAAGGTGTCGACCCGCTCGTCGGGGGCGGTGCCGGCCAGCCGGAAGTGCCTGCGCCGGGTCACGCCGAGCGGGGTGACCGGGGTGGCGCAGTAGAACGGCCGGGCGGCCGGCGCCCGCCAGTCGATCAGCGCGCTCTCGCCGTCGGCCGGGTCGGTGAGCCCGATCCGGCCGACGTAGGTCGGGCCGCCGTCGGTGTGGTCGAGCCGGCCGAAGCACAGCCCGTACCGGGCGGCCCGCAGCGCACCGGCCCGCTCCGACCAGCGGAACTCCGAGACGTCGCGCTCCCAGCGGGCGCTGAGCTCCTCGCCGGCGGGGGTGGACCGGGCGGTCGCGGCGCGGGTGTCGACCGCGGTGAGCTCGGCGGTGAGCAGCCCGTGCAGCCACCGGAGCCGGGTGGTCTCGGCGGCGAGCTCCTCGGCGAACCGGGGGCTGGTACCGGGCTTGCCGACCGTGCTATCATTGAAGTGTACCGCTGTGGCTTTGCTATCTGAAGGCACCCCACAGAGTAGCGCATTCCGGCGTTCCCGTGTTCTCCTTTCCGGTGTTCTCACCGTCGCTTCCTGCGCTGTTCGCCTGAGCGGGTCCGGTATGTCGGGGGGCCGGGTTACTGTCGCGGCCATGGCCTCACCCCACCCGGCCCTTCCCGCACCGCAGCGGATCACCGTCCCCGGCGCGACGCCGCAGGGAACCACCCTCTCCGTCCTGGACACCGGCGGATCCGGCCCGCCCGTCGTCCTGCTGCACGGCTGGCCGGACCGGGCGACCCTCTGGGCGCACCAGATCGCCGCGCTGGCCGCCGCCGGGCACCGGGTGATCGCCCCGGACCTGCGCGGCTTCGGCGACTCCGACCGGCCCGAGGGCGTCGAGAACTACCGGATGGGGGCGCTCGCCGCCGACGTGCTCGGCGTCGCGGACGCGCTCGGCGTCGGCGACTTCGCGCTCGCCGGGCACGACTGGGGTTCCTCGCTCGGCTGGGCGATCACGCTGCGCTCGCCGCGGGTCACCCGCTACGCCGCGTTCTCGGTCGGGCATCCGGCCGCGTTCGTCTCCGACGGGCTCATCCAGAAGGCCAAGTCCTGGTACATGCTGTGGTTCCAGTTCCCCGGCGTCGCCGAGGAGGTGCTGCCCGCCGACGACTGGGCGTTCCTGCGGACCTGGGCGCACGTCTCGTTCGACGACGGGGACCCGCTGCCCGCGCAGCAGATCGCCGACCTGTCCCGGCCGGGCGCGCTCACCGCGTCGCTGAACTGGTACCGCGCCAACATCGACCCGGCGACGTTCGTGCCCACCGGGCCGATGCAGCTGCCCCCGATCCGGGTCCCGGTGCTCGGGGTGTGGAGCGAGCGCGACATGGCGCTCACCGAGAGCCAGATGCGACGTTCCGCCGAGTTCACCGAGGACTTCCGGTACGAGCGCGTCGCCGGCGCGGGCCACTGGATCCCGGCCGAGGCGCCGGAACGGACCAGCGAGCTGCTGCTCGACTTCCTGCGCTGAGCCCGCCCGCACCGGGGTGACCGAGCGGACACCGGACGGTCCGCGCACGCCGCGGGCGCGAGGGGCCAGGATGGGGCAGGACGAACGGCGCGGCGCCGGCCGCGCCCGGCGAGACGGAGGAGCACGATGGCGGAGAAGAGCCGGATCGGGGTCACCGGGCTGGCGGTGATGGGGGCGAACCTGGCCCGCAACATGGCCCGCCGCGGCTTCACCGTGGCGGTGCACAACCGCACCACCGCGAAGACCACCCAGTTCATCGAGGACTACGGCCACGAGGGCGCCTTCACCGGCTCCGAGTCGCTGCAGGACTTCGTCGACGCGCTCCAGACGCCGCGCACGATCGTCGTCATGGTGAAGGCGGGCAAGCCGGTCGACGCCGTCATCGACGAGCTGGCGCCGCTGCTCGACGAGGGCGACATCATCGTCGACGCCGGGAACTCGCACTTCCCGGACACCGACCGGCGCACCGCGCACTGCGCGGAGCTGGGCCTGCGGTTCATGGGCATCGGCGTGTCCGGCGGCGAGGAGGGCGCGCTCAACGGGCCGAGCATCATGCCCGGCGGGGACCCGGCCGCCTACGCCGAGATCGCCGACGTGCTGACCGCGATCGCGGCGAACGTCGACGGCACCCCCTGCTGCACGCACGTCGGGCCGGGCGGCGCCGGGCACTACGTGAAGATGGTGCACAACGGCATCGAGTACGCCGACATCCAGCTCATCGCGGAGGCGTACGACCTGCTGACGCACGTCGGCGGGCTCTCCGCGCCGGAGATCGGGACGATCTTCGAGCAGTGGAACACCGGCGACCTCGAGTCGTTCCTGATCGAGATCACCGGCATCGTGCTGGCCAAGACCGACGAGCGGACCGGTGGGCCGCTGGTCGACGTGATCACCGACCAGGCCGAGCAGAAGGGCACCGGCCGCTGGACGGCGATCGACGCGCTCGATCTCGGCGTCCCGCTCACCGGCATCACCGAGGCGGTGTTCGCGCGGACGCTGTCCGCGCTGCGCGACGAGCGCCAGGCCGCGTCGACGACGCTGGCCGGGCCCGCGCCGAAGCCGGCCGCCGACGTGGACCGGCTGGTCGACGACGTCCGGCAGGCGCTCTACGCGTCCAAGGTGGTCGCCTACGCGCAGGGCTTCGCCCAGATGCGGGCCGCCTCGCAGGCCAACGGCTGGGACCTCGATCTCGGCGCGATGGCCCGGATCTGGCGCGGCGGCTGCATCATCCGCGCCCAGTTCCTGAACCGGATCACCGAGGCCTACGAGTCGCACCCCGATCTGGACAACCTGCTGATGGTCCCGTACTTCACCGAGGCCGTCGGGAACGCGCAGGACGCGTGGCGGCGGGTGGTGGTGACGGCGACCGAGCACGGTGTCGCGATCCCGGCGTTCTCGTCGAGCCTGAGCTACTACGACGGCTACCGCCGCGAGCGCGGCCCGGCGAACCTGATCCAGGGGCTGCGCGACTACTTCGGCGCGCACACCTACCACCGGATCGACGCCGACGGCGCCTTCCACACCCGGTGGAGCCAGGACGGCGCGGAGGTCCGCACCGACTGACCCGCCGGCGCGGGCGCCCCGGTCGCTAGGCTCGTGGCATGGCGCAACCGTCCGGGCCGCGGGCCGCGCGGCGGACCGAGCGGTTGTTCCGGATCGCGATGCTGGTCAAGGGCGTGGACGGGGCGGCCGAGCTGCTCGCCGCGATCGCCCTGCTGCTGGTCTCCGGGGACCGGCTGCACCGGGTGGTCGCGCAGGTGCTGGCCCGCGACCTGCTGGGCCCGCCGGACGCGCCGCTCGCCCGGCATCTCACGACGGCCGTCGACGACGTCGCGGGCGGCGGCCGGACGTTCGTGATCGTCTACCTGGCGCTGCACGGGGTGATCAAGCTGGCGCTGGTGTGGGCGTTGCTGCGCCGGTGGCTGCCGGCCTATCCGCCGGCCGTCGTGGTGCTGGGGCTGTTCGTGGTCTACGAGCTCGTGCACGCCTGGCACACCGGTTCGGTGCTGCTGCCGGTGCTCGCGCTGCTGGACATCGCGATCATCGTGCTGGTGGTGCGGGAGTACCGGCTGCTGCGCCGGGAACGCGCGATGTGACGGTGCGGGGTGGAGCGGGGGCAGCCGCGCCAGGGGGCCGGACCGCGCCGGGGCGGGCCGCGCCCGGGTGTCCGGGGCCCGAGCGGGGGTGGCCGCGCCCGGGTGTCCGGGGCCCGAGCGGGGGTGGCCGCGCCGCGGTCAGGCCGCGAGCGGGAGGTCGCGCAGTACCGCCCTGGCCGCGGCGCGCCCGGCCCGGTCCGCGCCGATCGTGCTGGCCGACGGCCCGTAGCCGACCAGGTGCAGCCGCGGGTCGGCGACCACCCCGGTGTCCAGCGGCTCACCCATCACGATCCCGCCGCCGGGCCCGCGCAGCCGCAGCGGCGCGAGATGCCCCAGCGCCGGACGCCAGCCGGTCGCCCACAGCACGACGTCGGCGGGCTCGGTGCTGCCGTCGGCCCAGCGCACCCCGTCCGGGGTGAGCGCGGCGAACATCGGCCGCCGCCGCAGCACCCCGCTCGCGATGCCCGCGCGGACCTCGGGGGTGAGCCCGAGCCCGGTCACCCCGACGACGCTGCGCGGCGGCAGCCCGGCCCGGACCCGCTCCTCGACCAGGGCCACCGCGGCGCGTCCGCGCTCGGCGTCGAACGGGCCGTCGTTCCACACCGGTTCGCGCCGGGTCACCCAGGTCGTCGCCGCGGCCTGCGGGGCGATCTCCAGCAGCAGCTGCACCGCGGTGATCCCGCCGCCGACGACGACCACCCGCAGCCCGGCCATCGCCGCCGGGCCCGGGTAGTCGCGGGCGTGCAGGCTGCGCCCGCGGAACGACGCCGCCCCCGGGTAGGCCGGGACGAACGGGCGGGTCCAGGTGCCGGTCGCGTTGATCACCCGGTCGGCGATCCAGGTGCCGCGGTCGGTCTCGACGGCCAGCGGGCCGGACCGGGCGGCCGGGGCGGGTCCGGGTGCGTGGGCGCCGGGGCCGCCGTCCGGCAGGGCGCCGGGCTCGCCGTCGGGCAGGGCGTCCGGCCCGCCGTCGGGCAGGGCGCCGGGCTCGCCGTCGGGCAGGGCGTGGGGCAGGGCGTCCGGCCTGCCGTCCGGCGGCGCGTCCTGCACCGCGTCCCGCACCGCGTGCACCTGTACCGGCCGGACCACCTGCAGGCCGGCGGTCCGCTCGATCTCGGCGAAGTACTCCGGCACCGCCTCCCGGGCCGGCCGGTCCGGATCGGCCCCCGGGTCGTCGAACCCGGATCGGACGCCCGCGAGGTCGTGGATGCCGTTGACGGTGCGCATCACCAGGGTCGGCCAGCGGTGCCGCCAGGCGCCACCCGGGCCGTCCTCGCCGTCGAGCACCACCATGTCCCGGCCGGGCACCAGCCCGCCGCGGCGCAGCCCGGCCGCCGCGGACAGGCCCGCCTGCCCCGCGCCGATCACCACCACCGCCACCCGTCCCACCCCCAGGGCAACGCCGCCACCACCCGCGCTCATCCCAGGTGATCCACAACGGTGATCGACAGCGGTGATCGACGGTTGTGGAGCGCGGTGCCCCCCACCCGGCCGCTGCGCTCCACAACCGGTGATCAGCCGGGGACGTCGGCGTTGCGGCCGCAGACCACCAGCGCGAGGCGGGCGCCGGGATGCCGTTCCAGGACCGTCCGCGCCGCGGCGACCAGGCAACCGGCGGCCGGCTCGGCCCAGATCCCGGCGTGTTCGGCGAACGCGACCGAGCCGGCGCGGGCGTCGGCGTCGGTGACCACCAGCACCTCCTCGACCAGCTCGCGGACGTGGTCGTAGGTCAGCTGGGACACCGACGGCGCGGACAGCGTGGTGACCGCCGAGGTGATCGTGACCGGGATCGGGCCGCCGGCGGCCAGCGCCGCGGACATCGCCTCGGCACCCACGGTCTCCACCCCCCACACCCGGGCTCCCGCGAGCAGCGCCCTGACCGCCACCGCCACCCCGGACAGCAGCGCCCCGCCGCCGACCGAGACCAGCACGTCGGTGGGCGGCTCGCCGAGGGCGATCGCGTCGCGGGCCAGCTCCAGCCCGACGGTGCCCTGCGCGGCGAGGGTGACCGGATCGTCGAACGGGTGCAGCAGCGTCATCCCGTCCGCCTGCAGCCGGGTGGCCAGCGCGAACGCCGCCGGGATGTCCGGGGTGAGCCGGACGTCCGCACCCGCCGCGCGGGCCGCGGCCACCGAGCGGGCCGGTGCGTTCTGCGGCATCACGACGACGGCGGCCACCCCGGCCGCGCCCGCCACGTCGGCGACGGCCAGGCCGTGGTTCCCGCCGGACACCGCGACCAGCCCGGCGGCGCGCTCGTCGGCGGAGAGCGTGGCGAGCTTCGCGAGCACCCCGCGCGGCTTGAAGGACCCGGTGCGCTGCAACTGTTCCAGCTTCAGCAGGACCGGGGCGCCGAGCAGCGCGGAGAGCCCGGGGGAGGGGACCGTCGGGGTGCGCAGCACGTCCCCGGCGATCCGGTCCGCCGCGGTCTCGATGTCGTCGAGGGTCACCAGATCGGCCATGGCCGCGACGGTAGTGACCGGGCCCGGCGCTGCGGGCGTCAGCCCATCGTCTTCCGGCCGTCGATGGTCTCCCGGATGATGTCGGCGTGCCCGCTGTGCTGCGCGGTCTCGCCGACGATGTGGGCGAACACCTGGCGGGCGCTCCAGTGCATGTCCTCCGGGAACCACGGCGCCGGCGGCAACGGGTGCGAGAGGTCCAGGTCGACGGTGGCGACGAGCTCGTCGGTGCGGGCGGCGGTCGCGGTGTAGCGGTCGAGCAGCGCGGCCAGGGTGTCTGCGTCGGTGTCGCTGTCGGTGTCGCTGTCGGTGTCGTCGAGGGCGAAGTCGTCCCGTTCGGCCCCCGGCTCCGCGGCCTGCTCCCAGCCGTCGGCGCCCTCGACGGTGCCGGTGAGGATGAAGTCCACCCAGCCCCGTTCGACGCCCTCGACGTGCTTGAGCAGCCCGGCCAGGGTCAGCGCGCTCGCCGTGGGGCGCCGCCGGGCGTCGGCGTCGGACAGTTCGGCGACGGTGTGCCGGAGCAGCATCCGGTGCTTGGCGAGGGTTTCGAGCAGGGTGCGGCGCTCCCCGTCGAGATCGGCGGGGACGGCGGCGAGCAGCTCGGACATGGAGTCGGCGGTGGTCATCGCTCAGCCCATCGTCTTCCGGCCGTCGATCGCCTCGCGGATGATGTCCGCGTGGCCGGCGTGCTGGCTGATCTCGGCGAGCACGTGGATCGCGACCCGCCGCACCGACCAGCTGACGCCCGGCTCGAACCACGGTGCCACCGGCAGCGGGTGCGCCGAGTCCAGGTCGGCGGAGCGCAGGACCTCCTCGGTGCGGGCGGCGACCTGCTCGACCCGGGCCCGCAGGTGCTCCAGGGTCTCGTGCTCGGCGAGCACGAACCGGGTGTCGGTCCACTCGGTCCCGGCCCAGCTGTCGTTCTCGGCGATCGCGTTCCAGTCGACGTCGTCGCCGTAGACCTCGTGCTCGGAGCCGAACGCGCCGGCACCCTCGACGGCGAACCGGAACCACTGCTCCTCGGTGTCCGCGACGTGCTTGAGCAGCGAGGCGATCGTCAGCGCACTGACCGTGCTCGCGGTGCGGGCCTGCTCCTCGGTGAGGTCCTGCGCGGTCTGCAGCAGGAACCCGCGGTGCCGCTCCAGGGTGGTGATCAGCTCGGCGCGCTCACCGGCCGGTGCCTGCTGCCCGGTGGTCTCGGCTGTGGCGTTCATGATCGGGTCGCCTCTCGGTCGTCGGGTGCCGTCCCGGTTCCCCCGGTCCGACGTGAACGACGCTAGGACCCGATGCGGACAGCTCCGGTCCTCGATGGGACACGGATCCGCATGTTCTGCGAGGACGGCGGTCACCGCCGCAGCGCGCGCAGGGCGTCCTCCCAGCGGGCGCGGCGGGCCGCCGCGTCCTGCTCCCACCACGGCGTCCCGCGCTCACCGAGACCGTGCTTGGCGGCGCCGACCCGCTCCCGGGCGGCGCGGACGCGGTCGTCGTCGCCGGTCCGCTTCCCCGCCCCGACCTCGGCGCGTGCCCGGCCGAGGTGCTGCTGCAGCTCGGCCCGCACGTCGTCGGGCAGCATCGGATCGGCGGCCCGCCAGCGGCGGCCCCGGACGACCACGTACCGGCCGTCCGGGGTCCGCCCGCATGCGGGACCGCCCATCCGCGGGGTCCTCAGCCGCTGACCGGCACCACGTCCGGCGCGCCGAGCCGGGCCGCGTCGGCCGTCTCGTCGTCGGGCATCCGCTGGCTCTCCCGCTCCGCCTCGACCCGCTTGACGTAGTGGTCGACCTCGCGGGCGACCTGCTCGTCGTTCCAGCCGAGCACCGGGGCGACCAGCGTCGCGACCTCCTCGGCGGCACCGGCACCCCGGTCGAACGTCTCGATCGAGATCCGGGTGCGGCGGGCCAGGATGTCCTCCAGGTGCCGGGCACCCTCGTGCGAGGCCGCGTAGACGACCTCGGCGCGCAGGTAGTCCGACGCACCGGCCAGCGGCTCGGCGAGCGTCGGGTCCTCGGCGGCCAGGTCCAGCACCTCCTGGATCAGCGAGCCGTACCGGCCGAGCAGGTGCTCGATCCGCCCCGGGTGCAGCCCGGACTGCGCGGCCAGCCGCGCGGTGGCGTTGCGCAGCGCGTGGAAGCCCTCGGCGCCCAGCAGCGGGACGTCCTCGGTGACCGACTTCGGGACCTTGGCGTCCAGGCCGTGCACGGCGGCGTCCACCGCGTCGCGGGCCATCACCCGGTACGTCGTGTACTTGCCGCCGGCGACCACGACCAGGCCGGGCACCGGGGTGGCGACGGCGTGCTCGCGGGACAGCTTGGAGGTCGACTCCGACTCACCGGACAGCAGCGGGCGCAGGCCCGCGTAGACGCCCTCGACGTCGTCGTGCGTGAGCGGCTGCTCCAGCACCTCGTTGACGTGCCGCAGCAGGTAGTCGATGTCGGCGGCGGACGCGGCGGGATGGGCCTTGTCCAGGTCCCAGTCGGTGTCGGTGGTGCCGATGATCCAGTGCCTGCCCCACGGGATGACGAACAGCACCGACTTCTCGGTGCGCAGGATCAGTCCCGAGTCGCCGCGGATCCGGTCCCGCGGGACGACCAGGTGGATGCCCTTGGACGCGCGCACCTTGAACAGGCCGCGCTCACCGGCCAGCGCCTGGGTCTCGTCGGTCCACACCCCGGTCGCGTTGATGACCTGACGGGCGCGGACGTCGATCCGCTCGCCGCTCTCCAGATCCTGCACGGTCGCGCCGACCACCCGGCCGGCGTCCTTGAGCAGCCCGACCACCCGCGCCCGGGTCGCCACGTGCGCCCCGTAGGCGGCGGCGGTGCGTGCGATGAACATGGTGTGCCGGGCGTCGTCGACCTGGGCGTCGTAGTACTGCAGGGCGCCGACCAGTGCGTCCTTGCGCAGCGACGGGACCACCCGGCGCGCGCCGCGCCGGGTCAGGTGCCGGTGGTGCGGCACGCCGCGCGAGCGCCCGGACAGGAAGCCGAGGGTGTCGTAGAGCGCGACACCGGCCCCGGCGTAGAGCCGTTCCCAGCCGCGGTGCTGCAGCGGGTAGAGGAACGGCACCGGGCGGACCAGGTGCGGCGCCAGGTGCTGGATGAGCAGCCCGCGCTCGGCGAGTGCCTCGGCGACCAGCCGGAAGTCCAGCATCTCCAGGTAGCGCAGGCCGCCGTGGACGAGCTTGGAGGACCGGCTGGAGGTGCCGGACGCGAAGTCCCTGGCCTCGACCAGGCCGACGGACAGGCCGCGGGTCGCGGCGTCGAGCGCCGCTCCGGCGCCGACGACACCTCCGCCGACCACGAGCACGTCGAGCTCACGGTCGCCCATCGCCTGCAGCGCCGCGGTACGGGCCTCCGGGGAGAGTGCCACCGATTTCATGATCGGACCCTTCTGAGTCGTTGCGTCACACGGGGACTACCCGTTCCAACAGCGTTCTGCGCCCGGATGTGCCCGGTGTCGCCCCGCGGGGCGACACCGGGCGGGCGGATGTCAGTCCACGTCCACCCAGTCGAGCGTCCGCTCGACCGCCTTCTTCCACTTCGCGTACCCGGCGTCGCGCTGGGCCTCGTCCCACTGCGGCTCCCAGCGACGCGCCTCGTTCCAGTTCTCCCGCAGCTCGTCGGTGGACTTCCAGAACCCGACGGCCAGGCCGGCCGCGTAGGCGGCACCGAGCGCCGTCGTCTCCGCGACGACCGGGCGGGACACCGGGACGCCGAGCACGTCCGCCTGGATCTGCATGCACAGCTCGTTGAGCGTGACGCCGCCGTCGACCTTCAGCACGTCCAGCGCGACGCCGGAGTCCTTCGACATCGCCTCGGTGACGTCGCGGGACTGGTAGCAGATCGCCTCCAGCGTGGCCCGGGCCAGGTGCGCGTTGGTGTTGAACCGGGACAGCCCGACGATCGCGCCGCGCGCGTCGGACCGCCAGTACGGCGCGAACAGCCCGGAGAACGCCGGTACGAAGTAGACGCCGCCGTTGTCCTCGACCTGGCGGGCCAGCGACTCCGACTGGGACGCGCCGGAGATGATCCCCAGCTGGTCGCGCAGCCACTGCACGGCCGACCCGGTGACCGCGATCGAGCCCTCCAGGGCGTAGACCGGGCGCTCGCCCTCGAACTGGTAGCACAGCGTGGTGAGCAGCCCGGACTCCGAGCGGACCAGCTCGTTGCCGGTGTTGAGCAGCATGAAGTTGCCGGTGCCGTAGGTGTTCTTGGCCTCGCCGGGGGCGAAGCACACCTGGCCGACGGTGGCGGCCTGCTGGTCACCCAGGTCGCCGGTGATCGGGACCTCGCCGCCCAGCGGCCCGGTCGCCAGGGTCGTGCCGAACGCGGTCGCCGACGACGACGGCTTGATCTCCGGGAGCATCCGGCGCGGGATGCCGAAGAAGCCCAGCAGCTCGTCGTCCCAGTCCAGGGTCTCGAGGTCCATCAGCATGGTGCGGCTGGCGTTGGTCACGTCGGTGACGTGCCGCCCGCCCTGGGTGCCGCCGGTGAGGTTCCAGATCACCCAGGTGTCGGTGTTGCCGAAGATCGCGTCGCCGTTCTCGGCGGCCTCGCGGACCCCGTCGACGTTCTCCAGGATCCACTGGATCTTCCCGCCGGAGAAGTAGGTGGCGGGCGGCAGGCCGGCCTTGCGGCGGATCACCTCGCCCTTGCCCTCGCGCTCCAGGGCGGTGGCGATCCGGTCGGTGCGGGTGTCCTGCCAGACGATCGCGTTGTAGTAGGGCCGGCCGTTGCGCCGGTTCCAGACGACGGTCGTCTCCCGCTGGTTGGTGACGCCCAGCGCGACGAGATCGGACGCGGACAGCCCGGTCTTGGTCAGTGCCTGCTGCAGGCAGGTGTTGGTGCGCTCGATGATCTCGATCGGGTCGTGCTCGACCCAGCCGGCCTGCGGCAGGATCTGCTCGTGCTCCAGCTGGTGGCGGCCCACCTCGTTGCCGGAGTGGTCGAAGATCATGAAGCGGCTGCTGGTCGTGCCCTGGTCGACGGCGCCGACGAACTCTGCCATTGAGCTCTCCTAAGGATGTGCGGGTCGGGTACGTGATCGGCCGGGCGTCAGACCCGCCCGACCTCCTGCGGGGCGTCCTCGGCCGGGATGTAGCGGTCGACCAGGAGCTTGAACAGCCCGCCGCCGACCAGACCACCGATGATCGGGGCCAGGATCGGCAACCACCAGTACTGGACGCCGTCGCCGGTCACCCAGGCGTTCTCGTAACCGGTGATCCAGGACGCCAGCCGGGGGCCGAAGTCACGGGCCGGGTTGATCGCGTAGCCGGCGTTCGAACCCCAGGCCATGCCGATCCCGACGACCAGCACACCGATCATGAACGGCGCCATGTTGGCCGCCGGTCCCTTGTTCCGCGGGTGCACCAGCGCGAAGATCACGAAGACCAGGATCGCGGTGCCGACCACCTGGTCGAGGAACGCCGTCTGGATGGTGGTGACGTCGGACGGGAAGGTCGAGAAGATGCCCTGGGTCTCGGTCAGGGTCGGGTCGACCGAGCGGATCAGGTCGGCGTAGGTGGCCCGCACGATCAGCGCCGCGACGAACGCGCCGAGGAACTGGGCGGCGATGAACGGGGCGACCTTCCGCCACGGGAAGCCGTCGTAGGCGGCGAACGCGATCGTCACCGCCGGGTTGAGGTGCGCGCCGGAGATCCGCCCGGCGACGTAGACGCCGAGCATCACGCCGATGCCCCAGGCCCACGCGATCGAGTCGTACTGACCGGCCGAACCGTCCGGTGTGGTGACCACCTGCGCGACGACGCCGACGCCGAACAGGATCAGGATCATCGTCCCGGCGAACTCGGCGCTCAGCTCGCCGAGCAGGGAAGGCGGCCGGCCGCGGGCCGGTGTGCTCGGTGCGGCGGCGGTCGCCCCGTCACCGGTCTTCTCGGAGCTCGTCATCGAACCCCCTCCTGGTGTCGTCCCAGCACGGGGCCGGGCGGCCCCGTCGCGTGCCCGGGGACGCTAGGAGCGACAGGGTCCCGCGGCAACGCGAGGCGTTCGGCGATGTCGAATGTTGCGGGTCGAACGGCCCATGATCGCTTTCCGGTGCCTAGGATCGGCGGCGTGGCCCGGCAGATCCAGTCGGTGGAACGGGCGGCCGCCCTGCTGCGGCTGCTCGGCGGAGCGGGGCGGCCGCTGGCGCTGGCGGAGCTCGCCGCGGCGCTGGACCTGCCGCGGCCGACCGCGCACGGGATCCTGCGGACGCTGCGCGAGGAGGGCCTGGTCGCGCAGGACGGCGCGTCCGGCCGTTACCTGCTGGGCGACGGGCTGGGCCGGCTCGGCACCCCGTGGGACCGGCACGACCTGCGGGCCCGGGCGATGAACTGGGCGGACGCGCTGGCGGCCGGCACCGGCTGTGCGGTCTACCTGGGGGTGCCCGCGGCGGACGGCCGCGGGGTGGACGTGGTGCACCACGTGTTCCGGCCGGACGGCAGCCCGCAGGAGCTGCGGACGAACACGGTGCAGCCGCTGCACGCCACCGCGTGGGGGCTGTGCCTGCTGGCGTTCGCGCCGGCGTCGGTGCGGGTCGTGGAGCCGCTGGACCGCTACACCCGGCGCACCGTCGTCGATCCGGTGGTGCTCGCCCGCGAGCTGACCGCGGTCCGGCGGCGCGGCTGGGCCGCCGACCCGGGCGGGTGGGAGCCGGGTGCGGGCGGGCTGGCCGTGCCGGTGCGCAGCGGGGGCGGGCTGACCGTGGCGGCGCTCGGCGTCGGGGGACCGGTGGAGCAGCTGTTCAGCGGCGACGGGCGGGCGCGGCCGGATCCGCTGGACGGGCTGACCGGTGCGGCCGCCGAGATCGCGGCCGGTCTGGAGGGGCTCGCGTGACCACCGTCCCGGCGTCCGAGCGGGTGGTCGCGGCGATCGACCAGGGGACGACGTCGACCCGCTGCCTGCTGTTCACCCGGTCCGGCCGGATGGTCGCGGTGGCCCAGCGCGAGCACCGGCAGCACTTCCCGAGCCCGGGCCGGGCCGAGCACGACGCGGCCGAGATCTGGCGGGCGGTGACCCGGGTGGTGCCCGCGGCGCTGCGGCAGGCCGGCCTCGGCCCGGAGAACGTCGCCGCGCTGGGCATCGCCAACCAGCGGGAGACGACGGTGATCTGGAACCGGCACACCGGCGTCCCGCTCGCCCGGGCGATCACCTGGCAGGACACCCGCACCGACGGCATCGTCGCCGGGCTGGCCGACGACGCCGGGCTCTACGCCCGGGTGTCCGGGCTCGGTCCGGCGACCTACTTCGCCGGGCCGCGGCTGCAGTGGCTGCTCGATCACGTGCCGGGCGCCCGGGACGGGGCCGAGCGGGGCGACGTGCTGTTCGGGACGATCGAGAGCTGGCTGATCTGGCGGCTGACCGGCGGCCCGGACGGCGGGGTGCACGTCACCGACGTCACCAACGCCAGCCGCACCATGCTGATGGACCTGCGCACCTGCGAGTGGTCGCCCCGGTTGTGCGCTGCGCTGCGGGTGCCGCCGGCGATGCTGCCGCGGATCGTGCCGAACGCGCAGGTCTACGGCAGGTGCGTCGGGATCCTGCCGGGGGTGCCGGTGGCCGGCGCGCTGGGCGACCAGCAGGCGGCCCTGGTCGGGCAGACCTGCTTCGCGCCCGGCGAGGCGAAGTGCACCTACGGGACGGGCGCGTTCCTGCTGAAGAACACCGGGTCCCGGATCGCCGGGTCGGACGCCGGGCTGATCCCGACCGTCGGCTACCTGTTCGGCGACGAGCCGGTGT
This sequence comes from Pseudonocardia kongjuensis, assembly GCF_039526905.1. Classification (NCBI taxonomy): domain Bacteria; kingdom Bacillati; phylum Actinomycetota; class Actinomycetes; order Pseudonocardiales; family Pseudonocardiaceae; genus Pseudonocardia; species Pseudonocardia kongjuensis. The sequence continues at coordinate 87,281 of NZ_BAAAJK010000014.1, read as the reverse complement.
ACGCACTGGAGGGCTCGATCGCGATGACCGGGTCGCTGGTCCAGTGGTTCCGGGACGCGCTCGGGATGATCTCCACCGCGGCCCGGATCGAGACCCTCGCGCTGAGCGTCCCGGACAACGGCGGCTGTTACGTCGTCCCGGCGTTCTCCGGGCTGTACGCGCCGCGCTGGTCGCCGGACGCGCGCGGGGTGATCGTCGGGCTGACGTCCTACATCCATCGCGGGCACCTGGCCCGCGCGGTGCTGGAGGCGACCGCCTGGCAGACCCGCGAGGTGCTGGACGCGATGAACGCCGACTCCGGGCTCGGCGTCACCCGGCTCAAGGTGGACGGCGGCATGACGGCGAACCACCTGCTCATGCAGTGCGTCGCCGACGTGCTGGACCTGACCGTCGAGCGTCCGCTGGGATCGGAGGCGGTGTCGCTCGGCGCCGCCTACGCCGCCGGGCTCGCCGTCGGGTACTGGCCGGACCAGGAGGTGCTGCGCCGCAACTGGCACCGGGCCGCCGCCTGGGAGCCGTCGATGGATCCCGCCCTGCGCGACCGGGAGCACGTCAACTGGCAGCGCGCGGTGGAGCGCAGCATGGGCTGGGCCCGGCGCTGACCGGGTGGCCGCCCGGCCGGCGGGCATCGGCCCGTGCTCCGGCCGCGCCGTGCGGGATCGGGCGGGGTGCGGGCGCGCGGGCTACCGTCACGATCATGAGCAACTCGGATGCCGCCGTCGCCGCCGGTCGTCTCGCCCGCGGCCTCGAGCCGCTGCACGCCCAGATCTACTTCGCGCCCGAGGCCGAGCCCCGGTTCGTCCGGGCGGGTCTCGACGAGGGCCGGATGACCTACTTCGCCCCGCGCGCCGCGCCGATCGGGGCGGTCGGGCCGTCCACGGTCACCGCGACGTTCTACAACTTCTCGCCCCGGCTGGTCGCCGCGTCGATCCCGCGGGCCTGGGACCTGGTGTCGCCCGCGGACCTGGTCGCGGCCCGGTTCGAGGTCGCCGACGCCTCGCTGCGCCGGCTGCTGGGCGACGACGGAGTGGGCTCGCCCGAGGTCGCCGAGGCCGCGGCGCTGGCCCGCACCGCCGCCGAGGCGGTGACGCCCGAGGGCCGCCCGCTCGCCGCCGCGCACCTGGACCTCGAGTGGCCGACGGCGCCGCACGTGGTGCTCTGGCACGCGCTGTCGATCCTGCGCGAGCACCGCGGCGACGGGCACATCGCGCTGCTCACCGCCGCCGGGCTGAGCGGCCTGGAGGCGCTGATCACCGCGACCGCGACCGGCACCGGGTTCACCGTGCCGTTCGCGCGGGCCAGCCGCGGCTGGTCGCGGACCGAGTGGAACGACGGCGTCGCCCGGCTCGCCGAGCGCGGCCTGCTGGAGCAGGCGGCCCCGTCCGACGACGCGGTCGATCCGGTCCTCACCGAGGAGGGCACCGCGCTGCGCAAGCGGCTGGAGGACGAGACCCACCGGATCGGGGCCGCCCCCTGGGCCGCGCTCGGGAGCGAGCGCGCCGCTCGGCTCGGGGAGATCGGCGGCGGGCTGGTGCGCACCGCGCTGGCGAACGGTGCGTTCCCCGCGGACGGGGTGTTCGCCGCGCCGAGGCGCTGACCGGCGGCGGAACGGGCGGCACCGGCGCCCGTTCCGCAGCGGAATGTCGGTATCCCCCGCTATGGTGCACAGCGCAACGCGGTGCGCCGCGCAACCGGTCCGAACCGGCCCGGCCGTGGCACCCGGGGGGGAGGAGTGTCCGGTGCTGGAGATCAGCGGGCTCGAATGGGCGATCACGATCGGCGTGATCGTGGGGCTGCTCGCGCTCGACCTGCTTCTCGCCTGGTGGAAGCCGCATCGCGTCGGCTTCGCCGAGGCGACGGCCTGGTCGGTCTTCTACATCGCGATCGCGATCGCCTTCGGTGTGGTCTTCGCGATGGTGCACGGCTGGGACTTCGGCACCCAGTACTTCACCGGCTACATCGTCGAGAAGAGCCTCTCGGTCGACAACCTGTTCGTCTTCGTGATCATCATGACCACGTTCGCGGTGCCCGAGGAGCACCAGCACAAGGTCCTGACCTTCGGGATCGTGCTCGCCCTGATCATGCGGGCGATCTTCATCGTGGTCGGCGCGACCCTGCTGAACCTGTTCTCGTTCATGTTCCTGCTGTTCGGCCTGCTGCTGCTCTGGACGGCCGTCCAGCTCTACCGGCACAAGGACGAGGAACCCGACGTCGAGGACAATCTCGTGGTGCGCGGTGCGCGCCGGCTGTTCCCGGTCACCGAGAACTACGACGGCGGCCGCCTGTTCACCCGGGAGAACGGCCGCCGGGTCGCCACCCCGATGTTCATCGTGCTGGTGGCGATCGGCGGGATCGACCTGCTCTTCGCGCTCGACTCGATCCCGGCGGTGTTCGGCGTGACGCAGGAGGCCTACATCGTCTTCGTCGCGAACGCCTTCGCCCTGCTCGGCCTGCGCGCGCTGTTCTTCCTGGTGAAGGGCCTGCTCGACCGGCTGGTGTACCTGTCCACCGGGCTGGCGATCATCCTCGGCTTCATCGGGGTCAAGCTGGTGCTGCACTGGGCACACGTCGACATCTCGCCCTCGGTGCCGGAGATCCCGACCATGCTCAGCCTGGTCGTCATCCTGGGCATCCTGGCGATCGTCACCGTCGCGAGCCTGATCAAGACCCGGAGCGACCCGGGGATGAAGGCGAAGCCGGGGTCGCTGCGGGCGCGCAAGGAGCGCACCGAGCAGCAGAACTGAGCGGCCGGTCCGGGCCGGGCCTCGGGGTCAGGGCAGGCCCGGGCCGCCGAGCGGGGTGACCTCGATGTACTCCGGCGGCGCCGCCAGCAGTTCCAGCACCGCGCCGAGCCCGGCCTCGCCGATGTCGCGGTTGAGCGCGGCCTCGGACGCCGCCGGGTCCGACCACACCTCGGTCACCCAGACGGTGTCCGGCTCGTCGGGCGCGGCGTTGACCACGTACGCCAGGCAGCCGGGCTGGACCGACATCCCGTCGGCGACCCGGAGCAGCGCCGCGGCCAGCTCGGTCCCCTGTCCCTCGACGGCCACCATCCGGACGTACCGGCCCACCCGCTCGCTCGTCTCCACGGGCGCGACCGTAGACGGCCGCCGACCCGGCCGGTCCGGCCGCCCCGGCACCCCGGCGATCCAGGACCGGAACTGTCCGCATCGACGGGCACACTGGTCCGGTGATGGAGACCTCGGCGCGGCTGCTGCGCCTGCTCGGGCTGCTGCAGGTGCCCCGTGACTGGACCGGGCCGGCCCTGGCCGAGCGGCTCGAGGTCGACGTGCGCACGGTCCGCCGCGACGTCGACAAGCTCCGCACCCTCGGCTACCCGGTGCACTCCACCCCCGGCACGACCGGCGGCTACCGGCTCGGCGCCGGTGCCGCGCTGCCGCCGCTGCTGCTGGAGGACGACGAGGCGGTCGCCGTCGCCGTCGGGCTGCGGACGGCCGCGGGCGGCACCGTCGCCGGCATCGAGGAGACCTCGGTGCGGGCGCTGGCGAAGCTGGAGCAGGTGCTGCCCAACCGGCTGCGCCGCCGGGTCACCGCGCTCGGCACCGCCACCGAGACGCTCGCCGGCCGCGGCCCGACCGTCGACGCCGACGACCTCTCCGCACTGGCCGCGGCCTGCCGGGACCACGAGCTGCTGCGGTTCGACTACGTCGCGGCGGACGGCACGCCGACCCGCCGGACCGCCGAGCCCGAGGGGCTGGTGCACACCGGCCGCCGCTGGTACCTGGTCGCCTGGGACACCGGGCGGGACGACCGCCGCACCTTCCGGGTGGACCGGATGCGGCTGAAGCTGCCCGCCGGGCCGCGGTTCGTCCCGCGCGAGCCGCCGGAGGGCGGGATCGCCGCGTTCGCCCAGCGCGGGATCACCAGCGGGGTCTACCCGTACCGGGCGCGGGTGCTGCTGGAGGCGCCCGCCGAGCAGGTGGGGGAGTGGGTGACCCCGGCGTCGGGCACCGTCACCGATCTCGGCGACGGGCGCTGCGAGCTCGCCGTCGGCGCCTGGACGCTGGACTCGCTCGGCATGTGGCTCGGCTCGTTCGGGGTGGACTTCCACGTGCTGGAGCCGCCGGAGCTGGTGGAGCACCTGGACGTGCTGGCGGCCCGGTTCGGCCGGGCCGCCGCGGCGTCCCGCGGCGCCGGGATCACTCCAGCGGAACGACGATGATCCGGTCGTCGTCGCCGGTCGGGTTCCCGCGGCCGTCCCGGTTGCTGGTGGTGATCCAGAGCGCCGAGCCGTCCGGGGTGGCGGTGACGCCGCGGAGCCGGCCGAAGTCGTCGTTCAGCAGCTGTTCGGGCTCCCCGACGGTCCCGGCCGCGCCGTCCCCGGCGCCGATCGGGATCCGCCACAGCCGCTCGCCGCGCAGCGCGCCCATCCACAGCGAGCCGCCGGCCTGCGCCAGCCCGCTCGGGGACGCCTGGTCGACCGGCCAGACGAGCAGCGGCTCGGTGTAGGCGTCGTCGATCGGGGGCTCCTGGGTGCCCTCGACCTCGGGCCAGCCGTAGTTGCGGCCCGGCTCGATCAGGTTGATCTCGTCGGCGGTCCGGGCGCCGAACTCGGTGGCGAACACCTCGCCGCCCGGGCCGAACGCGATGCCCTGCGAGTTGCGGATGCCCAGCGCGTACACCTCGGTGCCGAACGGGTTGCCCGGCGCGGCGGCCCCGTCCGCGGTCAGCCGGAGGATCTTGCCGGCGAGGTCGTCCGGGTCCTGCGAGCGCGACCGGTCGCCCGCGTCGCCGGTGCCGACGAACAGGTCGCCGTCCGGGCCGAAGACGAGGGCGCCGCCGTTGTGGGTGAACCCGCTGGGGATCCCGTCGATCACCGTCTGCTGGTCGGCGCCGTCGATGGTGCCGTCGTCGGCCATGGTGAGTGCGACGATCCGGTTGCCGTCGGCCGCGGTGTAGTAGACGAGGACCCGGTCGTCGGTCGCGAAGTCCGGGGACACCGCGATGCCGAGCAGGCCGCCCTCGCCCTGCGGGGTCACCTGGTCGACGACGCCGAGCGGGGTGAGCTCGCCGTCGGGGGACAGCCGCAGGATCCGCGCGGTGTCCCGCTCGGTGACCAGCGCGTCGCCGTCCGGCAGGAACGCCACCGCCCACGGTGCGGACAGTCCGGTCGCCAGCACCTCGGGCTCCCCGGCGGTGGCCTGCGGGAGCAGGCCGTCCGCGGGTGCGACGGAGGCGGAGCTCAGCTCCGGCCCGTCCGGGGTGTCCGCCCCGGGCTGCGGTTCCGCGCCCCCGCCGGTGCATCCGGCGAGCAGTGCGAGCGCGGCGACGAGCGGGACCCCGGCGCCGAGCAGGCGCGCGCGACCGGATGTAACGGGCATACCGGACACCGTACCGGTGATCGACAACCCGCACCCGGCAGCGCGGCCCGGGCCCCTAGCGGTGCCCGGGGGCGAGCAGTGGCAGGGCGACCTCGTCGACGATGCCGGTGACCACGTCGTCGGGCACCGGGGTGCCGTGCACCAGGACGTGGAACCGGAGCATGGTCGGCGCCACGTCGAGCATCCGGTCGGTGATCCAGGACATGTCGAGCTCGCCCCGGTCGTGGGCACGCCGCACGACCTCCGCGACCAGCCGCCGTCCGCTGCGCCGGGACAGTGCCTGCAGCGACTCGACCCGGTCCGGCCCGGTGAGCAGCTCGCCGAGCAGCCCGCGCAGCGCCTCTCCGAGCGCCCCGTCCAGCGCCGCGGCGACCGCCCCCAGCGCCGCGATCAGGTCGCCGCGCAGCGAACCGGTGTCCGGCGGCCGCTCCGGCTCCGGCATCACCGACCGGACGGCGTCCAGCACCAGATGTGCCCGGTCCGGCCAGCGCCGGTACACCGACGCCTTCCCGGCCCCGGCCCGGGCGGCGATCCGCTCGACGGTCAGGGCCGGGTACCCCCGCTCGGCCAGCTCGGCCAGGGTCGCCTGCAGGATCTCGGCGTCGAGCTGCGGGCCCCGGCGTCGCGGCCGGTTGCGGTGACCGCTGCCGGGTGTGGCGCCGTCGGGTGTGGCGCCGTCGGGTGTGGCGCCGTCGGGTGTGGCGCCGTCGGGTGTGGCGCTGCCGGTCGGTCCGGTGTCCATCCGCTCAGCCTGCCCGGCCGGCGTCGGTGCCCGTGTGGGTGCCGGCGTCGGCGACGGTGCCCGCGTCCCCGTCGACGGTGACCAGCTGCCCGTCGGTCAGCACAGTGGTGCCGGTCCCGGTGCCCATCACGGCGGCGATCCCGTACTCCCGGGCGACGATCGCGGCGTGCGACGCGGCGCCGCCCTGGTCGACCACCACGGCGGCGGCCCGGGAGAACAGCGGTGTCCAGGACGGGTTGGTGGCCGGGCAGACCAGCACGTCGCCCGCGGTGAGCCGGGCGAACCCGGCGTGCCCGTCGACGATCCGGACCGGCCCGGTGACCCGGCCGCCACCGGCGGGGGTGCCGGTCAGCAGGACGTCGTCGTCGCGGGTGCGGTCGCCGAACAGCACGGCGGGGGCGATCAGCGGGCTCCCGGCGAGCTCGTCGCGCCGGGCGGAACGCGCCGCGACCAGCCCGCGGAGCGCACCGGCCTCGGCGGCGGACAGCACGTCCGGCGCGGGGAGCCGCTCGATCTCCTCCCGGCGCAGGTGCAGGACGTCGGCCGGGTCGTCGAGCACGCCCGCGGCGGCCAGCCGGGACCCGATCTCGCGGACCGCGCGCTGCAGCGCCGGCAGGGTGCGGGTGCAGTGGAAGTGGGTGTCCTCCCGCAGGGCGACGGCCGCACGGGCGTCCTCGACGAGCCGGTCCAGCCAGGCGGTCCGGCGCCGTCCGAGCAGCGGGTGCGCGTGCAACGCGCGCCGGGCCCGTTCGGCGCGGCCGGGACCGGTGGGCCCGGGCGGGCCGGGGACCAGCGCGGCCAGCGTGGACAGCACCGCGGTCGGGTCCTCCCGCCAGGTCGGCCCGGACATCAGCAGCAGGCTGGTGGTCTCCCGGTGCCCGTACTCGGCGAGGAACGCGTGCAGCGCGTCCCGGAAGGCCGCTGCCCCCGGATCCGTGGCGATCCGCTCGGCGAGGCCGGCGACGTCGGCCCCGGCGAACGCGGTGCGCAGCGCGGGGGTCTCCCGCACCGTGGCGGCGAGCGCGTCGAGCGCGCTGTTCGCGTCGGTGGTGCGGGTCGGCCCGGCCGCCAGGTCGCCGAACAGCGCACCCGAGCGCAGCGCGCCGAGGGCCAGCCGCAGCCGCAGCAGGTCCAGCCCGGCCCGCGGCAGGTAGTCCACCCGCAGGTCGGTGATCAGGTCCGCGGTCCCGGCGGCGCGCCGCGGGAGTCCGCGCAGCTCCGGCCAGTCCAGGGTGGCCGGGTCGAGCCGGTCGAGCTGCCGGACCTGCTGTTCGAACGCGGTGAACCGCCGGTCCGCGGTCCATTCGGCCGGCCGGAACCGGCGCAGCCGCGGCAGCAGCCGTCGTGGCGCGCCGAGCACGGCCCGGGTCGGCCGCGGCGAGGGCGGCACGAACCGGTCCACCACGCCGTCCACCTCGGGCAGCACGTCCGCGAGATCGAGGTGCGCGCCCGGGATCTCGGCGAGCATCCGGCGGAGCATCCGGCCCGGCCCGGGGAGCAGCCACGCGCTCATGTCCATCGGGTACGGCCGGACCGGGACCAGTTCGGCGAACACCGGGCCGAGGAACCGCTGCCGCCGGTTCAGCCGGATCGGCGCCGGCGGCAGCGCGGTCATCGGCCGGGCCTGGAGCAGCACGAGCTGGTCGCCGTGCCGGGCCCACTCGACGTCCTGCGGCCGGCCGAAGTGGGCGGCGACGGCCCGGCCCAGGTCGGCGAGCTCGCGGGCGACCGGATCGGGGAGCAGCGGTTGCGGGGTGTCCCGCGGGTCCGGGGTGATCCGCTCGACGCCGCCGCCGGGCAGCTGGCGCAGCACGACCTCGCGCCGCCCGGTCCGCCGGGACCGGATCCCGCCGTCCGGGCCGACGACGACATGGTCCGGCGTGACCAGCCCGGACACCACCGCCTCGCCGAGCCCGGCGCCGGCGTCGACGACGATCTCGTCCCGCGCGCCGGTCACCGGGTTCGCGGTGAACAGCACGCCCGCGGAGTCGGCCGGCACCATCCGCTGCACGACGACGGCGACGGCCGCCCCGGCCGGGTCGATCCCGCGCCGCCGCCGGTAGGCGATCGCCCGGTCGGTCCACAGCGAACCCCAGCACCGCCGGACGGCGTCGAGCAGCGCCTGCTCGCCGACGACCCCCAGCAGGGTGTCCTGCTGGCCGGCGAACGCGGCGCCGGGGAGGTCCTCCGCGGTCGCGCTGGAGCGCACCGCGACCGGGCCGGCGCCGAGCCGGCGGTAGGCGTCGGTGATCGCGTCGGCGAGTGCGTCCGGGACGGCCGCCGTGGCGAACCGCTCGCGCAGTGACGCGCCGTCGCCGGGATCGCCGGTCGCGACGGCGCCGCGGAGCGCCGGATCGTGCCCGATCACGGCCCGGTGGGCGGCGGTGGTGATCACCACGCCGTCCGGTACCGGGAACCCGGCCCGGACGAGCTCGCCGAGGTTGGCGCCCTTGCCGCCGGCGACGGCGAGATCACCGCTGCCGAGCGCTCCGAGTGGGACGATCCAGCGGTCCCCGGTGTCCGGGACGGACGGATCGGGCCGGGCCGGTGTCGGTCGGGTCATCGGGTGGTCCTTCCGTCGGGTGGGACGGGTGCGGTCCGGGTGCGGCCGGGCCGTCGCACGTGGGGGTGACCGGGCGGCGCGGGTGCGGCCGGGCCGGATCGGGTCGCCCCGACCGGGCCGGTGGCCGTTCCGCCGGGCCGGGTGCGGAGCGGGACGGCCGGCACGGCCAGGCACAGCAGGGCGGCGGTCCCGGCCGCGACGGCCAGCACGGCGCTGCCCACCTGCAGGGCGTGCCCCGCGGTTCCCGGATCGAGCAACGACCCGCCCCGGCCGGTAAGCAGCGCGCCGACGACCGCGACGCCGAGGGTCGCGCCGATCTGACGCAGGCAGGTGACGGTGCCGGTGACCGAGCCGAGCTCGTCGGGGCCGGCGGCATTCTGCGCGACGAGGACCATCACCTGCACGACCATCCCGGCACCACCACCGAGCAGGAACAGCACGGCGACCAGCGGCGGCAGCGGCGCACCGGGCCCGAGCACCGCGAGGGCGCCCAGCGAGGCCGCGCAGCCCGCGGCGCCCGCGACCGGGATCGCGCGGTAGCGGCCGGTCCGGGTGATCCGGCGTCCGGCGAGCGTGCTGGTGACGATCATCCCGGCCATCGCCGCGGTGACGGTCAGCCCGGCGGTGGTCGCCGGGATCCCGTGCACGACCTGCACCGCCGCCGGGAGGAAGGCGACCGTGCCGAACAGGGCGGCACCCGTCAGCAACGAGACGAGCGCCGGGACGCCGGTGCCGCGCCCGGTGAGGAGCCGGGCCGGCAGGACGGGGGCGGGTGCGCGGCGCGCGCTCACCCACCAGCCGATGGCGGCGGCCGCGGCGAGTGCCGCGGCGGCGGGTGCGGTCCACGGCGGCAGCCCGCCGGTCCGTCCGAGGGCGGCGCCGCACAGCACGACCGAGAGCGACAGCACCGCGAACGAGGCCGATCCCGCGACGTCGAACGGCCGGTCCGGGTGGCCCGGGGCCCGGGGGAGGCCGCGGAGCACCAGGGCGGACGCGAGCGCCCCGAGCGGCAGGTGCACGGCGAACACCGCACGCCAGGTCAGGTGGTCGACCGCCAGGCCGCCGAGGACCGGGCCGCCGATCGCGGCCAGCGCGTACACGGCGCCGAGCAGGCCCAGGTACCGGCCCCGCTCGCGCGGGCCGAGCACGTCGCCCAGGGCGGCCTGGGCCCCGACGATCAGCGCTCCGGCGCCCAGCCCCTGCAGGAAGCGGCCGCCGATCAGCACCGGGAGGCTCGGCGCGAACGCGCAGACCGCAGCGCCGGTGACGAACGCCGCGATGGCTCCCAGCAGGACCGGCCGGCGCCCGTGCCGGTCGCCCAGCGCACCGGACAGCAGCATGGTCGAGGTGGTCGCCGCCAGGAACGCGGTGAGCACGGCAGGCACCAGGTGCGGCTGCCCGAGGTCGCGGGCGATCACGGCGAGGGCGGCGGTGAGCAGCGTCTGGTCCAGGGCGCCGAGCAGGGTCAGCACCATGACCGCGGCGAGGGCCGCGACCGGTGCGCCGGTGCGTGGTCCGGCCATCACACCCCCGATAGTGAACGTTGCGTTCCCTCAAGTTAGCGGGGAGGAAATAGGGAACGCAACGTTCACTAAAGATCCAGGACGGCGTGCACCCGCCCGATCGGTCGCCCGTGCCCGAGCACCTCCACCCGCCCGGCCGCCGCCAACGCCGGGCCGCCGGCGCCCCAGCCCGCCAGCACCGCGGCGGCCAGCACCGGCAGCGGCCGCGCCGACCCGTCCAGCACGGTGACCGCGAACGCCCGGCCGTCCGGCAGGGCGGCCGCCAGCACGCCCTCGGCGCCGTCCTTCACGACGAGCCCCGGGACCGCCTCGGCGAGCCGGGTGACCGGCCGGTCGGTCCCGCCGGCCCACCACGGGTGCGCCCGCATCGCGGCGGCGACCCGCCCCTCCGGTGTCCCGGGAGCGGCGACGGCGATCCGGCCGAACCCGCGGGCCAGCCCGGCCGGGGTGCAGCCGAACAGCGGTGCGCCGCAGCCGTCGACGGTGGTGACGTGTGGGTCGACGCCGGTCAGGTCGGCGACGGTGTCCCGGACCAGCCGTTGCAGCGGGTGCCCCGGATCCCGGTAGCCGCGGACCGGCCAGCCGGCGGCGACGCAGCAGACGAGCATCGCGGCGTGCTTGCCGGAGCAGTTCTGCAGCAGCGCCGACGGCGCGGTGCCCGCGGCCCGCGCGATCGCCGCGGCCTCGGTGCCCAGCGGGAGGTCCGGGGTGTTGTCCAGGTCGGCGTCGGTGAGCCCGGCGCCGTCCAGGATCCGGCGCACGCCCGCGACGTGTCCCGGTTCGCCGGAGTGCGAGGCGCAGGCCAGTGCGAGCAGCTCGCCGTCGAGATCGAGCCCGGCGCGCAGCATCGCGACCGCCTGCAGCGGCTTGAGCGCGGAGCGGGGGAGGAACGGGGTGTCAGCCCCGCCCCGCCCCGGTAGCGGGGCGCCGTCCGGACCGACGGCGGTGAGGATGCCCAGGTGCACCGACTCGATCTCACCCGCCCGCTCGACGTGGGCCAGCGGGACGGCGCCGGCGAGGACGGGTGGGACGGCACTACCGGTGGGGGGCACGGGACGACGCTACGTCGGCGGCCGACGGGTGCCGCGCCGGCGGTCGGCGGCGGCCGACACGGTCCGGCGGCGGCCGGGATGCGGCTGGTCAGGCGGGCGGCGGGCCCAGCCGCAGTGCGCGTTCCAGCTCGGCCGACGGCCGGACCGGCACCGGCCCGTAGGCGTTGCGCCGGGCCGAGCGCTTCCGGACCGCCGGGATCCGGGTCAGCAGCCGCAGGAACGACGGCGGGGTGACCGGCCGGCCGCGCTCGCGGGCCCGGGCGACGGTCCGTTCCACCCGGACCTGCTGGTCCTGCACGGTGACGATGGCCGGTTCCCGGTCGGCCTGGACCGCGGCCAGCACGTCCGGGCCGGGGACGCCGCCGCCGCGCAGGGCCGGGACGAGCCGGTCCGCCGCGGCCAGCGCGTCCTGGCAGGCCATCAGGATCCCGTTGCCGCCGACCGGGGAGATGACGTGCGCGGCGTCGCCGATCAGCAGCAGCCCGGCCCGGTGCCAGACCGGCACCCGGGAGATGTCCACCGACAGCAGCGTCGCCGCGGAGAGATCGGGGAGCAGCGCGGTCCGGTCGGCCAGCCACGGCACCCGGGTCCCGACCTCGCGTCGCACGTACTCCACGCCGCGCTCGCGGAGCTCGGCGTACCCGCCCTTGGGCAGCGACAGCCCGACCTGCCAGCGGCCGGTCACCCGCGGGTCCGGCGGGTCCGCGGCGGGCACCGGGCCGCCGAGCAGGCCGACGTAGTGGCGCTCGCCGAAGAACAGGTCGACGTCGGCGTCCGGCGGGTCGGTGGCGTACTGCGGCAGCGCGAACCACAGCAGGTCGGTGGTGGCGCCCTGGGACTGCGCGGTCAGCCCGGCCAGGCCGCGGATCTTGGAGAACCGGCCGTCCGCGGCGACCACCAGCCCGGCCGGGATCTCCTCGCCGTCGCGCAGCCGGACGCCGCGCACCGGATCGTCCGCGGTGCCGGTGCCGAGCAGCCCGGAGACGCCGGCGCCGGTGCGCAGCTCGAAGGTCTCCAGGGTGGCGGCCTCGGCGGCCAGGAAGTCCAGGAACCGGGCCTGCGGCATCAGCGCGACGTAGTTGTAGGGGGTGTCGAGCAGGCCGTAGTCGGAGGTGGGGACCAGGCCGCGCGGGGTCCGGAAGCGGAACTGGCGGGCCTTGATGTGCGGCTGTTCCAGCAGCCGTCCGGCCAGGCCGAGCCGGTCGAGCAGCTCCAGGGTCCACGGGTGCAGCGAGTCGCCGCGGAAGTCGCGGTCGAAGTCGTGGTGGCGCTCCAGCAGCGTCACCGGCAGGCCGGCGCGGGCCAGCAGGTAGGCCAGCAGCATCCCGCCGGGGCCGCCGCCCGCGACGACGGTCCGGACCGGTGTGTTCACGCCCGCAACATTAGCTTGCTGAGCGAGTGTCTCGCTCGTCGAGAGAGTTGAACCGGGGCAGTGGCCGCCGGCACAGGAAGGTCCGGGCCGGCGGCGGGTTGCGCCACTCGGTGGCGGTCTCGACGACCTCGTCGAAGTGCGCGTCGAGCAGCGCCCGCAGGTCACGCACCCGGTTCGGCAGCGCCATCCAGGTGATGATCATGCTCAGCACCCCGTCCGGGACCAGCCGGCGCGCGATCACCCCCATCACCCGCATCCGGAGGGCCTGCGGGAACACCGCCCACGGCAGGGTGGAGACGAACGCGTCCACCCGGTCGATGCCGGCGTCGTCGAGGATCCGGTCCAGGTCGGCGACGTCGCCCTGCACGACCTCCAGCCACGGCTTGTGCGCCCGCAGGTGGGCGACCAGCTCCTCGTCGATCTCGATCGCGAGGTAGCGGGCGTCCGGGCCGAGCCGGGCGCGGATCGGCTCGGCCAGCACGCCGGGCCCGGCGCCCAGCTCGACGACCACGCCGTTCGTCCCCTGTGGGACGACCTGGGCGAGCTGCCTGCAGAGCCGGCGACCGGTCAGGAACGGGGTCGCCAGCTGGTCCATCTTGGAGAAGGACCGCTTGAGGAACACGGTGTGGTCGGGGCGCGCCATGGGGACATCGTGGCATGTCCGGTGGCTCAGCCACCGGGCGTGCGGGTGACCTTCGAGCCGAGCCAGTCCCGGTAGGTCGCCACCCCGTCGCCGGTGAGCGGCCTGCCGTGCGCGAACCCGACCGCGGTGACGTCCAGTGGGAGCCGGCGCAGGCTGGCGTCGCGGGTCGTGACGTCCGCGGCCAGCGCGCCGGGGCCCTGGCCCGGTGTCCGTCCGTGGTGGAACACCGCGTCGCCCACCAGCAGCGTCCCGGTGGCGAGGTGCCGGAGCACGATGTGGCCGGGACTGTGACCGGGGGTGTGGATCACCGCGAGCCCGTCGACGGTCTCGCCGTCGACGAGCGTGCGGTCGGCGGTGAAGGGACGCCAGTGCGCCTTCGGGAGGAGATCGACGATCGCGCCGAGCGTCCCCGAGCGGCCGCCCCGCGGGACCCGCCCCTCGGGCAGCCACGGCGCGTCCGCCTCGTGGACGGCGAGCTCGGCGCCGGTGCGCTCGCGCATCTCCGCCGCGCCCTGGACGTGGTCGGGGTGCGCGTGGGTGAGCACGATCCGGCGGACGTCGCGCAGCTCCCGCCCCAGCTCGGCGACGGCGGCGGCGATCACGCCCGGCGCGCTCGCCCAGCCCACGTCGACCAGGGTCAGCCCCTCGTCGCCCGCGACCAGGAACGCGTTGTCCCGGGCCCGGCCGGACGTCGGCACCCGCCACACCCCCGCGGCCACCCGCTCAGACGGCACTGGCGCCCCCGTCCACGAGCATCGAGTTCGCGGTGAAGAACGAACTCTCGTCGGAGGCCAGGAACAGGGCCGCCGCGGCGACCTCCTCGGGCCTGCCCATCCGCTTGAGGACGTGCATCGCCTCCAGCCCGGCGATGGCCGCCTGCTGCTGCTCGGCGGGCAGCGGCGAGACGAAGTTGCGCGGCATCGGGGTGTCGATCACGCCGGGCAGCAGGGTGTTCACCCGGATCCCCGGCGCCAGGTCGACGGCCGCGGTGCGGGCCAGCGCCAGCGCGCTCGCCTTCGACGCCGCGTAGACGCTCATGTTCGGCAGCGCGGTCACCGCGCCGCCCGACGAGGTCACCACGATCGAGCCGCCCGGGTCGGTCATCACCGGCGCGAACGCCCGCAGCGTGAGGAAGACCGACTTGCCGTTGAGGTCGTGCATCCGGTCCCAGTCCTCGACCGTGGACTGCAGCAGCGGCCTGCCCAGGATCGCGCCCGCGTTCGCGAACACGACGTCGACCGTCCCGGCCTCGGCGGCCAGCTTCGCCAGCCGCTCGACCTGCTCCTCGTCGGTGACGTCGGTGCGGACGAACCGGAAGTCCTGGCCGGCCAGCTCCGCCTCGAGCTCCCGGCCGCCGTCGGCGTCGATGTCGGCGCCGATCACCGAGGCGCCCTCGGCCAGGAACAGCCTGCAGGTGGCGGCGCCGATGCCGCCGGTCGCCCCGGTGACGACCGCGCGCCTGCCCGTCAACCGGTCACCCACGGACACCGGCCTCCTTCAGCAGCGGCATGACGTTCTCCTCGAAGTGGTCCAGTTCGACGGCGTAGTCGTGGAAGCCGAGCAGCATCCCGTCCACCCCGATCCCGCTGATGTCGACGAACCGCTGGGCGATCTGCTCGGGTGTCCCGACGAAGGTCGGTGCGCTCCATCCGGCGATGAACCGGTCCTCGGCGGACTTCTGCCGGAGGATGTCGTCGAACGAGCGGCTCTGCACACCCAGGATCGACATGAGGTTCTTCGCGGCCTGCCGGTCGCCGCCGTCGAGGATCTCGCGCAGTGCGTCCTGCGCCTCGGCCTCGGTGTCCCGGCAGACGACGTAGGCGCCGGAGAACAGCCGCGGCCGGCGGCCGTACTGTTCCCAGGCCATGTTCTTGAAGCCGGACACCATCGGCTCCGCGGTGGCCGGGTCCTCCACGGTCACGAAGCTGACGTCGGCGTTGCGGGCGGAGAAGTCGCTGCCCGCGGGGGAGGAGCCGGCGTTCATGACGACCGGGTGCGGCCGCTGGACCGGCTTGGGCCAGGACTCCGCCTCGAGGGTGGAGAAGAACTCGCCCTCGAAGGTCAGCGGCTTGTCCTCGGTCCAGAGGCGCTTGACGATCGTCAGCCACTCCTCGCCGACCCGGTAGCGCTCGTCGTGCTCGCGCTGCACCGCACCGAACATCTCCATCTCGGGCTTGAACCAGCCCATCACCAGGTTCAGGCCGAACCGGCCGCCGGAGATGTGGTCGATCGTGACGGCCTGCTTGGCGGCCAGGATCGGGTGGATGACCGGGACGTGCGAGGTGGCGAAGACCTGGATCCGCTCGGTGGCCTGAGCCAGTCCGGCCGCCCAGGTGTAGGTCTCGAAGCACTCGCCGTTGAAGTTGGTCTCGCCGCCGAACCCGCGCCAGCGGCCGATCGGCACGACCAGGTCCAGACCCGCCCGCTCGGCCCGGCGGGCCAGGTCGAGGGTGTGCGGCCAGGTCATCTCGTAGCTGGTGGGCGCCCGGGAGATGCTCATCCCGTTGCTCACGTTGGTGGCGAAGGTGCCGAGCTTGAGGCGGTTGCGGTCGTCGTAGAGCGGGAGGTGGGCCCGTGCCGCGTCGATCTCGTCCGGGGAGAGGTGCTCAGCCATGGCGGTCGTCCTTGACTGCGATGTCGACTCCGATGTCCATGGCGTCAATCTAGGATCGGGCCGGCGGTGCCACTACGTCCCGGATCCGGGAAAGCGCACCCGGTTTTCGTCGAGGAGGGACAGCACACGGATGGCCGACCAGCCCGCTCCGCCGGTCCGGCTGCGTCCCGACGGATCGACCGTGCCGCTGCCCGCGGACCGGGGCGCCCGGGGCCTGCCACCGGGCACGCTCGATCGGCTGCTCGTCACCTACCGCGCGATCCAGGCCTCCCAGTCCGATGTGGACGAGGTGCTGCGGCTGACCGTCCGCAACGTGGTGGACCTGCTGGGCGCGGACTACAGCGCGGTCTGGCGGCCGGGCACCGGGCGCGGCTCGGTGGTCGCGAGCGAGGGGCACGCGGTGGAGCCGTGGGCGGCCGAGCTCGCGCCCGGGGAGACGGCCGCCGCCCGGGTCTGCGTCGAGCTCGGCCGCCCGGTGCTGGACCCGGACCACGACGGCAGCTACCTGGCCCGCTCCGAGGGCGTCACCACCCTGCTCTGCCTCCCGCTGCGCGACGGCGGCGGCGCGGCCGGCGTGCTCTACGTCGGCCGCCGGCGGCACGCGACCTTCTCCGCGGCGGACGTCACGCTGGCCGCCGCACTGGCCGGGCAGGCCGCACTGGTCCTGCAGAACGGCAGGCTGCGCCGGGAGCTCGACGCACAGCACGCGCTGCTGGCGCACTCGGTGCGGGTGGCCGAGCGGCTCTCGGCCGCGGCCGACTCCGGCGGCGTCGACGGGGTGTGCAGGCGGCTGGCGCGCGAGATCGGCCGCCGGGTCGAGTTCGTCCCCGCGGCGGACCTCGATCCCGCGGCGAGCCCGGGCGCGCCGGCCTTCGCCGTGGTCGCCGGCCGCGAGCTGCACGGCGACCTGCACGTCTACGGGCGCCCGCTCACCCCGCGGGACGCGGTGAGCGTCGAGCAGGCGACCGGGCTCCTGGCCAGGGAGATCGGCCGTGCCCAGGCCGCCCGGCAGGCCCGGGCACGGACCGGCGCCGAGCTGCTGCGGGCGCTGCTCGACGGCGCCCGCCCGGACCAGCCGCACATCGCCGAGCGCGCCCGGCGGCTCGGCTTCGACCTGGGCAGGCCGGTGACCGTCGTCGCGGTCGCGCACGACGGCGCCGACCTGACACCCGGGCCGGAGCTCGCCGGGGCCGGGGTCCTCGCCGGGGAGGCGGCGGAGCACGCCCTGCTCGCCGTCGCGATGCCGGCCGGCTGGACGCCCGACGCGCTGCTCGACCGGCTCGCCACCCGGCCGGGCGTCCGGCACGTCGGGGTCAGCGCGGCGCGCGCCGATCTGGTGGCGGCCGGCGAGGAGGCGAGCGCCTGCCTGGCCCTGGCCGCGGGATCGCCGAGCTGCCGGGTGGTCCGCGCCGAGACCCTGGGGCCGCTGTGGTTCCTGCTCGGCGTGCCCGACGCCGTCGCCCGGATGCAGGAGCTCGTCGACACCCGGCTGGCCCCGGTGCCGGTGCAGCTGCTGGAGACCCTGGACGCCTACGTCGGCTGCGGGCGGCGGCTGGCCGTGGCGGCGGAGCGGCTCGGCCTGCACCCGAGCACGGTGAAGTACCGGCTGGGCCGCGTCCGGCAGAGCCTCGACCGGCCGCTCGACGCGCAGGCCGGGTTCCTGCTGTGGCAGGCGCTGCGGGCGCGGGAGGTGCTGGCCGCGCTCGGTCACCCGGTGCCGAACGGGTCCTGACCGGCCGCGCGCAGCACGTTCACCGTCTCCACCGCCGCCCGCAGCGCCGGCAGCGCGGCGACGTCGAGATCGATCACCTCGGCGAGCCTGTCCAGCCGATAGCGCAGCGTGCTCTCGTGCACCGAGCAGAGCCGGGCGGCCACCTCGACCCGCCCCTCGGCGGCGCAGTACGCCGCCA
The DNA here is from genome assembly GCF_039526905.1 of Pseudonocardia kongjuensis. NCBI lineage: Bacteria > Bacillati > Actinomycetota > Actinomycetes > Pseudonocardiales > Pseudonocardiaceae > Pseudonocardia > Pseudonocardia kongjuensis. The sequence continues at coordinate 69,520 of NZ_BAAAJK010000014.1, read as the reverse complement.
GCGTCTCCAGCAGCGGGACCCGCGTCGACCGGTCCGCCGCGTGCACCGGGCCGAGGATCCGCCGGATCGTCTCGACGACGTGCGGGCCGGCCCCGGCCTCGACGACCAGGCCGGGGAGCCCGAGATCGCGGACGTCCACCAGGTCCGGCCGGGTCGGCTCGGCCGCCAGGACCAGGCAGGCGTCGGCCTGGCGCAGTGCGGTGTGGTGGCCGGCCGCCCGGCCGACGCCGGCCCGCACCCGGCCGCCCGCCGCGACGGCCGCGACCAGCGCGGCGACGTCGGTCCGCTCGCCGACGGCGAGCACCACCGAGCGTCCGCGGCTGAACGCGAGCACCGGCGCACCCGCCGGGGTGCGGGCCCGCAGGGCCGACCGGGAGTCGGCCAGCAGCGTCGAGGTGGTGCGGCGCGGCCGGTCGCGGGCCAGCACGACGACCGTCGCGCCGTCGAGATCGAGACCGCGGCGCCGGGCCCGGATCGCCAGGCCGCGCGGCAGCGGGGCGGGCGCGGACACCAGCTCGGCCAGCAGCTCGCCGTGCAGCCGCCACTCCGCCTCCTCGGTGCGCCGCCGGGCGATCAGCTCGGACACGATCGCCGTGCTCGCCACCTCGACGGCCCGCTCCTGCACGGCGTCCAGCGCGGCGTCCCCGGCCACCTCGACCGCGCCGAGCACCTCGCCCGCGGCGACCAGGTCGATCCGCAGCGCAGCCACCGGGACCTGCGACGGCGGGCCGCCCTCCGGGGTGGACCAGCCGGGCTCCTCGGCGACGACGCTCTGGTGGATCGAGACGCTCCGCCCGAGGGCGGCGGCCAGCGCCCGCGCCGCGCCGGCGAGCCCCTCGCCCGCGAGCAGCACGTCGCGCACGGTGGCACCGACCGACAGCGCGGCCCGGAGGCTGCGCGTCTGCTGGCCGACCTCGGCGAAGATCGCCCCGTTGCCGATCGTCATCGCGCCCTGCGCGGCGAGGGTGCCGATCAGCACGCTGTCGCGGTGGGCGAACCGGCGCGGGCCGCGGCGTCCGATGCAGATCAGGCCGATCAGCTCACCGGCCACCAGCGGCGCGCAGATCAGTGCCCGCACACCGGCGTCGAGCAGCTGGCGGCGGGCCGCGGCCGGCGTCCGGGTGGACCGCCGGAAGTCGTTGACGATCAGGGTCGCCCGGTGGCGCGCCGCCTCGGCACCCAGGCCGGACACCGACTGCGTCCCGACGTCGATGGCGCCGTCGAGCCCGGTGCTGTGCACGACGGTGAAGCCCCGACCCGCCGGATCCACCAGGGACAGCCAGCCGAGATCGGCGTCCAGCGCCTCGACGGCGCTCTCCACCAGCGCGCGGCGGCAGCCGACCGGGTCCAGCTCCTCGGCCTGGACCCGGCGCAGCGCGGTGAGCAGTGCGGTCTGCTCGGCGACGGTCAGCTCCGGGAGGTCCAGCTCCGGGGAACTCGGCGCCGCGGGCTCCGGCACGATCTCGTCGGCGAACCGGGCGGGCGGGACCAGCGCGACCGGGCCCGGCGCGACCGGGCCCGGCGCGACCGGGCCGCCGGACGCGCCGGACGCGCCGGGGCCGCCGGTGCCGCCGCCGACGGTGCCGCCGGTGGTGCCGCCGGTGGTGCCACTCATCCCGCCAGTATCCGGCTCAGCGCACGGTGAGCACGATCTTCCCGCGCACCTGCCGGTCGCCGAGCAGCGCGAGTGCCCGGCCGGCGTCCGCCAGCGGCCAGGTGTCGTGGACCAGGATCCGCAGGTCGCCGGCCGCGACCGCGCCGGCCAGCGCGGCCAGCCGCGGCCCGTCCGGCAGGACCAGCACCAGCCGCGCGCTCCGCCGGTCGCCGATCCGGCCGGTGACCGCGGTGGCCGCCCACTCGGCGACCGCCCGCGTACCCGGGACCGTGGTGAGGTAGCGGCCCCCGGGCGCCAGCAGGGAGCGCACCGACCGCAGGCTGCCGGTGCCGACGGTGTCGAGCAGGACGTCCTGCGGGGCGCCCAACGCGTCGGCGAGCCGCTGCGACCGGTGGTCGATCACCGCGTCGGCGCCGAGCCGGACCGCGAGCTCGGCCTTGTCCGGGCCGCACACCGCGGTGACCGTGGCGCCCGCCCGGTGGGCGAGCTGGACGGCGAGATGCCCCACCCCGCCGGTGGCCCCGAGCACCGTCACCCGTCCCGGGGCGATCGTGTCGCCCCGGGCGAGGGCCTGCCAGGCGGTCAGCCCGACCACCGGGAGGGCGGCCGCCTCGACGTGCCCGAGCGCGGCCGGCTTGCGGGCGACGGCGGACTCGTGCACCGCGACGTACTCGGCGAAGCCGCCCATCCCGCCCAGCGTCGTCTGCATGGCGAGCACCTCGTCGCCCGGCGCGAACCGGGTGACCCGCCGCCCCCGGTCCACCACGACGCCCGAGACGTCGCTGCCCAGGATCGTCGGCAGCCGGCCGGACAGCCCGCGGAAGGCGTACCGGCCCTCGCCGAGCTGCCGGTCCCGGGGGTTCACCCCGGCCGCGTGCACCTCGATCAGGACCTGCCGGGCCGTCGGGACGGGGACCGGCCGCTCGCCGTACAGCACCTCCAGGGGGGTGCCGATCCGCTCGACGTGGACGGCCTTCACCGGGCGGCCCGGTCCGGTGCCGTGCGCGGGACCACGACCGGGCTCACGACTCGTCCTCGCCGGCCAGGTAGCCGGCGGCGACGAGCCGGGGGAGCAGCCCGCCGGCGTCGAGGATCTCCAGCATGGTCGGCGGCACGGGGGCGAAGGTGACCTCGGTGTCGCCGGTGCGCAGCACGCCGGCCGCCAGGTCGACGCTGATCACGTCGCCCTCGGTGACGAGCGCCCGGACCCCGGGGACCGCCACCGCGGGCAGGCCGTGGTTGATCGCGTTGCGGTGGAACAGCGAGTTGAAGTCCTCCGCGACGAGCGCGGCGATCCCGAGATGGCGCAGCAGCGCCGCGACCTGCCTGCTCGAGCCGATGCCGAGGTTGCGGCCCGCCACCAGGATGTCGCCCGGCCGGACCTGCTCCGACCAGCCGGGCCGCAGGTCGTAGAGCACGTGCGTGGCGGCCTCGGCGACCGGCAGACGCATGGCGAAGCCGGGGTACAGCGCGTCGGTGTCGACGCTGTCCCCGATCACCCAGGTGCGGCCGGTGATGGTGTGGCTCATGCGAGCACCGTCCTCGGGTCGGTGATCCGCCCGGTCACCGCGGAGGTGGCGACGGTGGCGGTGGATGCCATGTAGATCTCGGCGTCCGGGCTGCCCATCCGGCCGCGGAAATTGCGGGTGCTGGCGGTCAGGCACACCTCGCCCGCCCCGAGCACCCCCATGTGGTAGCCGAAGCAGGCCCCGCAGGTGGAGTTCGTGACGACGGCGCCGGCGTCGGCGATGGCCTGTACGTAGCCGAGCCGGACGGCGTCCCGGTACACCTGCTGCGACGCGGGCGTGACGATCAGCCGGACCTGCCGCGCGACCTGCCGCCCGTCCAGGATCTCCGCGGCGATCCGCAGGTCGTCGAGCTGGCCGTTGGCGCAGGACCCGATGAAGCACTGGTGCACGGCGCGGTCCTCGACGTCCGGGACGGGCACCGCGTTCGCGCTGACCCGGCCGGGCCGCGCGACGTACGGGTGCAGCGCGCCCAGGTCGATCTCGCGGGTGTCGACGTACGCCGCGTCCGGGTCCGGATGGGCGGGGGTGAAGTCCGGATCGGCCCCGTGCTCGCGCAGGTGGGCCGCGCAGCGCTCGTCGAACTCGAACACGCTGAAGTCCGCGGACACCTCGGCGCCCTGGGTGGCGATGGTCCGGCGGTCGTTCATCGGCAGCGACGCCAGCCCCGGCCCGCCGAACTCCAGCGTGTGGTTCGTGGCGTCGCCCCAGGTCCCGGCGAGGTGCAGGAACACGTCCTTGCCGGTGATCCCGGCGGGGAGCGCACCGGTGAGCTCGTACCGGATCGTCGGCGCGACGCCGTACCAGGTCTCGCCGGTGCACAGGATCGACACGATCTCGACCGGGCCCAGCCCGCGGGCGGCGTTGTTGTAGGCGCCGCCCGCGCAGGTGTGCGAGTCGGTGCAGGTCAGGACCTGGCCGGGCAGGGCGAGCGCGTTCTCCGCGATCACCTGGTGGCAGATGCCGTGCCGGCCGACGTCGTAGAACCGGTCGATCCCGAAGCGGGCGGCGAACCGGCGCGCGAGCACCCCGGCGTCCGCGTCGACGACGCTGGGCGCGGGCACCGCGTGGTCCAGGACGATCGCGGTCCGGTCGGCGTCGGCGATCGTCAGCGGATCCGGCCAGCGGGTGAACATGAGGTCGATCAGGACGTTCATGTCGACCCGTGCGACGACGGTGTCCCCGGCCTGCACGGCGGGTCTGCCCGAGGCCCGGGCCAGGATCTTCTCGACCATGGTCATGCCCATGGGGTCTCCTCCGGTGGTGGGGTGGGTCAGCGGTAGCGGTCGCCGAGCGCGGACCAGTCGTCGAACCCGACGGCCCGGAAGAGCCCGAGCGGGCCCGGGGCCGGTTGCGGGTCGGTCCCGCCGAGGCCGGCGAGCGCGGCGGACATGGCGGCGACGACGGGTTCGAGCAGCGCGCCGGGATGGATCGTCATCCGGAACCCGAGCCGCTCCAGGTCCGCGTCCGGGATGTCCGGCGTATGCCCGGACGGCACGACGTTGAACAGCAGCGGAGCGTCGACCTCGGCGGCGATCCGCTCGATCTCGGCCCGCGACCGTGGCGCCTCGACGAAGATCAGGTCGGCACCCTCGGCGGCGTAGCGGCGGGCGCGGTCGATCGCGACGTCCAGGCCGAGCGGTCCGCGGGCGTCGGTCCGGGCGACGACGACGGTGTCGTGTTCCCGGGCGTCCAGCGCGGCGGCCAGCTTGCGGGTGAACTCGTCGGCGCCGATCACCGCCTTGTCGGTGAGGTGCCCGCAACGCTTCGGGAAGTCCTGGTCCTCGAGCTGGATCGCGGCGACGCCGGCCCGCTCGTAGGCCCGGACCGTGCGGACGACGTGCATCGGGTTGCCGTAGCCGGTGTCCGCGTCCGCCACGACCGGCAGTCCGCTCGCCTCGACGACGAGCGCGGCCCGGTCGGCCATCTCGGTGGCGGTGACGAGCCCGATGTCGGGCAGGCCGTACCCGGCGGCCGCGGCCCCGGCGCCGGTCAGGTAGACGGCGCGGAACCCGGCCCGGCGCGCGAGGTGGGCGCCCAGCCCGTCGTAGACGCCGGGGGCCCGGACCATGCCCGGTCCGGACAGCAGGGCGCGCAGCGCGGCGGGAGCGGCGGTCGTCATCGGGTGCACCTCACGGGGTGCAGAGTATGCAAGTGAGTGCACATTGTGAAGGTGAAAGCCGGAATCAGCGTGTAGGTTGCACACTGTGAATCCGGGTGAGGCTGGTCCGATCCGTGGTGCGGAGACCGCGCGCCGCACGGTGCGCCTGCTCCAGGCGCTGTCCGCGCGGCAGCCGATCCTGCTCGAGGAGCTGTGCGAGGTCGTCGGGCTCAATCGGAGCACCACGTACCGGCTGGTGCGGGTGTTGCAGGAGGAGAACTTCGTGGAGCGGCTCCCGCGTGGCGGCGGTTACCGGCTGGGGTCGGCGGTGACCGCGCTGGCGAGCCGGGCGCCGCTGCCGGTGGACCTGCTCGCCGAGGCCCGGCCGGCTCTCGCCGAGCTGGCCGAGGTCACCGGGGAGACCGTGTGCCTGCACCGCCGGGTCGACGACCGGGCGGTGCTCTGCCTCGGCGTGGAGAGCGAGCGGCACGTGCTGCGGCACGTGATCCGGATCGGGGACGCGCACCCCCTGGTCCGGGGTGCGGCGGGCACGTCGATCCTGGCTCATCTGGGCGACGCGCCGGAGATCCTCGACCGCGCCGGGCCGGCCGTCGCACAGCGCGGTGAGCTGGAGGAGCTGCTGCGCCGGGTCGTCGAGCGCGGGTACGCGACGTCGCGGGGGGAGAACCACCCCGGTCTCTACGGCGTCGCCGCCCCGGTCCTGCCGCCCGGCGGCGGTGAGCCGGAGCTGGCCGTGAGCGTGTCCGGTCCGGAGCAGCGCTGGGGCGACGAGGACGCCCGGCGGCACGCGGACGCCCTGCGCGCCTGCTGCGCGCGGATCTCCTATGTCGTGACCTGACCGGCCGGGGAAGCAGTCAGGCCGGACCGGTTGCCCGGTCCGGCCTGAATAATGTGCGCCGTCAGGGACTCGAACCCCGAACCCGCTGGTTAAGAGCCAGCTGCTCTGCCAATTGAGCTAACGGCGCATGTGGAATTGTCGTGCGTGCGCCGTCAGGGACTCGAACCCCGAACCCGCTGGTTAAGAGCCAGCTGCTCTGCCAATTGAGCTAACGGCGCGTATTCATTTTGGGTGTGTCCGCCGGACCCGGGCGACTGCGACCCCGGAAAGCTAGCAGCAGACATTCCGGGGTCGATCGCCAGGTCGGCAACCGGGTGAGTGACGGGACTTGAACCCGCGGCCCCCTGGACCACAACCAGGTGCTCTACCAGCTGAGCTACACCCACCATGCGGACTCTCCCGGCCGTGGCCGGAAGCGCTCATACAGCATAGCCCCCGGGCCGGGACCGGCCGCGCGGGGGTTCGTTCAGGCCTGCGCACCGCCCCCGGCCTGCGGATCAGCCCCGCCGGCGACGTCGGCGACGGACGCCGCGGCGGCCTGCGCCTGCTCGGTGGTCGGGCCGGGCGGGGCGACGAACAGCGCCTTGCGGTAGTACGCCAGCTCCCGGATCGACTCCTGGATGTCGGCGAGGGCGCGGTGTGCCAGGCCCTTCTCCGGCTTCGCGTAGAACACCCGCGGGAACCAGCGCCGGGCCAGCTCCTTCACCGAGCTGACGTCGATCATCCGGTAGTGCAGGTAGCCGTCGAGCTCGGGCATGTCGCGGGCCAGGAACCCGCGGTCGGTCGCGATCGAGTTGCCGGCCAGCGGCGCGCTGCGGGCGTCCGGGACGTGCGCCCGGATGTAGTCGAGCACCCGCTGCTCGGCCTCCTCCAGGGTCACCGTCGCCCGGCGGACCTCCTCGGTCAGCCCGGAGCGGGCGTGCATGTCGCGCACCACGTCCGGCATCCCGGCGAGCTTCTCCTCGTCGCAGCTGATCACGACGTCGACGCCGTCGCCCAGCACGTTCAGGTCGCCGTCGGTGACCAGCGCAGCGATCTCGATGAGCGCGTCCTTGCCGAGATCGAGCCCGGTCATCTCGCAGTCGATCCACACCAGCCGGTCCGTCATCGGTGCAGACTATGTGACTTCCGTTCGGGTGGCGCGCGCCTCGCGGTGCGCGTCCGCGTGAGTGCCCTACGCTGCGGGTCCGTGACCTCCGACACCCCAGCCAGCCCCGACTCCCCGGCCCGGACGGTGGCCGCCGGCTACGCCACCGAGGGCGCCGCGCTCGAACTCGGCACGGTGCTGGTGGACGGCGTCTGTGATCCGGAGGCCCGGGTCCGCATCCCGCTGGCGACGCTGAACCGGCACGGCCTGGTCGCCGGCGCGACCGGCACCGGCAAGACCAAGACGCTGCAGGCGCTCGCCGGCCAGCTCTCCGATCACGGCGTGCCGGTGCTGCTGGCCGACGTCAAGGGTGACCTGTCCGGGATGGCCCGCCCCGGCGAGCCGAACGACAAGGTCGAGGCCCGGTCCCGGGACACCGGCGACGACTGGACGCCGACCGCCTACCCGGTGCAGTTCCTGTCGCTCGGCGACGGCGGGATCGCGGTGCCGGTACGGGCGACGATCACCGACTTCGGACCGATCCTGCTGTCCAAGGTGCTCGGGCTCAACGCCACCCAGGAGTCCACCCTGGGGCTGATCTTCCACTGGGCCGACCAGCGCGGACTGCCGCTGCTGGACACCAAGGACCTGCGGGCGGTGATCACGCACCTCACCTCGGACGAGGGCAAGGCCGAGCTGAAGGGGATCGGCGGGGTGTCGGCGGCCACCGCCGGGGTGATCCTGCGCGCGCTGGTGAACCTGGAGGCGCAGGGCGGCGACACGTTCTTCGGGGAGCCCGAGTTCGATCCGGCCGACCTGATGCGCGTGCTGGACGGCAAGGGCGTCGTGACCCTGCTGCAGCTCGCCGAGCGCGCCGCCCAGCCGGTGCTGTTCTCGACGTTCCTGATGTGGCTGCTCGCCGAGCTGTACGAGGAGCTGCCCGAGGCGGGCGACCTGGACAAGCCGAAGCTGGTCTTCTTCTTCGACGAGGCGCACCTGCTGTTCGCCGATGCGTCGAAGGCGTTCCTGGAGCGCATCGAGCAGACCGTGAAGCTGATCCGGTCCAAGGGCGTCGGGGTGTTCTTCTGCACGCAGCTGCCCACCGACATCCCGAACGACGTGCTGTCCCAGCTGGGCGCGCGGGTGCAGCACGCGCTGCGCGCGTTCACCCCGGACGACCAGAAGGCGCTCACCCGGACCGTCAGGACCTACCCCCGGTCCGACGTCTACGACCTCGAGTCGGCGCTGACCTCGCTGGGCACCGGCGAGGCGATCGTCACGGTGCTGTCCGAACGCGGCGCGCCGACCCCGGTCGCCTGGACCCGGCTGCGGGCTCCGCGGTCGCTGATGTCCGCGATCGGCGACGACGCGGTGCGCGAGTCCGCCGCCGGGTCGCCGCTGCAGCCCAAGTACGGCGAGGCGATCGACCGGGACTCCGCCTACGAGCAGCTGACCCAGCGGATCGCGGCCGGGCCGGGGGAGACCGCGACACCGGTCGGCGCGCCGCCGGCGGACGCGGCCCCGCCGCCCCCGCCGGAGCCGTCCGGCGGGTTCCTGTCGAAGATCGGTGACTTCCTGTCGTCGCCGACCGGGCGGCAGATCACGAACACGGTGACCCGGGAGATCACCCGGAGCCTGTTCGGGACCCGCCGCCGGCGCTGACCGCCTGCTCCGCGGTGCGGAAGCCGGCGACGGCGTCCGGGGTGATCTCCGCCATCAGCGCGACGGCGTCGGCCGGGGCCAGGTCGAGCATCAGCACCGATCCGGGACCGGCCGCCGTCGTCGCCTCCAGGGTGAGCACGCCGGCCCGGCGCTGGAACCGGCTCTGCCGGATCCGCCAGCCGATCACGCCGTCGCGGCGCAGCGCCGACGTCGTCCGGACCAGCGAGCCGTGCCGGGCGACCAGATAGCGCGCGTCGAGCCGGTGCCCGAGCGCCCGGTAGCGGTCCAGCCCGAGCGGCACCGCGGCGAGCAGCAGCAGCACCGCGACGACCACCGGCCACAGCGGACCGCCCAGGTAGGCGACGACGCCCGCGGCGACCGGCAGCGCCAGCGCGGGGACGGTCGCGCGGACCAGCCGGCGGGTGCGCGCCGTGCCGGGATGCGCCCGCAGCGGCCCGGAGGTGATCGTGGGTTCCGCGCGGGCCGCGGTCGCCGCGACCCCGTGTGCGCGGTCCCGGCGGACGGGTGGGCCGATCGCCCCGCCGCCGGTCTCCTCGCCGCCCGCCCCGGCCAGCCCGACCGTGAGCACACCGGCCTGGGCGCCGCGCCCGATCGCCCGGACCAGCAGCGGCTCGGTCACCGTGACCCCGCGCAGCCGCTGCTCGGACACCGACAGCGAGCGCCGGGTGAGCAGCCCGCGGCGGACCCGCAGGGTGCCCTCCGGCTCCCGGGTCAGCCGGAAGCCCCACCAGCGTTCGACGAACAGCACGATCGAGCCGGCGACCATCACCGACAGCAGCACCGCCACGCCCAGCAGCGCCGACAGCCAGATCGGCGCGGTGGTCAGCTCACCGGTGACGGCGTCGGCGCCGGGCAGCGTGCGCGGGTCGATGTTCGCCTCCCGCAGCAGGTTCCAGCCGGCCCCGGCGAGCGCACCGATGGCGGCCAGCGAGCTGACGGTCAGCGGGGCGTAGCGCAGCGACGACCAGTCGATCCGGTCGATCTCCTCGGCCGGTTCGGCGTCCGGTCCGGTGCCGGGCGCCGTCCCCGGCCCGGTGTCCGGATCGGACCGGGTGAGCAGCTCGCGGCGCAGGCGTTCGGCCTCACCGGTGCTGACGGCGTCCAGATCGAGACCGGAGTCCGATCCGGCGCTCTGCCCGGAGCCGACCTTGACCACGCTCAGCCCGGCCAGCCGGTGCAGCAGCGGAGCGGTGAGATCGACGGTCCGGATCCGGTCCCGCGGGACCGAGCGGCGCTGCCGGTTCAGCAGCCCGCTGTGCAGCTCCACCCGCTCCGGGGTGATCCGGTAGCGGGTGGTCCGCCAGCGGATCACCCCGGCCCCGACGGCGAGCAGCGCGATCCCGGCGGCGATCCACAGCTGGGTGGCGCTGCCCCGCCCGGCGCCGAAGATCAGCAGCGCGATCACCGCCGGGGCGAGCTTGACCAGGGCGGTCGCCGGGGCGACGAGCAGCATCATCGCGGGCAGCCGACGCCAGCCGTCGTCCTGGGCGGGGGGTGCGGCGGGCGGTCCGGCCGGGGTCGGGTAGCGCGCCCAGGGCGGCGGGATGCCGGCGGTCTCGCGGTGCGCGGCCGCCGCGCCCGGGCGGCCCGGGGGCAGCCCGTGCACGACGGGTGCGCCCGGGCGCGGGTAGGCCGGTGCGGACGCCGGCCCGGGCGGGGTGCCCGGGCCGGGCACGGCGGGTGCCGGGTGGGGCCGGTTGCCCGGGTCCGGGATGGCAGGTGCCGGGCCGGGCCGGGTACCCGGGTCGGGCGTGGCGGGTCCCGGGTGGGGTCGGCCGCCGTCGTCCGGGGTGGCGGCTGCCGGGCCGGGCCGGGTGCCCGGGTCGGGCGTGGCGGGTCCCGGGTGGGGTCGGCCGCCGTCGTCCGGGGTGGCGGCTGCCGGGCCGGGCCGGCCGTCGTCGTCCCACGGGACGGCCGGCCCCGGCACGGCCGGGCCCCGGTGCTCGCGGTCGCTCACGTCGCGTCCCCGGGGTGGCGGCCGGTCGTCTCGGTCAGCCGCCGGGCCAGCTCACGGGCCTCGTCGGCGTCCAGCCCGGCGATCCGGACGGGCCCGCGGGCGGACGCCGTCGTCACCGTCACCGTCGCCACCCGCAGCGCCTGCTGCAGCGGGCCGTGCTCGGTGTCGACGGTCTGCACCCGGGGGATGGGCGCGATCCGCCACTCCCGGACCAGCCAGCCGGACCGGTGGTAGACGGCCTCGTCGGTGACCTCCCAGCGGTGCAGCCGGTAGCGCAGGGTCGGCACCACCAGCGTCCCGGCGAGCAGCCACAGCACGGTCAGCGTGATCGTCGCGATCAGCAGCCCGTGCCACGGCGCCGCGGGCAGCAGCGACCAGGCGACGCCCTGCCCGACCAGCAGCACGACCGGCGTCGGCACCGCACGCAGCCGCCACCACCAGATCGCGCGCGGACTCACCCGGTTCGCGGGCGGGCGCAGTGGCAGCGGGAGCGCGCCGGCGTCGGCGGCGTCGCCGGTCGTGAGTGGGCCGGTGGCGGTCATGCCCCCACTCTGCCGAACGCGGGCGGGGAGGGCATGTGGCCGCGCCGTCGGTCACGGTGCCGTGTCCGAAAGAGGGGTGGGTGCTCATCGGACGGGAGCGCTCAGGTCGTAGACGACGCTGTCGCCGACCGTCGTCGCGGCGTAGTGCTCGGCGACCCATGCGGCGATCGCGGCGCCGGTGCCGCGCTCGCCGCCGGACCCGCCGCCGTCGCCACCGTCGACGAACCAGCGGATCTCGCCGTGCTCGACGTACTGCTGGAACTGCTCGAGGGTGGGGTACTCGTCGCTGCCGGACCAGCCGCCGATCGCCAGCACCGCGGTGTCGCCGCCGGCGGCGAGCATCATCGACGCGGCCCGCTGCGAGCCGATCGTCGCGGCCGCCCAGCGGGCGTCGCCCGCGGTGCGCAGCAGCTCGGTGAGCTCCGCGCCGGTCGCGGTCTCCCCGGGGCCCGCGCCCCGAGTGCCGCCGTCCGGTCCGCTGCCGCTGCCGCTGCCGCTGCCGCTGCTGTCCGGTCCGCTGCCGCCCTGCCCGCTGCCGTCCGGTCCGGCGGCTGCGCCCTGCCCGCTGCCGTCCGGTCCGGTGCCGCTGCCGCTGCCGCCCGGCATCCCGCCGCTGCCGCCCGGCATCCCGCCGCTGCCGCCCGGCATCCCGCCGGTGCCGTCCGGCAACCCGCCGTCACCGCGCATCCCGTCATCGCGCGTCCCGTCACCGCGCGTCCCGTCACCGCGCATCCCGCCACCGCCCGGCATCCCACCGGGCCCGCCGCCCGCACCGGCCACCTCGGGCCCGGCCGACGGCGTCGAACCGGTGTGCGTGGTCGCGGCGGTCTGCACCGCGTAGGCGGCCGGCGCGGCGACCCCGGCGAGTACCGCGACGCCGAGCACCACCGCGAGCACCCGGCCCGGCCGGACCAGGCGGGACGGGAGCAGCAGCGCCGCGGCGGCGAGCAGCCCGGCGACCAGCACCACCCACCGCAACCAGGGCAGGAACTCCGGGGACCAGCCGAGCATCACGAACGCCCACACCGCGGTGACGGCGGTCGCGGCCGCGAGCACGGCGCGCGACCACCGCGGGGCACCCGGCCCGAGCAGCGTCCGCCCGCCGATCGCGACCAGCGCCGCGATCCCGGGTGCCAGCGCCACCGCGTAGTACGGGTGCACGATCCCGCCCATGAGGCTGAACACCAGCACGGTGACCAGCGTCCAACCGCCCCACAGCAGCAGCGACGCCCGGACCGGGTCGGTGCGGGGCGCCCGCCCGCGTGCCACCAGCGCGGCGACGAGCAGCAGCAGCGCCGCCGGCAGCAGCCAGGACACCTGCGTGCCGAACGCCGCCCCGAACATCCGCAGCAGGCCCGGCTCCCCGCCGAACGACCCGCCCCCGCCGCCACCCGGGCCGCCGCCCGCGCCACCGACGATCCGGCTCAGGCCGTTGTAACCGAACGCCAGGCCGAGCGGGGTGTTGTCGCCCGACCCGCCGATCCACGGGCGCGCGTCCACCGGCCACAGCGCGACCGTCAGCAGCCACCAGCCGGCACCGGCGACGATCCCGGCCGCGCCGGCCGCCAGCTGCCACGATCTGCGCCACCACCCGCCCGGCGCCGCCCACAGGTAGGCCAGGGCCAGTCCGGGCAGCACCAGGAACGCCTGCAACGACTTGGTCAGGAAGGCGAACCCGATCACCAGCCCGGCGGCCACGATCCAGCGGGTGCGGCCGTCGTCGACACCCCGGACGACCAGGTACGCCGCGGCCACCAGCAGCAGCGTGAGCAGCGCGTCCGGATTGTCGAAGCGGAACATCAGGGCGGCGACCGGGGTGAGCGCCAACAGCGCCCCGGCGAGCAACCCGGCGCCGTGCCCGGACACCCGGCGGACCGCCGCGTACAGCAGCCCCACCGCGGCGACCCCCATCAGCGCCTGTGGCACCAGCAGTGACCACGGGCCGAAGCCGAACAGCCGGGCCGCGATCTCCATCGGCCACAGCGACGCGGGCGGCTTGTCGACGGTGATCCCGTTCGACGGGTCGAGCGAGCCGAACAGGAACGCCGTCCAGTCGTTCGCCCCGGCCTGCACCGCGGCGGCGTAGAACGAGTTCGCGTAGCCGGACGCGCCCAGGTTCCACAGGTACAGCAGACCGGTGCCGACGAGCAGGGCGATCAGCGCGAACGGTTCGCGGCGCCGCCGGCGCGGCGGGGGCTCCGGATCGGCGGCGGTCGCGGGATCGCGGTCGAGGGTGGTCGTCATCGGAGCGCAGCCTCCGTCGGGGCGGTGGTGCTCGCCGGGCGGAACACCCACGAGCGGAACAGGACGAAGCGCAGCACCGTCGCCACCAGGTTCGCGGCGACGATCACCGCGGCCTCGGCGGCGAGCTGTGCGCCCGGGGCCAGCACGCCCAGCAGGGCGAGCGCACCGGTGGTCAGCGCGAGGCCGAGGCCGAACACGATCAGCCCCTGGAACTGGTGGACGGCCAGCCGGTCGCGGCCGCGTACGCCGAAGGTGAACCGGCGGTTCGCGGCGGTGTTCAGGACGGCGCAGAGCAGCAGCGCGACGACATTCGCCGCGATCGGCCCGAGCACGCCGCGCAGCGCGAGGAACAGCGCCACGTTCGCCACCGTCGAGACGACGCCGACCGCGGCGAACCGGGCCAGCTGCACCGGCAGGCCACGCGGCACGCCCGGGACCCGCGCCGGTTCGGCCCGGCCGGGGCGGGTGCCGATCTCCGCGAGCGGCAGCGCCCCGGTGGCCAGCGCCCGCCCGAGCCGCCAGACGCCCTTGAGGTCCTCGATCGCGGTCGGCACGATGTCCACCCGCGAGTCCGGGTCGTCCACCCAGTCCACCGGGACCTCGTGGATGCGCAGGCCCGCCCGCTCGGCCAGCACCAGCAGCTCGGTGTCGAAGAACCAGCCGGTGTCCTCGACCAGCGGCAGCAGCCGGCGCGCGACGTCGGACCGGATCGCCTTGAACCCGCACTGGGCGTCGGAGAACCGGATGGCGAGCGCACCGCGCAGGATCAGGTTGTAGCCGCGCGAGACGATCTCCCGCTTCAGGCCGCGGACGACCCGGGAGCCGCGGCCGAGCCGGGTGCCGATCGCCAGGTCCGAGTGCCCGGACACCAGCGGCGCGACCAGCGGGAGGAGGGCGTCGAGATCGGTGGACAGGTCGACGTCGCAGTAGGCGAGCACGTCGGCGTCCGAGGTGGACCAGACCGCCTGCAGCGCGCGGCCGCGTCCCTTGTGCTCCAGCCGGACCGCGCGGACCTCGGGGATCTCGGCGGCCAGCCGGCGCGCGATCACCGGGGTGGCGTCGGTGCTGGCGTTGTCGGCGATGGTGATCCGGAAGGTGTAGGGGAACCCGGCCGTCAGGAAGGCGTGCAGCCGGCGGACCGACGGCTCCAGGTCGGTCTCCTCGTCGAACACCGGCACCACGATGTCCAGCACCGGCCGGGCGACCGGTGCGTCGACGGCGAGTGGACGCTCGCCCGGCGGGCGGATGCCGGTCGGACCGGCCAGGACAGGTGTCATGACCGGAACGCTCGTCGCCTGCGCTGTCGCGGCCGTGTGGCCGGGCTGTGCCCCGGCTGTGCGTGCCGTGCGGCCGGGTGCGACGTCGGTCACGACGCATCCCCGGACAGGTCGTACAGGGTGACGCCGTCGACCGTGCGGGCCGGGAAGGTCGCCTCCACCCAGGCGGCGATCTCGGCGGCGGCGTCGCTGCCACCCGACGCGGAACCGGTCCGGCCGGCGCCGCCGACGAACCAGTGCACCCGGCCCTCGGCGACCATCGACCGGAACTGGTCGAGCGTGGGGTAGGGATCGGTGCCGTTGAACCCGCCCAGCGCGAGGACCGGGCGGCCGGACGCCAGCTGGTACCCCGCGGCCTGGTTGGAGCTGACCGCGGCGGCCGCCCAGGTGTAGGAGTCGGCGTTGTCCTGGAGCAGGGCGGTGACCCGGGCGGACGGGGTGGGGGCGCTCAGGATGCCGCCCGGGCCGCCGATCCGGTGGCTGCTGCCGGACGGGGCGGCGGGCCCAGCGGACGCGGGGCCGGCCGTGGCGCCGGGGCCGGTGCCGCCGCCGCTGCCGCCGCTGCCGCCGCTGCCGCCGCTGCCGCCGCCGGGGCTGGTGCCGGTACCGCCCGGCCCGCCGGTCCCGGCGGTGCCACCGGTCCCGCCGGTCCCGCCGCCGCCGGAGCTGGTGCCGGTCCCGGCGGTCCCGCCGGTCCCGGTCCCGCCGCTGCCGGAACTGGAGCCGGTACCACCCGGCCCGGCGGTACCGGACCGGCCGAACCCGCCGGCCCCACCCGGACCGCCGGCCCCACCCGGCCCGCCCATCCCGAGCCCACCCCGCCCGACCGGTCCGCTGCCGTACCCCTCCGGCCCGGACGTCGGGATCGCCCCGCTGTGCGCCGTCGCCGCCGTCGCGACCGACCAGGCCGCGGTCCCGGCCAGTCCGGCGAGCACGGCCAGCGCGACCACCCCGGCGGCGAGCACCCGGGGCATCCGGTGCACCCCGGTCAGCGCGGCGGCCGCGAGCAGCCCGCCGAGCACGATCGTCCAGCGCAGCCAGGGCAGCCAGCCCGTCGCGTCGGTGAGCAGAGCAGCGGACCAGAACGCGGTCACCGCGACCGTCGCCGCGAGCAGCACCCGCGACGACGCCGCGGCCCGGTCCCGCCACAGCACGGTGGCGCCGATCCCGACCAGCGCGGCGACGGCCGGGGCGAGCGCGACGGTGTAGTAGCCGTGCACGATCCCGGCCATGAAGCTGAAGGTCAGGCCGGTGACCAGCAGCCAGCCGCCCCACAGCAGCGTGGCGGCGCGCAGCGGATCGGTGCGCGGCGCCCGCCGGGTCCGCCACAGCAGCACCCCGAGCAGCAGCAGCGCCGCGGGCAGCAGCCAGGACGCCTCGCCGCCCATCTCCGAGCCGAACAGCCGCAGGATCCCGGTCTCGCCCCAGCCGCCGTTCCCGCCGACCGAGCCGACCTCGTCGCCGGTCAGCCGGCCCAGCCCGTTGTAGCCGAACACCAGCTCCAGCACGCTGTTGGTCTGCGAGCCGCCGATGTACGGGCGGTCCGCGGCCGGCCACAGCTCGACGACCGCGACCCACCAGCCCGCCGACACCAGCAGCGCGGCGCCGGCCGCGAGCAGCGCCCGGATCCGCGGCCACCACGCCACCGGCGCCGCCAGCAGCCACACCAGGGTGAACGCCGGCAGCACCAGGAACGCCTGCAGCATCTTGACCAGGAAGCCGTACCCGACGAGCGCCCCGGCCAGCACCAGCCAGCGGGTGCGGCCCTGCTCGACGGCCCGGGTGAGCGCGTACGCGGCCCCGGTCAGGACCAGCACCAGCGCGGCGTCCGGGTTGTCGAAGCGGAACATCAGCACCGCGACCGGGGTGAGCGCGAGGACCGCGCCGGCGAGCAGCCCGGCGCCGGGCCCGGCGACCCGGCGGACGGTCGCGTACAGCAGCGCGACCGAGCCGACGCCCATCAATGCCTGCGGGACCAGGATGCTCCAGCTGCTCAGGCCGAACAGCCGCACCGACAGCCCCATGATCCACAGGGCGCCGGGCGCCTTGTCCACGGTGATGCCGCCCGCCGCGTCCGAGGCGCCGAAGAACCACGCCGACCAGCTCTGCGCACCGGCCTGCGCCGCGGCGGCGTAGAACGCGTTCGCCCAGCCGGACCGGGACAGGCCCCACAGGTACAGCAGCGCCGTCCCGGCGAGCAGGACGGCGAGCGGCAGGTGCCGGAGCCGGTGCGACGGGCTGGGGGAGTGGGCTGGGATGTCCGGACGGACCCGGTCCAGGGTGCTGGTCACGTGCACCGACGCTCGTCGGGCCGGCTGTGCCGCAGCGGTGGCCGACCTGTGCACCGGCTGTGTGTCGGCCGGCGGCACGGAGGAGGATGCCCCGATGACCGGGCCCGACCTGCCGACCGTGCGGCTGCTGCTGCGCCCGTGGACGCCGGAGACCGCGGCCGCCGTCGTCGCCGGGGCCCGGCGCGACGGCTGGGCCGCCGACTTCCCCGCGGACGGCGACCGGGTCGTCGCCCGGCTGCTCGCGGACGAGCCGGACGGCCCCGGCTGGGGCCGCTACGGGCACCGGCTGCTGGTGGAACGGGCCAGCGGGCTCGTCGTCGGCGGGGCGGGCCTGTTCCCGGACGGCGACGGCGGGCTGGAGGTCGGCTACGGCGTCGTCGCGTCCCGGCGCGGCCGCGGCTACGCCGTGGAGGCGGCCCGGGCGCTGGTCGAGCTGGCCAGGGCCGGCGGGGTGCGGCGGATCGTGGCCGGCGTCGAGCCCGGCAACGACGCCTCGGTCCGGGTCCTGGAACGACTCGGCATGCAGCACACCGGCACCGTCGACGGCGTCGACCGGTACGCCCTGCCGTGAACCCGGCCCGCCCGCGCACGACGACTAGGGTCGGGACGTGCACCGCCCCCGACTCGTCGCCCTGGACATCGACGGCACGATCGTCGACGGCCGGAACCCGCCGAGCCCGGCCGTGCACGCGGCGATCGCCGCGGCCGCCGAGCACGCCGAGGTGATGCTCTGCACCGGCCGCACGGTGATCGGCGCCGCCGTCGCGCTCGACCAGATCGGGCTCACCGGCGGCGTCACGCTGACCTCGAACGGCGCCGTCGAGATGGACACCGCGTCCCGCGAGGTGCTCTCGGTCGCCCGGTTCGACGTCACCGCCGCCCTGGGCCGGCTGCGCGAGCTGTTCCCGGACGCGGTGTTCGCCGCCGAGCACGTCGGCGTCGGCCAGCGGGTCAGCGGCCCGTTCCCGGACGGCCTGCTGGCCGGCACCGTCACCGAGGTCGGGCACGACGGGCTGCTGCTCGAACCGACCCCGAAGCTGATCGCCTACTGGCCGGGGCGCACCCCCGCCGAGACCGCGGCCCGGGCCGCCGCGCTCGACGTCGACGGCACCACCATGACCCTCGACCACGAGCTGCCCTGGGTGACGCTGGTCCCGGCCGGGGTGTCCAAGGCGTCCGGCCTGGCCAGGGTCGCCGCCCGGCTGGGCATCGACCGGTCCGAGGTGCTCGCCGTCGGCGACGGCGACAACGACCGCGAGATGCTGCGCTGGGCCGGGCACGGGATCGCGATGGGGCAGGCGCCCGCCGAGGTGCTGGCCGACGCCGACGCGACCACCGGACCGGTCACCGACGACGGCCTGGCCGCCGCGCTGCGCCGGTTCTTCTAGCCGCGCAGGGCGACCGGCGCGGCCGCGACCAGCGGCGTCGTCGGTTCCAGGGCGGCACCGCAGGACGGCGGCCGCGGCGGCAGGCTGCTGTCGCTGCGCACGTCCACCGACCACCGGCGGCCGTCACGGGCCCGGACGACGACCGGACCGGGACCGTCCACCGGCTGCACGAGCAGCGCGCCGGCGTCGCCGATCCCGGTGTGCTCGCGGACCGCCAGCTCGGCGACCTGCGCGACCGGGTCCAGCCCGGCGTGCCCGCGGCAGGACCACGGATCGACGTTGCCGCCGCCCGCCGCCTTGAGCGCGGACAGCGCGCTGCCGGTGTCCAGCCTGCCGTAGGCGTAGCCGGTGGGCAGCACCAGCGCGGTCGGCGCGAACCGGTGCCCGCCCAGGTGCGTGCACTCCCAGACGTCGGCGTCCTCGGCGGCCACCTCCGCGGCCAGCGCCCGCCCGTGCACGGCGCAGCACACGTCGCGCCTGCCGTGCGCGCAGACCAGCATCACCGGATCGGTGACCGGCTCCCCGGCATCGGGCTCGAACGTGATGCCGGCCAGGTCGTCGGTGCTGCAGACGGTGCGGCGGGTCACCCGGGACGCGCCCGGCGCGAGATCGGCGACGTAGACGGTGCGCGCCCCGTCGCAGTCCCGGCCGGCCCGGCCGGTGCGCCGGATCAGCAGCAGCACGACGCCGTCGCCGCGCAACCGGTGGAACAGCTCGGTGACATCGGGATCGGGATGGCCGGCGACCGTGCGCGGCCAGGCACCCACGTGCTCCACGGCGACCAGCCGGCGCGCCGCCGGTGCGGTACCGGCGAGCGGTTCGCCTGCCGCGCCGCTCAGGGCCGCGCAACCGGTGCCCGGGCGGCCAGGAGCGGGCGCAGAACCGCGCTGCGCGTCCGTCACCGTCATCGGGACAGTGTAGGGAAGGGCAGCCTAAGTTCAAGTCGGGGCAGGCTGCGCCACCCGGTCGGGGGTCACCCCCGCCCGGGCAGCTCCGCCCGCAGGACCTTGCCGGTCTGGTTGCGCGGCAACTCCTCCAGGAAGTGCACGTCCCGCGGGACGGCGAACTTCGCCAGGTCGGAGCGGACCTTCTCGCGGATCGTGTCGGCCGTCACGTCCCCGCCGGGGTCGCGCACCACCCAGGCGGCCAGCCGCTGGCCGTACTCGTCGTCGTCGACGCCGAGCACGCACGCCTCGCGGACGCCCGGCATGCCGGACACCAGGTCCTCCACCGGCCCGGGGTGCACGTTCTCCCCGCCGGAGACGATCATGTCGTCGGCCCGGCCGGTCAGGAACAGCCTGCCCTGCTCGTCGAGGTGCCCGACGTCGCCGGTGCCGAGCAGTCCGTCGCGCTCCTCCAGGCCCGCCTCGCCGCCGGTGTAGCCGTCGAAGGGCAGGTCGTTGCCCACGAACACCCGGCCCTCGACGCCCGGCCCGGCGGGCTCGTCGTGCTCGTCCAGGATCACCAGCGTGGTCCCGGCCGGGGCGCGGCCCGCGGTGCCGGGCGCGTCGCGCAGGTCCTCCGGCCCGGCGATCGAGACCCAGGAGACCTCGGTGGAGCCGTACAGGTTGTAGAGGCAGTCGCCGAACCGGTCCATGAACGCCGTCGCCTGCCCGCCCGGCAGCGCCGAACCGGAGACGGCGACGATCCGCGGGGCGTGCGCCGAACCCCAGCCGTCGGCCCCCGACTCGAGCACCCGCTGCAGCATCACCGGCACCGCGAACACCGTGGTGCAGCGGCGCTGCGCCACCGCGCCGAGGAAGCCCTCCGGGGTGAACCGTCGCCGCAGCACGACCGTCGCACCGTGCAGTGCGGCCAGCAGCAGGCCGGCGTTGCCCCAGGTGTGGAACAGCGGCGCGGCGATGTGCACCGGCTCCGCCGCGCGCAGCGGGATCGCCGAGAGGATCGACGCCGCCGGGGCGAGGGTGGACGGGTGCGGCCGCTTGGCGCCCTTCGGGGTGCCGGTGGTGCCCGAGGTCAGCACGATCTGCTTCGACGGCTCCGGCCGGAACGGCAGCTCGCCCGGCCCGCTGCGGGCGATCATCGAGCCGAGATCGTCCAGCGCCCGGTCGCCCGCCGGCCGCGGACCGTCCGGTGTGGAGGTCAGCACCACCCGCGGCCCGGCCGGGACGACGTCGAGGAAGTCCTCGTCGGTGACGACCGTGTGCAGCCCCTGCTGCTCCTGCACGCCGCGCAGCTGCTCGGCGGACAGTCCGGTGTTGACCAGGACCACGTCGGCGCCCACCTTGCCGGCGGCGATCATCGCCTCGATCGGGGCGCGGGCGTTGCGGCACAGCACGCCGACCGGCGCACCGGGCCCCGCACCGGAGTCGAGCAGGGCCAGCGCCAGCCGGTCGGTGCGCTCCTCCAGCTCGGCGTAGGTGGTGACGCCGTCGTCGTCGACGACCGCCAGCCGGTACGGGTGCCGGGCGGCGCCGACCGCGAAGGCCGCGGTGATGCTGTGGCCGTAGCGCACCAGCGCCCGGCCCATGCCGAACAGCCGGCCGGGCCCGACCGGGCGGACCACGCCGGACCGGGCCAGCGCGACACCCGCCCGCGCCGTGCCGCTGCCCAGCTCGTAGGCGGTGCGGGCGGTGCCGGTCAGGTTCCGGATCAGCGGGGAGGCGGCCATGAGCCGCAGTCTCGCAGGCACATCCGGGTGGTCGCCGGACCCGTTGCGGTGATCTGTGTCAGAGCTCACTGGGCATGTCCGTCATGTTTCGTAGGGTGAATACGAAGTATCTGTCGGTGACCCACCGGTCGCCGCCCTCCCACCACACACCGTCGGGGATCCTGATGCGTCTGTACCTGCCTGCCCGCACGTCCGCCACCGGCGCGACCCTCGTCCGGGCCGGTCGTCCGGCCAAGGCCATGCCCGGTTTCGGCGGGATCGCCGGTGTCTGCCGGTGCGGCGAGGCCCGGCCCGCCGACGCCCGCACCCTGCCCTGGCGGGACTGTCCGTCCTGCACCCCGCAGCGGGTGCGCGCGGGCCGCTGAGCATGCCGGGCGACGCCGGTCCGGAGATGCGGCTGCGCGCCCTCGAGCGCGACGACCTCCCGTTCGTGCACGGCCTGTCGAACGACTCCGGGATCATGTCCTACTGGTTCGAGGAGCCCTACGAGGCGCTCGTCGAGCTGCAGCAGATCTACGACCGGCACGTGCACGACAACCGGGAGCGCCGGTTCGTCGTCGACTGCGCCGGTGAGCGGGCCGGGCTGGTGGAGCTCGTGGAGATCGACTACATCCACCGCAACGCCGAGTTCCAGATCATCGTGCATCCCGGCTTCCAGGGCCGCGGGCTGGCCGCCCGGGCGACCGCCGCCGCCCTCGACTACGCCTTCGGCGTGCTGAACCTGCACAAGATCTACCTGGTCGTCGACGTCGAGAACCCCCGGGCGGTGCGGGTCTACGAGAAGACCGGGTTCACCGTGGAGGGGACGCTGCGCGAGGAGTACTTCGCCGGCGGGCGCTACCGGGACGCCCACCGGATGGCGATCCTGCAGCGCGAGCACCTCGGCCGGAGCTGAACCGGACCCCCGGGGGTCCGGACCGGCCGGCGGGGAGGGGGGCCCGCCGCCCGGCCCGGGGGGCGCCTGCCGCGGGCATGCGGCCGGCGTCCGGCGGGTCACCGCCACCCGGGGCGCCGCGGGCCGGGAACCGGCCCGCCGGGGCGGCCGCAGCCGCGTCCACCCGCGTGACGAAGACACCGCCGAACCCTACTCGCCGGTGGTGTCGCCATGTCAACGTATGCCTCGGAGGAGCCTGTGAGCTGCAGAGATCATGACCGTGCCGGTTCGGTGCCGATGTCGCCGTCGGTGTCCGGCCCGGCGTGTCACCGTTGACCGACGACGGCCGGTCCCGGTTCGCGACGGGAGGCCGGACCGGGCGTCCGCGAGTAGGCTCCCCGGCGATGTCCGGATCGTCGTCCACGGGGGACGTGTACCCGATCGACCGGCTCGCGGCGCAGGCCGGGATGACCGTGCGCAACGTGCGCGCGCACCTGTCCCGCGGCCTCGTCCCGCCGGGCGAGATGCGCGGGCGCACCGCCTGGTACGGCCCCGAGCACCTGGCCCGCCTCGAGCTGATCTCCGGCCTGCAGCGGCGCGGGTTCTCGCTCGCCGCGATCGGCGTCCTGATCAACCAGACGCCCTCGGGCAGCGCCGAGGACGCGCTGCGGCTTTACCGCGGGATGCTCGCGCCCTGGCAGCCCGAGGAGCCGGTCGAGATCGACGAGGACGACTTCGAGCGCTGGGCCGGCACCGAGCTGCCCGCGGCGGCGACCGCCCGGCTCACCGGGTCCGGGCTGGTGGAACGCCCCCGGCCGGGCCGGCTGCGGATCCTCAACCCGTCGATGGTGCGGGCCGGTGCGCACGCCGTCGCGCTCGGGCTGTCGCCGGACGCCGTCGTCGAGGTCGGGGTGCAGCTGCAGGAACGCACCCGGGAGATCGCCGAGGTGTTCGTCGGGTTGTTCCGCGACGAGGTGTGGCGCCGGCACGTCGAGGCCGGGCTGCCGCGCAGCGGCGTCGCCGACCTGCGGACCGCGGTGGAGGCGCTGCAGCCGGTGGCGACCCAGTCGCTGCTCGGCGCGTTCCGGCAGACCATGCAGGAGGCCATGGACGACTTCATCCGGAAGCTGTCCGAGGACCTCGCACCCGCCGACCGGTCATCCGCCGACCGGTAGCTCCACCCCGAACGTGGTCCGGCCGGGCTCGCTGTGCACCGACACCGTGCCGCCGTGCGCGGCCACCACCGCGGACACGATCGCCAGGCCGAGGCCGGTGCCCGCGGTGCCGTTCCCGGCCCGGCTGCGGCCCTCGTCGCCGCGGACGAACCGCTCGAACACCCGCGGTGCCACCTCCGGCGGGATGCCCGGGCCGTCGTCGGTCACCTGCAGCCGCACCCGGTCCGGGGCGGGCCGGTCCAGCTCCACCGTCACCGACGTGCCGGGCGGGGTGTGCGTGCGCGCGTTCGCCAGCAGGTTGGTCACCACCTGGGCCAGCCGGTGCTCGTCGCCGGTCACCGTCACCGGCTCGTCCGGCAGCCGGGGCGACCACCGGTGCTCCGGGCCGGCGACGTGCGCGTCCCCGACGCCGTCGAGCACCAGCCGGGTCAGGTCCACCTCGGTGCGCTCCAGCGGGCGGCCCGAGTCCAGCCGGGCGAGCAGCAGCAGGTCCTCGACCAGCGCGCTCATCCGCTCCGCCTGCGAGGAGATCCGGACCAGCGCGTGCGCGGTGCCCGGCGGCACCGGATCGGGCTCCCGGCGGGACAGCTCGGCGTAGCCGCGGATCGCGGCCAGCGGGGTGCGCAGCTCGTGGCTGGCGTCGGCGACGAACCGGCGCAACCGGGTCTCCGACTCCTGCCGCGCCGCGAGGGCGCCCTCGACGTTGTCCAGCATGTGGTTCAGCGCGGTGCCGACCTGGCCGACCTCGGTCCGCGGATCCGGGTCGGGCACCCGCGCCACCAGGTGCACCTCGCCGCGGTCCAGCGGCAGCGCACCGACCCCGGCCGCGACCCCGGCGACCCGCTCCAGCGGCCGGAGCTCGCGGCGCACCAGCACCGCCGCCCCCAGCCCGGCCAGCAGCACCGCGGCACCGAGCACGACGACCTCGGTGACGAGCAGCCGGCTCACCGTCTCGGCCGCCCGGTCCGGCTGCGCGACCAGGTAGGTGGTCGTGCCGTCGGTGAAGGCGATCGAGCGGAACGGGCCCGAGGAGAGCGTGACGTCGTGCGGGGCGGCGTCGGCCGGGGTGGCCTGCAGCGCGGCGAGATCGTCCGCCGGCACCGTCGTGCTGCCGCCGCGGCGGGCCTGCTCGGCGCGCACGACCTGGTCGTCGCGGAACACCGCGCCCACCGAGTCCGGGCCCTGCCCGGGGCCGAGCAGGAAGCCGTCGTCCGGCCCGGTGCCGGTGCCGGTGTCAGGGCCCGTGCCGGTGTCGGGGCCGGGGCCGTCCGGTGCGGTGCGGTACCCGTCGACGCCCTCCGGCCGCGGGTCGGCGCCCGCGCCGGGCGGCCGGCCGGTCTGCCGGGCGACGAACCCGTCCAGCGCGACCACCAGCTCCCGGTTCTGCCGGGACGACAGGTAGTGCTCCAGCGAGACCGTCGTCGCGATCCCGATCGCCACGCAGGCCAGCGTGAACACCAGCAACACGGTGATCACCAGCCGGGCCCGCAGCGAGCGGACCCGGCCCGACATCCGGGTCACCACCACGTCGGTCAGCCCGCCGCCGGCCGCAACACGTACCCGGCGCCGCGCACCGTGTGGATCATCGGCTGGTACCCGGCGTCGATCTTCTTGCGCAGGTAGGAGACGTAGAGCTCGACCACGTTGGACTGGCCGCCGAAGTCGTAGTTCCACACCCGGTCGAGGATCTGCGCCTTCGACAGCACCCGGCGCGGGTTGCGCATCAGGTACCGCAGCAGCTCGAACTCGGTGGCGGTCAGGTCGATCCGGCGGTCACCGCGGCGCACCTCGTGCGCGTCCTCGTCGAGCACCAGGTCGCCGACGACCAGCTCGGAGGAGCGCTGTGCGGCCGCCATCCCGGCCCGGCGCAGCAGCCCGCGCAGCCGGGCGACCAGTTCCTCCAGCGAGAACGGCTTGGTCACGTAGTCGTCGCCGCCCGCGGTCAGCCCGGTGATCCGGTCCTCCACGGCATCCCGGGCGGTCAGGAACAGCACCGGCACCTCGGGGGTGTCGGCGCGCACCCGGCGCAGCACCTCGACGCCGTCGATGTCGGGCAGCATCACGTCGAGCACGATCGCGTCCGGCCGGAACTCGCGCGCCAGCCGCACCGCGGTGCTGCCGTCGCCCGCGGTGCGGACCTCCCAGCCCTCGTAGCGCAGCGCCATCGACAGCAGGTCCGACAGGGTCGCCTCGTCGTCCACCACCAGCACCCGGATCGGGCTGCCGTCGGCGCGGACGAGCGCGCCGTCGCGCGGGGCCCGGGTGGTCACGTCGGTCATGCTAGGAGCACATCGCAGGAACCTGTGGACCGGCTGTGCGCGGGCTGTCCGGCGGCTGCGACTCCCGCGGCCCCGCACCCCGGCTCCGGTGCCGCACCGGGTACGGCCGGTGCGACGGCGCACCCGGGGTGCGGGGCCGCGCCGGAGACCGGTGTCAGCGCGCGCGCCAGTAGCCGGTCGCGTAGACCGCGCGACGGTCGAATCCGCGGTCGGTGAGCAGGTGCCCGCGCAGCTCCTTCACCGCGGCGGACTCGCCGGACAGCCACGCCTGCCCGCGCCCGTCCGGCAGGGTGACCGCGCGGACCGCGTCGACCAGCGGCGTGCCGGCCGGCGCGTCGCCCCGGTGCACCCAGACGATCCGGGCGCCGCCCGGGAGCTGCTGCTCCTCGCCCGCGTCGGCGACCTCCAGCACGGCCTGCACCGGGACCGCCGGATGGTCCGCGGCGAGGGTCTCCAGCACGGTGGCGACGGCGGGCAGCGCGGACTCGTCGCCGATGACGAGATGGTGCTCGGCGTGCGGGTCGGGCTCCCAGCGCCCGCCCGGCTCGGACACCCCGACCCACGCCCCGGGTGCGGCCGCGACTGCCCACGCCGCGGCCGGACCGTGCCCGGCGTGCACCACGAAGTCGACGTCCAGCTCGCCGTGCCCGCCGGCGTCGGGGGCGAACCGGCGCACCGTGTAGGTGCGGATCGCGGGCCGCGCCTCGCCGGCCGGCCACACCGGGCCGCCGGTGCTCGCCCGGGGCACCGCGGGCCGCTCCTGCCCCTCGACCGGGAAGAACATCTTGATCCGGCGGTCCGGGCCGTGCCCGGGGAACCCGGCCAGCTCCTCGCCGGTGAGGGTGACCCGGATCATCGCCGGCGTGATCCGCTCGGTGCGGGCGACCTGCAGCAGGCGGGGGGCGGTCGTGCTCATGACGGTCCAGTCTCCCGGACCGCGCACCGCGGCCCGCTACCCGGTCCGCCGCCCCAGCCCGGCGAGCCCGGTCCAGGCCACCTCCATCAGGTACTCGGTCGCCTGCTCGGCGGTGACGGCGTCGTCCTGGCCGCGCCACACCGCGAGCCGCTCGCAGGCGCCGACGATCACCTGCGCCCAGCCGGTCAGCCGTTCCGGTGCGGTGCCGGGGACCTGCGCGGCGAGCAGCGCGGCGATGAAGTCGGTCTGCTGGGCGCGGATCTCCTCCAGCGCGGTGTCGGCGACCCCGGCCTCGGAGCAGAACAGCTGCCAGGCGGGCGCCCGCCGGTCCAGGTAGGTGAAGAACGCCAGCGTCCCGTCCCGCAACATCGACTCCGGATCTGTCGCGCCGGCGGCGGCCGCCGCCACCACCTCCAGCAGCTCCGCCCTGGCCCGCGCGATCGCGGCGAGCAGCAGCCCCTCCTTGGAGCCGAAGTGCGTGTAGAGCACCGGCTTGGTGACGCCGACCCGCTCGGCGACGGCGTCCATCGAGGTCGCGGCGTACCCGCGCTCCCCGAAGACGGCGACGGCGGCGTCCACGATCTGGCGTTCCCGCTCGGCCCGCGGTACCCGGCGCCGCGCGTTCGGGGCGGTCCGCGAGGTCATGGCGCGGACGCTACCGGCAGTAGGTTACCCGTGGTATGTTACCGCCGGTAACACTATTTGTCGGGAGGTCGCATGTCCGGGCAGCAGGTCGAGACGCTGATCGTCGGGAGCGGGTTCGCCGGGCTGGGCGCGGCCGTCCGGCTGGACGGGGCGGGCCGCCGGGACTGGCTGCTGCTGGAGAAGGCGGACACCCTCGGCGGTACCTGGCGGGACAACGCCTACCCCGGCTGCGCCTGCGACGTGGAGTCGCACCTGTACTCGTTCTCCTTCTTCCCGAACCCGGACTGGACCCGCACCTTCGCCCGTCAGGCCGAGATCCGCAGCTACCTGGAGGACGTCGCCGACCACCACCGGCTGCGCGGCCGGATCCGGTTCGGCGCGCAGGTCACCGGCGCGGAGTGGGACGGCACCGGCTGGGACGTCCGGCTGGCCGACGGCTCCGCGCTGCGCGCCCGCTACGTGATCTTCGGGACCGGCGCGCTGCACGAGCCCGCGGTGCCCGAGATCGAGGGCCTCGACCGGTTCGCCGGCACCGCCTTCCACTCCGCGCGCTGGCCGCACGGCGAGGACCTGCGCGGCAGGCGGGTCGCGGTGATCGGGACCGGGGCCTCGGCGATCCAGTTCGTGCCCGCCGTCGCCCCCGGCGTCGAGCACCTCACGCTCTTCCAGCGGACCGCCCCGTGGGTGCTCCCCAAGCCGGACAAGCCGATCAGCGACCGCACCCGGCGGGCGTTCCGCCGGGTCCCCTGGCTGCGCGCCGGGTACCGGGCCGCGCTCTACTGGCGGCACGAGGCGATGGTGCTCGGCTTCATGCACCCGCGCGTCATGAAGCTCGCCGAGCGGGTCGCCCGGCTGCACCTGCGCCGGGTGTTCGCCGGCGACCCGGAGCTGCGCCGCACCGTCACGCCGGACTTCACGATGGGCTGCAAGCGGGTCCTGATGAGCAACGACTACTACCCGGCCCTGCGCCGGGACAACGTGACGGTCGAGACCGCCGGCATCGAGCGGATCACCGAGCACGGCGTCGTCACCACCGACGGCGTGCTGCACGAGGTGGACACGATCGTCTTCGGCACCGGGTTCCGGGTCGGCTCCTCGGCCGGGGCCGGACTGGGCCGGATGGCGATCACCGGGCGGGACGGGACCAAGCTCGCCGACGTGTGGCGGGACGGCGCGCAGGCGTTCCACGGCACCACGATCGCCGGCTTCCCGAACCTGTTCACCGTCGTCGGGCCGAACACCGGGCTCGGGCACAGCTCGATGGTGCTCATGATCGAGTCCCAGCTGAACTACGTGCTCGACGCGATGGCGCTGGTCGACCGCAACCGCGCCGTCGCCATCGACACCCGGGCCGACGTGCAGGAGGAGCACAACGCCGAGCTGCAACGCAGGCTCGGCGCCGCGGTCTGGGGATCCGGCGGCTGCGCGTCCTGGTACCTCGACGACGACGGCCACAACCGCACCCTGTGGCCCGGCTACACGTTCACCTTCCGCAACCGGACCCGCCGGGTCGATCCGGCCGCGCACGAGCTGGTCGCCTAGCGTGGCCCGCCGTGCACGTCTACGCGCTCGGCATGACCACCCGCTTCCGCGGGATCACCGTCCGGGAGGGGCTGCTGCTGCACGGCCCGGCCGGCTGGGGTGAGTTCTGCCCCTTCCCCGAGTACGACGACCGCGAGGCGCTCGGCTGGCTGGCCGCGGCCCGGGAGGCCGCCGAGGACGGCTGGCCGGAGCCGGTGCGCGACCGGGTGCCGGTCAACTGCACCGTGCCCGCCGTCGGCCCGGAGCACGCGCAGCGGATCGTGCGCGCCTCCGGGGCGACCACGGCGAAGGTGAAGGTCGCCGAGCCGGGCACCCCGGCCGGCGCCGACGAGGAGCGGGTCGCCGCGGTGCGCGACGCGCTCGGCCCGTCCGGCCTGGTCCGGGTGGACGCCAACGGCGCCTGGCCGGTCGACGAGGCGATCGCCGCGATCCGCCGGATCGGGCGGGCGGCCGGCGGGCTGGAGTACGTCGAGCAGCCGTGCGCGACCGTCGAGGAGCTGGCCGCGGTGCGCCGCGCGGTGGACGTCCCGATCGCCGCGGACGAGTCGGTGCGCCGCGCCGAGGACCCGATGCGGGTGGTGCGGGCCGGTGCGGCGGACATCGTCGTGCTCAAGGTCGCGCCGCTCGGCGGGGTGCGCCGCGCGCTGCGGATCGCGCAGGAGTGCGGACTGCCGGTGGTCGTGTCGTCGGCGGTCGAGTCCAGCGTCGGGCTGGCCGCCGGGCTCGCGCTCGCCGGGGCGCTGCCCGAGCTGCACCACGCCTGCGGGCTGGGGACGGCGTCGCTGCTCGCCGAGGACGTGGTCGCCGACGCCGACCGGTTGCTGCCCGCGGACGGCACCCTCCCGGTGCCGCGCCGCGCCCCCGAGCCGGTCCGCCGCGCCGACGTCGCCGCGCCGCCGGAGCGGGACGCCTGGTGGCGGGCCCGGTACGCCCGGGTCGCCGCCCTGCGCTGATCCCGCCCAGCGCTGATCGCGCCCGCCCCGCCCCGCCCCGGTCCGCACCCCGTCACCGCGGTGCACACCCCTTCGCCGCGCTCCACACCCGCTGCAGCGGGTGCGAACCGGGGCGAAGGGGTGTGCGGCGGGGGTGCTCGGGGGGTCAGTACTGGTTGGCGCGCGCCTCGCGGCGCATCGCGGCGTCGAGCACCCGGGCCGGGCCGGGGATCCGGTACTGGCCCTTCACCAGCTTCCCGGCGCTGGGTACCTCACCCTTGCCGGGCCAGGTCGCCGGATCCCACAGCGACGACCGCAGGAACGCCTTCGCGCAGTGCAGGAACAGCTCGTCGATCTGCACCACGATCGCCAGCTCCGGCACCGAGCCCTTGACGGCCAGCTGCTCGGCGAAGTCCGGCCGGTGCACGATCCGGGCCCGCCCGTTGACCCGCACGGTGTCGTTCGACCCGGGCACCATGAAGATCATCCCGACCCGCGGGTCGTGCAGGATGTTGCGCATCGAGTCGAGCCGGTGGTTGCCGCGCCGGTCGGCGAACGCGATCGCCCGGCCCTCGTCGAGCACCAGCACACTGCCGGCGGGATCGCCCCGCGGGGAGACGTCGACGCCGTCCGGCCCACAGGTGGCCAGCAGGAAGAACGGCGACGCGGCGAGCCACTCGGCGGTCACCGCGTCGACCCGGTCGCGTTCCTTCTCCTTGATCGCCTTCGACGGTTCGACGACGATCTCCCGCAACCGTGCCTCGTCGGTGATGTCCTCCACCCGGCCCCCTCTCGTTGTGAGGCGACCCTAACCGTCGGTGCGCGGCGCGGGAAGCGGCGGCCTAGGTTCGTCGGTGTGGGTGTGATCGTGATCGGGGCCGGGATCGCCGGGGTGACCTGCGCCGGGGAGCTCGCCGCCCGCGGGGTGGACGTCGTCGTGCTGGAGCGGGCCCGCGGCGTCGGCGGCCGGCTCGCGGTGCACCGGCACGACGGGCGCCCGGCCGACATCGGGGCCGCCTACTTCACCGTGTCCGACGACGAGTTCGACGCCCGCGTCCGCCACTGGCGCCGGGACGGCCTGGTCCGGGAGTGGACCGACACGCTCGCCGTGTTCGAGTCGGGCGCCCGGGTCGCGGACAGTCCCGGCCCGATGCGCTGGGCCGCGCCCGGCGGCCTGCGCTCGCTGGTCACCGAGTCCGCGCGGGACCTGACGGTGCACACCGGACACGAGGTCCGCGAGGTCCGGCCCGGCCCGGACGGGCGCCCCCGGGTGGACGGCGAACCGTGCGACGCGGTCGTCGTCGCGATGCCCGATCCGCAGGCCGCCCGGCTGCTCGACCCGCACACCGCGGCCGGCGCGGCCGTCGCCGACCGGGAGTGGGACCCGGTGCTCGCGCTGACCCTCGGGTTCGCCCGCCGGGACTGGCCGGAGCTGCCCGCCGCGTTCGTCAACGACCATCCGGTGCTGTCGTCGGTGGCCGACGACGGCGACCGGCGCGGCGACGGCGCCCCGGTGCTCGTCGCGCACTCGACCGGCGCGCTGGCCCGGGCCTACGACGCCGCGCCGGACGGGGCCACCGCCACGATGACCGCCGCCGTCCGCCGGCTGCTCGGGATCGGGGCGGAGCCGGAGTGGACGCACCAGCACCGGTGGCGGTTCGCCGCCCCGCGCGGGCGGCGCGAGCCCGCGTTCCACCTCGACGACGACGGCATCGGCCTGGCCGGGGACGGCTGGGGCCGGTCCCGGGTGCAGACGGCGTGGCTGTCCGGGCTGCGGCTGGGCCGCGAGCTGGCCGCCCGGCTCGGCAGCTGAGCGGGCCGGCCGGGCAGGGCAGCCGGGCAGGGCGGCGGGCCGGGCGGCCGGGCAGGGCGGGCCGGGCAGGGGCGGCCAGGCAGGGCAGCCGGTCCGGCCGACCGGGCAGGGCAGCCGGTCCGGCCGGGCCGGGTGCGGGAGCGCTGCTCAGCCGGTGGTCGCCGGTTCCCGGGAGAACCGCCGCGCCCCCGGGGCGAGCGCGGCCAGCGCCGGGGCCAGCAGACAGACCGCGGCGCACACCAGCAGCACCGGCTGCAGCCCGAAGGCGGCGATCGCCGGCGCGATCAGCGCCAGCCCGAGCGGGGCGAGGCCGTAGGAGAGCAGGAAGTCCAGCGAGGACACCCGGGCCAGGGTCGCCGGGTCCACCTCGCGCTGCACCGCGGTGAACCACGGCACGTTGAACAGCTCGATGCCGATCCCGCAGACCACGTAGGCCCCGACGACGACCCACACCGGCAGCGGGGTGAGCAGAGCAAGGGGGGCGACGGCGTACACCCCGAGCCCGGCCAGCGCCGTCCATCCGCGGGCGACCGGCCGCCACCGGGCGACCAGCACGGCGCCGAGCAGCGCACCCGCGGTGTAGCCGGTGAGCGCGGCGGCGAGCACCGCCGCGCCGCCGTAGGTGTCCCGGCTGACCAGCGGCAGCGCCACCCCGGTCGCCGAGTACCCGGTGGCGATGACCGCGGTCAGCGCGCCCAGCCCGGCCAGGAACCAGGGATGCCGCCGGGCCTCGGCGACGCCCTCGGCGAACTCGGCGAGGAAGCCCGGCCGCGCCCCGGCGGGTGCCGGCCGGCGCAGCCCGCGCGGCGGCAGCGCCGCGGCGACCACCCAGAGGGCGGCGATGGCCAGCGCGAGCACCCGCACGCCGAACGCGGTGGCGGCCAGCGCGGTCAGCGCGGGCGCGACCAGGGTGCTGGCCCGCACCGAGAAGGTCATCGCCGCGTTGGCCTGCTGGCGCCGCTCGGCGTCGACGACCTCGACGACCAGCGCCTGGAACGCCGGCCGGCAGGCGCCCTGGCCGGCCCCGGCCAGCGCGCAGCCGGCGAGCAGCAGCCAGAGCGGCCCGCCGAGCCCGCCGGCCACCGCGACCGAGCCGAGCACGGCCGCGGCGCCGGACCAGCCGACGGTCGCCCGTCGCGAGTACCGGTCGGCCAGCACCCCGCTCACCGGGACGGCCGCGAGGAACCCCGCGGTGCGCACCCCGAGTGCCAGCCCGAGCCCGACCGCGGTGACCGAGCCGTCGACGACGGCCAGGCCGAGCACGAAGGGCAGCGCCCAGGTGGCCAGGCCGGACGCCGTCGTCCCGGTCCACAGCCGCAGGAAGGCGGGCTCGCGGAGCACCGACCGGGCCGTCACCGGCTGAACTCCCGCAGGTAGCCGCCGAAGCGCTCCAGGCCGTCGATGTTGCGCGGGCCGGAGATGCCCTCGTTGTAGTCGAGCACGAAGAAGTTGTCGTTCTGCACGGCCGGGACACTCCGCAGCGTCGGGAGCGACTTCAGGAAGTCGATCTTCTCTTGGGCGGACTGGTCACCGTAGTCGAGGATCATGATGATCTCGGGCTGCCGCTCCACGACGGTCTCCCAGCCGACGTCGGTCCAGCGGCCGTCGACGTCGTCGAGGATGTTGCGGCCACCGGCGAGCCGGATGATGTCGTTCGGCGGCACCTGGTTCGCGGCGCTGTTCGGCCGGTCGGTGCCGGAGTCGTAGAGGAACACCGACGGCGGCGGGTCCAGCCGGGGCGCGGCCGCCTCGACCGCGGCGACCCGGGCCTGCATGTCGGCGACGACGGCGTCGGCCCGCTCGGGCACCCGGAAGATGTCGCCGAGCCGGCGCAGGTCCTCGTAGAGCCCCTCGATCGGGGTGACCCGCTCCGGGAAGCCCGGGTAGTTCCAGCAGGTCTCGGTGTGCATGAAGCTCTGGATGCCGAGCCGGTCGAGCAGCTCGGGGGTGATGCCGCGCTCGTCGCTGAACCCGGACCGCCAGCCGGCGACGACGAGATCGGCGCCCGCGTCGACCACCAGCTCGCGGTTGAGCAGGTCGTCGGACAGCATCTCGACGCTCGCGTAGTCCTCGGCCCAGGGGGACTCGGTGACCGGCGGGTTGGCCGGCGGCATCACGTAGCCGCGGACCTTGTCGGCGAGGCCGAGCGCGAACAGCTTGTCGGCGCTGCCGCCCTCGTAGGCGACCGCGTTCTGCGGCTCGCGGTACTCGACGGGCTGGGCACAGCGGGGGACGGTCGTCGTGGCAGCGGCGTCGGCGCCCTCCACCTGCGCGCCGCAGGCGGTGGCGGCGAGCAGGGTGGCGAGCAGCAACGGGACGGCGCGGGTGGTCCGCACGGGGGCCTCCAGGGTCGGGTGGATCAGGGGAAGTCGGGGGACGGCAGCGCGTAGAGCAGCCGGGGTGCGCCGGTCACCGGGTGCGCGACGACGTCGGCGCGCACCCCGAACACCCGCTGCACGAGGTCCGGGGTGAGCACCTGCTCCGGGGTGCCCGCGGCGACCAGCCGGCCGTCGTCGAGCACGCCGACCCGGTCGCAGGCCGCCGCGGCGAGATTGAGGTCGTGCAGCACGACCAGCACGGTCAGCCCGGCGTCGCGCAGCGCGGCGAGCAGGCCGAGCTGGTGGGCGATGTCGAGATGGTTGGTCGGCTCGTCGAGCACCAGCACCTCGGGGGTCTGGGCGAGCGCGCGGGCGGCGAGCACCCGCTGCCGTTCGCCGCCGGACAGCGTCAGCACCCCGCGGTCGGCGAGGTGGGTGACGCCGACCCTGGCCATCGCCTCGGCGCAGATCCGTTCGTCCTCCGGGCCGGGGGAGCGGTGCCCGGCCAGGTGCGGCGCGCGGCCGAGGGACACCAGCTCGGTGACGGTGAAGTCCAGATCGGACCCGTGGTCCTGGGTCATCGCGGCGATCCGGCGGGCGTTCTCGCGCAGCCCGGAGCCGGCGAGATCGTCGCCGTCGAGCCGGACGGTGCCGCGGACCGGCCGCAGCGCACGGTAGATGCAGCGCAGTGCGGTGGACTTGCCGCTGCCGTTCGGCCCGACCAGCCCGACGACGGTGCCGGTCGCGACGTCCAGGGACAGCTCGCGCACGATCTCCCGGCCGCCGGCGACGACGGAGATCCCCTTCAGCTCCAGGCCCACCGGTCTCACGCCCCGCCGAACACGTAGCCGCGGCGGCGCAGCAGCACCAGGAACACCGGGACGCCGACGAGCGCGGTGACCACCCCGAGCGGCAGCTCGCGCGGTGCGACGACGGTGCGGGACAGCAGATCGACCCAGACCGCGAGCACCGCGCCGACCAGCGGCGCGAGCAGCAGCACCCGGCTGTGCACCGCCCCGGTGACCATCCGCACCAGGTGCGGCACGATCAGCCCGACGAACCCGATTGCACCGGAGACGGCGACCATCGAACCGGTCATCAGCGAGGTGAGCACGAACAGCCGCCTGCGCAGGACGCGGGTGTCCACACCCGAGCTGGCGGCGGTCTCGTCGCCGAGGGCGAGCACGTCGAGATCGCGGGCACCGGACCGCAGCAGCACCATCCCGGCCAGCACCACCACGGTGACCACCGGCAGCGACTCCCAGGTCGCGGCGCCGAACCCGCCGAGCGTCCAGTAGAGCACCGTGGACGTGGCCTCACCCTGCGGCACCAGGTAGATCAGCAGCGCCATCGCGGCCTGGAAGGCGTAGGCCAGCGCGATCCCGGTGAGCACCAGGCGCAGCGGGCTGGTCCCGGCCGGACCGCGCCGCCGCGCGGCGAGGTGCACCAGCGCGGCCGCGGCGAGCGCGCCGAGGAACGCCCCGACCGACAGCGCGTGGATCCCGGCGAAGGCGAGCGCGCCGGTCACCATCACGGTCACCGCACCGACCGAGGCGCCCGAGGAGATGCCCAGCACGAACGGATCGGCGAGCGGATTGCGCACCAGCGCCTGGACCCCGACCCCGACCGCGGCCAGACCGGCCCCGACCACCGCGGCGAGCAGCACCCGCGGGGTCCGCAGCTGCCAGATGATCTCGTAGGTGGGCAGCTCGTCCAGGGTGATCGAGCCGCCGGTGACCGCGGCGGTGAGGTAGCGGAGCGTGTCGTCCGGGGGGACGGGTGCCGGCCCGAGCCCGATCGCCAGGACGATCGAGACGAGCAGCACGACGGAGAGCCCGAGGGCGCCTTTGATGAACATGATTATCGTGAGTATTTATCACCCGGACGGGACGGCGGCCAGGGGGGCGGCCTGTACGACCCGTCACCGTTGCGGGACCGTAATGATAATGATAGTCGTTAACACATGACGATCTCACCCGTTCCCGTGACGCCGCGAGAGCTGCCGCCACCGCTGCCCGCCGACCGGATCGCCGAGCTGAACCGGCCGGACGGGTCGCTGCACACCCCGCGCACGCACCGCTGGAACGACCTGGAGCTCGACCTGCCGCCCGGGGTGTTCAAGCCGGGCCTGACCAGCGCGATGGTCGCCGACCGGGTGCTGTCCGGGGAGATCGAGACGCGCGGGCGCCGGTACCTGGCGATGGGCTGCGGTGTGGGGATCGAGGTGATCGCCGCCGGGCTCCGCGGGGCCGCGCACACCTGGGCGGTGGACGTGCACCCGGCCAGCGTCGAGACGGCCGTGCGGCACCACCGGCGGTTCGCCGGCGGCGACGCCTGCACCGGCGTGGTCGCCGACCTGCTGGACGGGCTGCCCGAGGGGCTCGGGATCGACGTCGTGACGTTCAACCCGCCCGCGGTCAGCGTCCCGGTCGCCGACGACCCGGACGTGGTGCGCAACGTCTGCCAGGGCGTCGCGCTGCTGGAGCGGTTCTTCGCCCAGCTGGCCGGGCGCGACGTGCTCGCCCCCGGCGCGGAGGTCTTCGTGATCGCCTCCAACACCGCGGACCTGCCCGGCCTGGTCACCGCCGCCCAGCGGAACGGCTTCGACACCGAGCTCGCGCTGCGGCACGACTGGGGCGACGGCGTGCTCACCCACCTGTTCCGCTTCACCGGGTGTCCGCGGTGAGCGTCGCGGAGCTGCTGGACGAGGCGCTCACCGGCGGCGCCGGGCCGCTGCCCGACGGCGACACCGCCACCAGCGTGTTCTGGCTCGGCCACGGGACCCGGCTGGCCGGCGGCCCGGTGACCTACCGCAACCACTACGTGCTGGTCCGCTGCGGCCGGGCGTTCGGCGCGGCCTCGGTGCGGGCCGGCGAGCTCGATCCGGTCGCCTGCCAGGACCTGTCCGGCCTCCCGCTGACCGACCTGATGGCGCCCGACCGGCCCTACCCGGTGCGGATCGCCGCGCTGGACGCCCGGCTCGCGGCGGGCCGGCCGTTCGCCACCGATCCCGGCGCCGAACGCGTCGAGCTCCCCGCGGGCACCCCGGAGACCCGGGCGCTGGCCCGCGACGCCGCCGTCGCCGGGCTGCTCGACGTGCCCGCCGGGGCCAGGGTGGCGCTGATCGGCGTGGTGAACCCGCTGGTCGCGGCGATCCGGGAACGCGGCGCGCAGTGCCTGCCGTGCGACCTGGACCTGCGCCGCACCCAGTGGGACGATCCGGTGTCCGACTCGGCGGACGAGGTGATCGACGCCGCCGACGCGGTCGTCGCGACCGGGATGACGCTGGCCAACGGCACCTTCGACCCGATCGTCGCGCGCTGCCGCGAGCGCGGTGTGCCGCTGACCGTCTACGCCCAGACCGGGGCCGCGGTGGCACGGGCGTTCCTCGGCGCCGGGGTCACCGCGCTGTCCGCGGAGCCGTTCCCGTTCTCCCAGTTCAGCGCCGATCCGACGGCGCTGTACCGGTACCGGACGGGCCGGTGAGGACCGGCCACGGGTACGGCGGGTGCCATCACGGGGAGCTGCTGCAGGGGTTCTTCCGCGGCCCGGACGGCCGCCCGCGGCCCGGCCTGGTCACGCTGCCGTCGCCGGTCGCGGGGGTGCACGCCCGGTTCCGGCCGGATCCGGCGTCCCCCCGCGTCGCCGTGCACCCGCGGGACCGCACGAAGGCGGCCCGCGCCGCGGCACTCGCGCTGCGCGCGGTGGCCCCGCCGGATGCGCCGGCCGGCGGCCGGCTGCGGCTGACCGGGCCGGTTCCGGCCGGGCTGGGGATGGGCTCGTCCACCGCCGACGTCGTCGCCACCATCCGCGCGGTCGCCGACGCCTGCGGGGTGGTGCCCGATCCGCGCACGGTCGCCCGGATCGCCGTCGCCGCGGAGGCGGCCAGCGACCCGCTGATGTTCGACGACCCGGCCGTCCGGCTGTTCGCGCAGCGGGACGGCGTCGTGATCGAGACGCTCGGTCCGGCACTGCCGCCGCTGCTCGTGCTCGGCTGCCTGCTCGACGGCGGGCGCCCGGTCGACACCCCGGCCGACGCGCCCCCGGTCCCGCCACCGCCGGTGGTCGACGGCTACGAGGAGCTGCGGGACCGGCTGCGGACGGCGGTGCAGCGCGCCGACCCGGCCGGGGTCGCCGCCGTCGCCACCCGCAGCGCCCGGCTGCACCGCACCGACGGGCAGCTGGACCGGCTGCTCGGCGCCGCCGACGAACCCGGCGTGCTGGGCGTGCAGATCGCGCACAGCGGCAACGTCGCCGGGCTGGTCGTGGACCCGGCCGGCACCGATCCGGCGGCGGTGCTGGGGCGGGCGGCGCGGGCGCTGCGGGCCGCCGGGCTGCCGGTGACCGGGACGTTCGCGGCCGGCTCCGGAGCGCCCGCCGTCGCGGCGGGGGTGCACCGGTGAACCCGGTCGAGCACGTCGCCGACGCCGTCGGCCGGCCGGACCTGGTCCGGGTCGGCGAGCGCCTGCACTGCCTGCGGTTCGAGACGATGAAGGTGCTCAGCGCCGACGCCGCCGTCCGGCACCTGCTCGACACCGGCCGGATCGCGCCCGGCGACACCCTGCTGGACTCCTCCAGCGGGATCTACGCGATCGCCCTCGCGCTGGCCTGCCACCGCTACGGGCTGGGCTGTCACGTCGTCGGATCGACGACGGTCGACGACGCCGTCCGGGTCCAGCTGGAGCTGCTCGGCGCCCGGCTGGACCCGATGCCGCCCTCGGACGATCTCAAGCTCGACCAGAGCAGGCGGGTCGCCAGGGTGCACGCGCTGCTGGCCGCCGATCCGCGGCTGCACTGGATGCGCCAGTACCACGACGACGTGCACCATCTCGGCTACCGCCCGGTCGCCCGGATGGTGCGCGACGCGCTCGGGCCGGTCCCGCTGACCGTCGTCGGCGGCGTCGGGTCCGGGGCGTCCACCGGTGCGCTGGCCCGCTACCTGCGGGCCGGCGACCCGCCGGGGCGGCGGACCCGGCTGGTCGGGGTGCAGCCGTTCGGCAGCGTCACCTTCGGCAGCGAGCACGTCGCCGATCCGGACATCATCATCGCCGGGATCGGCAGCTCCATCCCGTTCGGCAACGTCGACCACACCGCCTACGACGTCGTGCACTGGACCGGTTTCGGCGCCGCGCTGTCCGGCGCGGTGGCGCTGCTCCGCCGGCACGCGGTGTTCGCCGGGCTGTCCGCGGGCGCGGCGTACCTGGCGGCCCGCTGGGAAGGCGGCCTGGAACCGGACCGCACCGTGCTGTTCGTGGCGCCGGACACCGGGCACCGCTACGTCGGCGGGGTGTTCGCCCGGCACGCCGAGGCGCGACCGCTGGCGGACCTGGCGCCGCACCCGGTCACCGGGACCGGGGAGCTGGCGCTGCCGTGGTCGCGGATGGAGTGGGCCGGGGCGCCCGCGCCGCCGGCCGCGGTGCCCGGGCCGGACGCCGCGGTCCCGGCGCCGCGCACCCGGCTGCCGGAGGTGCGGCCGGGCCGGGCCTGACCCGGCCGGGCCGGGCCTGACCCGGCCGGGCCGGGCCTGCGCCGGGCGGGGCTGCGCCGGGTCGGGAATGCGCCGGGTGGCCGGGGTCGGGCCTGCGCCGGGCCGGGCCTGCGCCGGGCGGGGCCGGTACGGGGCGGCGATGTTCGAGCCGTGCGGCCGGCGCGCGCTGGCCCGGTGCCGGGGCCGGGACCTACCGTCAGCGGCATGTCCGAGCGCGAACCCGTCGGTGACCACCTGCTCGACACCCCGCCGGTGGTCGTCGAACCGGAGGGCAGGCCGTTCGGCGGGTCCACCGCCCCGGCCCGGCTGGACCCGTCCGGCCCGGACGCGGCGGGCCGGGCGGTGCTCACCGAGCTGGCCGCGGCGCTGGGCGGCGACCAGGTCCGCACCGACCCGGACACGGTCCGCCCCTACGTGCACGACGAGGCCGAGTGGGCCGAGCACGGCACCCCGCTGTGCCTGGTCCGGGCGCGCAGCACCGCCGACGTCGCCGCCGTGGTCGCCGCCTGCGCGCGGCACCGGGTCCCGGTCGTCCCGCGCGGCGCCGGCACCGGGCTGTCCGGCGGCGCGAACGCGGTCGAGGGCTGCGTGCTGCTGTCGCTGGAACGGATGACCGCGATCCGGGAGATCTCGGCGGGGGAGCGGCTCGCCGTCGTCGAACCGGGGGTGGTGAACGACGACCTGCGGGCCGCCTGCGCCGCGCAGGGTCTCTGGTACCCGCCGGACCCGGCCTCGGCGCCCTGGTCGACGATCGGCGGGAACGTCGCCACCAACGCGGGCGGGCTGTGCTGCGTGAAGTACGGCGTCACCCGCGACTACGTCCTGGCGCTGGAGGTGGTCACCGCCGACGGCGAGATCGTGCGGGTCGGGCGGCGCACCGCGAAGGGCGTCGCCGGCTACGACCTGGCCGGGCTGATCGTCGGCTCGGAGGGCACCCTCGGCGTCATCACCGAGGTGACGGTGAAGCTGCGCCCGGCCCGCCCGGCGGCGCCGCGCACCGTCGTCGGGTTCTTCGACTCGCTCGCCGACTGCGGCGCCGCGGTCGCCGCCGTCACCGAACGCGGGCTGCAGCCCGCCGTGTTCGAGCTGGTGGACCGGGAGTGCCTGGCCGCGGTGAACAGCTGGCGCAACGCCGGGCTGCCGGAGGGCGCGGCGGCGCTGCTGCTCGCCCAGACCGACCTGCCCGAGCCGGCCGCGGCCGCGGAGGCCGAGGCGATCCTGGACGCCTTCACCGGGCACGGCGCCACCGACGCGATGGCCTCCACCGACCCCACCGAGGCCGACGCGCTGTTCGCCGCCCGCCGGATGGCCTATCCGGCGCTGGAACAGCTCGGGATGGGGATGCTCACCGAGGACGTCTGCGTCCCGCGCACCCGGATGGCCCAGATGCTGGGCCGGATCGAGGAGATCGGCCGCCGGCTCGACGTGCGGATCGCCACCGTCGCGCACGCCGGCGACGGCAACCTGCACCCGCTGATGCTCACCCCGCACGGCGACCCGGCCGCCCGGGAGCGCACCCGCGCGGCGTTCGACGAGATCATCGCCGCGGCCGTCGAGCTGGGCGGCACCGTCACCGGTGAACACGGCGTCGGGCTGCTCAAGCGGGACGGCATGGAGCGCGAGCTCGGCCCGCGGGTGGTCGCGATGCAGCGTGCGGTGAAGGCGGCGCTGGACCCGCACGGCATCCTCAATCCGGGCAAGGCGGTCTGAACGGTCCCCCGGATGGCGGCGACTACGCCGGGTGGCCCGCGGGAACCCCGGGGGCATGAGTGACACCCGCACGACCAGCACATCCTCCGGGGAACTGGCCTACCGCGGGCCCGCGCACACCGGGGCGCCCCGGCTGACCGGCCTGGCCGGGCTGCACGGCGTCCGCACGGTGACCGACGCGGAGGTCCGCGAGCACGAGCGCTTCGACACCCCGGACCTGCGGCTGTCCGCCGCCGGGATCGAACTCCTCGTCGAACGGATCGTGCCGGACCGGGCGAGCGGACGACCCGGCAGCTCGGCCTGGGTGCTCCGGCTCCCGGACGGCGAACCGGACGACGAGCTGCGCGTCGACCTGCCGGAACCGCAGGTCGAGGGCACCGGCACCGGCGGCGTCCCGGACGAGATCGACACCCTGGTCCGGCGGGTCCGCGGCGACGGCGAGCTGGGCCCGGTCGGCCGGGTGCACGTGGTGCGCTCGGTCGAGCAGCTGCACGACGCCGGCGGCCGCGAGCTGGCGCTGCTGCGCCGCGACCAGGTCCGGGTCGCCACCCTCGGCGCCTCCACCGCGGTGGAGAGCTGGACCGAGACCGTCGTCCGGCCCGGTACCGCCCCGACGGGTCTGCTGCAGCAGATCGACGAGGCGCTGCGCACCACCGGGCTGAGCCGCGGACCGGGCGTCGCCCAGCGCAGGCTCGTCGAGCTGCTCGCCGTCGCCGCCGCCGCGGAGCCGCCGCGGCGCACCGGGCGGCGGGGCAGCGCCGGCGCGGTGCTGCTCGACTACCTGGGCGGGCAGCTCGACACGCTGACCGCCCGGGAGCGGGACCTGCGCGAGGACGTGCCGGACGCGGTGCACCAGATGCGGGTCACCGCCCGCCGGGCCCGCAGCGCGCTGCGCACCTACCGCCGGGTCCTGGAGGGCCCCCGGGTGGCGCACCTGATCGCCGAGCTGCGCTGGCTGGGCCGGGCGCTCGCCGGGGAGCGCGACGCCGAGGTGCAGCAGGAACGGCTCGACGCCCGGCTCGCCGAGCTGGAGCCGGA
This sequence comes from Pseudonocardia kongjuensis, assembly GCF_039526905.1. Classification (NCBI taxonomy): domain Bacteria; kingdom Bacillati; phylum Actinomycetota; class Actinomycetes; order Pseudonocardiales; family Pseudonocardiaceae; genus Pseudonocardia; species Pseudonocardia kongjuensis. The sequence goes on along the minus strand of NZ_BAAAJK010000014.1, from coordinate 27,588 downwards.
GCTGCTGCTCGGGCCGGTGCAGGCCGCCGTCACCCGGCACTTCGCCCGGACCCGCGCCGAGACCGGCGCCGCGGTGCTGGAGGTCGTCGACGGGGAGCGGTACGCCGCGCTGAAGGGCGCGCTGCGCAGGCTGCTGGCCGATCCGCCGCTGTCGTCGCGGGCGGAGCGCCCGGCCGCTCGGACGATGCCGGCGATGATCGGCCGGACCGCCCGCAAGCTGGACCGCCGGATGGAACGCGCGCTGGGCGACCTGGAGGCCGGGGAGGTGGCGCCGGTGACCCTGCACGACGCCCGCAAGACCGGCAAGCAGCTCCGCTACGCCACCGAGGTGGTCCGCCCGGTCGCCGGCGCCGACGCCCGCCGCTTCGCGAAGCGGCTCAAGCGGGTGCAGCGGGTGCTCGGCGACCACCAGGACGCCGTCGTCTCCCGGGACCTGCTGCGCACCCTCGGTGCCCGGGCCGGCGCGGAGAACGGCAACGGATTCACCTTCGGTGTGCTGCACGGCCGGGACACCGCCCGGATGCTGGAGCTGGAGCGGCGGCTGCCCGGGGTCTGGGCCGAGGTGTGGACGCCGCGGGCCCGGCGCTGGATGCGCGGCTAACCTCGTCCGGATGAGCGACCCGCGCGACGCCGTCGCCGACCTGCGGCGGATCGCCTTCCTGCTGGAACGGGCCGGCGAGTCCACCTACCGGGTCCGCGCGTTCCGCACCGCGGCGGCCGCGCTGCGCGGCCGCGACCCCGACGAGCTGGCCCGGCTGCACGCCTCCGGCGGCCTCACCGAGCTGCGCGGCATCGGCGAGGTCACCGCCCGCTGCGTCGGCGAGTCGGTGACCGGCGAGGAACCGGTGTACCTGCGCCGGCTGGAGGACGCGGTGGCCCGCGCCGACGCCGACGGCGTCCCGCTGGCCGAGGCCGCGCAGCGGCTGCGCGACACGCTGCGCGGGGACTGCCACAGCCACACCGACGCCTCCGACGGCGGCTCGCCGCTCGCCGAGATGGCCGAGACCGCGATCGGGCTGGGGCACGACTACCTCGTCGTCACCGACCACTCGCCGCGGCTCACCGTCGCGAACGGGCTGTCCGCCGAGCGGCTGCGCCGCCAGCTCGACGACGTCGCCGCGCTCAACGAGCGGATCGCCGCCGCCGGGTCCGGGTTCCGGGTGCTCACCGGGATCGAGGTCGACATCCTCGACGACGGCGGCCTCGACCAGTCCGAGGAGCTCCTCGGAGCGCTGGACGTCGTGGTCGCCAGCGTGCACTCCAAGCTGCGGATGCCCCGCGACGAGATGACCGCCCGGATGCTCGCCGCCGTCGCCAACCCGCACGTCGACGTGCTCGGGCACTGCACCGGCCGGATGGTCACCGGCCGCCGCAAGCGCCCCGAGTCCGAGTTCGACGCGCAGCAGGTGTTCGACGCCTGCGCGGAGCACGGCGTCGCCGTCGAGATCAACTCGCGGCCGGAGCGGCTGGACCCGCCCAAACGGCTCCTGCGGCTCGCCGTCGAGGCCGGCTGCGACTTCACGATCGACACCGACGCGCACGCCCCCGGCCAGCTCGACTGGCTCGACCACGGCTGCGCCCGGGCCATGGCCTGCGGGGTGGCGCCGGAGAAGATCCGCAACACCCGGGACGCCGCCGGGCTGCTGGGGCGCTGACCGCGCAGCGGGGGATCAGCGCATCTCGAAGTCGGCGAAGTCGAAGCCGGGGGAGACCACGCAGCTGACCAGCACCGGACCGTCGCCCAGCGGAACGGCCCGCTGCCACACCCCGGGCGGGACCTCCCGCTGCGGCAGCACGTCCGGCGTGGGCGGACCCGCCGGACCGCCCGGACCCGCCGGACCGCCCGGGACTGCTGGACCGCCCGGCACCACCGGACCGCCCGCGGGCTCGCCCGGGATCCCTGCCGGCTCGCCCGGAAGCCCCGCCGGCTCGCCCGCCAGCGCCGCCGGATCGCCCGGGCCCGCCATCGGACGGCCGTCCGCGCCCGGCACCACGAGCCGGCCGGGGCGCCCCAGCCGGAGCGGGACGGGATCGCCGGGCTCGTCGCCGTCACCGGCGAGGAGGAGCTCCGCCTCCGGACCGGAGTGCCAGCACCACAGCTCGGTCGAGCGCACCCGGTGCCAGCGCCCCGGCCCGTCGAACAGGTACAGGATCGCGGTCGCCGACGGCCGCGGCCCGTACGGCGTGTCGACCGTCAACGGGGAAGCCCAGGTGCGGCGGTACCAGCCGCCCTCCGGATGCGGTGCGAGGTCCAACGCGACAGCCACCCCAGGACGCCCCACACCCCGCACTCTCCCACCGCCCGCACGGGCATGCACGGTCCGCACGGGTTCGTCGCGTTCGCACGGGATCCGATCCCGTGCGAACGCCACGAACCCGTGCGAACGATGGCGGGCCTCCGCCGGGGGCTACCTGAGGTGACGGGGGCGCCCGGTGGACTCACGGTGGGTGAGGTGTCCGGTATGTCGCCCTGATCGGGGGAGGCCCGGACGGGTGTTTCCGCTGGCCTCGTTCACCGTCCGCTCGTCTGATGGGACGGACGGTAACGCGAGGGACGGGAGTGACCCACGGTGCGAACGAGGACGAGGACCGGTCTGGCGGCGCTGACGGTGCTGGCCGCGACCGTGGCGGTGTCGGCGGCGACGACCGTGGTGGGCGCCCCCGCCGCGTCGGCCGCGTCGGCCACCCGGACCGCGATCACCCAGGAGGACCCCGGCCCCGCCCAGCCCGGACCCGCCCAGCCGAGCCCCGCCCAGCCCGGCCTCGCACAGCCGAGCCACGAGCAGCCCGGCCCCGAGCAGCCCGGCCCCGAGCAGCCCGGCCCCGAGCAGCCGAGTCCCGCACAGCCCGGCCCCGAGCAGCCGAGCCCCGCACAGCCGGCCCCCGCGGAACCGGTGTCGCGCTGCTCCACCACCGCGGCCGAACAGCACGGCTGGGGCGAACCGGACCGGCACTCCGACTTCGAGGGGATCGACGAGGTCCCGCCGGACTGGCACCCCTACGGCCCCGAGCCCGGCCACGCGAAGAACGGCATCCGCACCCCGGACGCGGTGACCGTCGCCGACGGCGTCATGTCCATCACCGCCGACGCCGAGGGCACCACCGGCGCGGTCAGCTGGCACCCCGGGCAGCGGCACGGCCGGTGGGAGGCGTGCGTGAAGTCCGACGAGGCGAGCGGCGGGCTCAACGCGCTGCTGCTGCTCTGGCCGGTGGCCGAGGACTTCCCGGTCGGCGGCGAGATCGACTGGATGGAGATCCTCTCCGACGACCGCCAGGAGACCAGCTTCTTCCTGCACTACGGGCCGAACAACGACCAGGACTACGGCGCCACGCAGCACGACTCCACCGAGTGGTCGTCCTACGCGCTGGAGTGGACCCCGGAGAAGATGACCGCCTACGTCGACGGGGAGGAGTGGTACACGAACACGAACACCGACCACTTCCCGCCGCGCCCGATGAACATGACCATGCAGCTCGACTACTTTCCGCCGGCGGGCGGCCCGACCGCGATGCACATGGACTGGGCGAGCCAGTGGGCGATCCCGGAGAGCGAGCCGGCGACGCTGAGCCTGCCGCCGGGCGCGAACGCGACCGGTCAGCCGCGCGACTACCCGGAGCGGGCGCCGCGCGAGCTGACGCCCGACGAGCAGCAGGCCCAGGACGCGATGCTGGCCGGCGAGTAGCGGCTCAGCCCTCGGCGTCGAGCTCGGCGCGGGTCGGCGGATCGGCGCCGTGCCGCGAGCAGGTGATCGCGGCGGCGGTGACGGCCTCGCCGAGCACGCCGTCCAGCGCCGCCCGGTCGATCCGGTAGAGGTCGTCGCGGGCGGTCGCGCCGAGCAGCCCGCGCCGGTGCAGCCCGGCGAGCAGGGCGGCGGAGAAGCTGTCCCCGGCACCGACGGTGTCCACCACGTCGACCTTCCGCCCGGGCAGCACGCTGTGCAGCCCGGAGGCGGTGCCGGCGAGCACCCCGTTCGCCCCCAGCGTGACGACGACGACCGCCGGCCCGAGCTCCAGCCACTCACCGACGACGTCACCCGGCTCCCGGCCGGGATGCAGCCAGCCGAGGTCCTCCTCGCTGACCTTCACCACGTCGGCGAGGCCGAGCAGCTCGTGCACCCCGGGCAGCACCTCGGCCGGGGACCCCATCAGCAGCGGCCGGAAGTTCGGGTCGTAGCTGACCGTCGCGGTGTCCACCGCGGTCGCCATCAGCTCGCGCAGCACCTCGGCACCGGGCGCCGTGGTGAGCGCGAGCGACCCGGAGTGGACGGCCACGACCGGGCCGGCCGGGCCGTCGTCGAGCGCCCCGGACAGCTCGTCCGGGGTCCACTGCCAGTCGGCGGTGCCGTCGACCCGGAAGTCGTAGGACGCCTGCCCGTCCCCGGCGATCTCGACGATCGCCAGCGACGACGCCTCGTCCGCCTCGACCGAGTGCGTGAGGTCGACGCCGTTGACCGCGAGGTGGTCGCGCAGCCTGCGCCCGAGCAGGTCGTCGGCCAGCCGGGCGAGCATCCGGGCCGGCACGTCGAGCCGGGCGAGCCCGACCGCCACGTTCGCCGGGCTGCCACCGGGCGCGAACTCCCAGTAGCCCTGGGTGGGAGCAGGAACGATGTCGACGAGGGCCTCACCGGCGACGGCGATCGTCCCGCGGGGCGGACGTCCGGCAGCTGAGTCGGGCATAGGGGGAACTCTGCCACGGTCGCCCAGCGTGGTACTCATGTCGGGTGCCCCGGAAGATCCCGGTCGTGGTGCTGGCCGGGTTCCTCGGAGCCGGCAAGACGACCCTGCTGAACCACCTCCTCGCCGCCGGCGGGGACGCGCGCATCGGCGTGGTCGTCAACGACTTCGGCTCGGTCGGGATCGACGCGATGCGCCTGGCCGGTCAGGCGGGCGGTGTCGTCGGGCTGGGCAACGGCTGCCTGTGCTGCGAGATCGGCGAGGGCGGCATCGGGGAGGTGCTGGCGAACCTGACCCGGCGCCGGGACGAGATCGACGTCGTCGTGATCGAGGCCAGCGGGATCGCCGAGCCGGGCACGCTGGTGCAGCTGGTGCTCGACGCGCTGGGCCAGCACCTGAGCTTCGGCGGCCTCGTCCAGGTGGTCGACGCCGCCGAGTTCGAGACCACCCGCCGCCGGCATCCGCAGCTGGACCGGCACGTCGGGATGGCCGACCTGGTGGTCCTCAACAAGATCGACCGGGTCGGGCCCGGCCCGCTGTGGCGGGTACGCAGGCTGTGCCGGGAGGCGAACCCGCGGGCCCCGATCGTCCCGGTCCGCGACGGCGCGATCGACCCGGCGCTGCTGTTCGACATCGAGATCGTGCCCGGGCGGCAGCTGATGCTCGGCGAGCAGGTGCGCGACGGTCCCGCCGCCGGCGACCACGCCGCGCACCTGCACGCCGGCTACCAGAGCGTGACGTTCCAGTGCGACGAGCCGCTGGACGCCGCCCGGCTGCAGGACCTGCTCGACGCCCGCCCCTCCGGCCTGTACCGGATCAAGGGCTCGGTGCGGTTCGCGGCGGCCCCGGCCCGGGAGCGCTGGGACCTGCACACGGTCGGCCGCTACGTCCGGTTCCAGCGCAACCGGTGGGACGCCGGCGAGCCGCGCCGCACCACGCTGGTGCTGATCGGGACCGGGCTCGACGAGGACGCACTGGAACGCTCGCTGCGCGCCTGCGTCGCCGCCGAGGGCGACCGCCGCGATCCGGAGGCGCTGCTCCCGGTGGCCCGCTACGCGGTGTGACCGCCGCCGTGGTTCAGACGGACGTGAGATCCGGGCCGGTCGCCGGTTCGGTGAGCGAGTGCAGCGCCTGGGCGGCCCACTCCTCGCCGCCACCGACGGCGGTCCACAGCAGCCCGCCGAGGGTGCGGGTCGGGTCGATCCGGCCGGCCTGCCAGGACCGGCTCGCGGCCAGCCGCTCGGCCCGGACGCAGAGCTGCCAGCGCGCCGATCCCCGGTCGGTGACGTCGACCGCGAACCGGCTGTGCCCGAACCGCGCCCGGTACGCCCGCACCGGATCGGTCACGGCGTGCACCACCGACAGCACGGCGATCGCGGCGGCGAACGACACCGGCAGCGCGACCAGGAACGTGAGCATCGACCAGGTCCAGCTGTTGTCACCCGTGGTGACGGCCACGACGAGCGAGGTGATCACGGCGCCCGCGGTCATCGCGCCGGCCGGGACCCGGGTCCAGACCAGATCGCCGGCGTCGTCGATCACGTAGGAGGTGCCGGCGACCAGCGCCGGGTCGTGCACCCGGTAGCCGTGCCGGGTGCGCACGAGGGTGGGGAGTCGATCGGTGGGGGCACCGGTGGGGGTGTCGGTCATGGTCGTGCTCGATCTACTAGAAAGTCGCTGCTCGCGGCCCACCGGATGGCCGTCGCGCCCGGTCAGTCGCCCACGATGCCGGTGCGTGTTACAGGTTCACAACGAAAATGTCGTGGATCACAGACGTGTGCTCGGTCACCCTGTCCGATGATCGTCAGGCGGGCGGCCACGGGTCGCCCCACGCGGTGTCGCGGGCGGCCCGGAACAGCTCCCGGCGGCTGCGCGGAACGGGGGTCTCGCGCAGCGAGCCGTCCGCCGAGCAGACACTCAGCGTCACCAGTCCCTTGCGGGAACGCGGATGCCGGACCACCCGTCCGGGGGCCGGTCCGGCGTCGCCGGGGCGGGTCGCCACGACGTAGGAGAACTTCTCGTCCTCGTGACCCAGTGAGCCGGCCTTGAGCGCCCGGTGCCGCGAGCTGCGGCTCACCCGGACCGCGAAGTGGCACCAGTCGTCGCCGGTCACCGGGCAGGCGCCGGAGTGCGGGCAGGGCGCCGCGACCGTCATCCCGGCGGCGACGAGCCGCTGCCGGGCCGCCAGCACCCGGGCGTACCCGGCGGGCGTACCCGGTTCGACGACGGCGACCACCCGGGCGGCCCGGGCGGCGGCGTCCACCAGCGCGTCCCGCACCGGCTCCGGCAGCTCGCCCAGCAGGTAACAGGCCGTGACCAGGTCGGTCGCCGGCAGCTCGGTGCCGGTGCCCAGCACCGCGGGCTCCCAGCGCGCGTCCCGCACGGCGGCGGTCGGGGCCCCGGCGGCGAGCCGGCCGCCCAGTGCGCGGGCCGGGGCGGCCGCCTCCAGCACCGTGGCCCGGCGCAGCGACGGCCAGGTCTGCGCCGCCGCCCAGACCGCCGCGCCGGTGCCGCCGCCGAGATCGAGCAGCTCCCGCGGCTCCGGCACCCGGCCGGCGGCCCGGCCCAGCACGTCCAGCACGGCGGCGTGGGTGGCCGGCATCCGGTAGGCGGCGTAGGCCGCGGCATCGTCGGCGGTGCGCAGGATCGGCGCGGCCGGCACCGAGCCGCTGCGGTAGTCGCGGATCAGCCGGTCCACCACCGGGCCGAGCCGCCCGGCCGGGACCGGATCGAGCGCGTCGTCCAGCGCGGCGGCCAGGCCGGCCGCGAGATCGGGTCCGGTGGGCGCGGGTCTCACACCCACCATCACACCAGCCGGGCGCGATCAGCCGCGCGCGGCCGCCAGCAGCGGGTCGTCGAGGGCGTCGAGCAGCGGCACCTGCAGCCGGGCCCACGGCGACAGGCCGGACCCCGGATCGTCGGCGGCGGCCCGGAACCGGTCCCAGCTCCACCACTCGGCGTCCTCGACCTCGTCCGGCCGGGGATCCGGCTCACCGGCGAGCCGGGCGACGAACACCGGGCAGAGCTCGTTCTCCTCCACCCCGTCCTGGGACGCCCGGTAGCTGAAGTCGGGCAGCACCAGCCGCAGCTCGGTGGCCCGGATCCCGAGCTCGTCGCCGAGCCTGCGCTGCACCGCGTCAGCCATGTCCTCGCCGGGTGCCGGATGCCCGCAGCAGGTGTTCGTCCAGACCAGCGGGAACGCGGCCTTGCTCCGGGACCGCCGGGTGACCAGCAGGCGCCCGGCGTCGTCCACGCCGTAGCAGGAGAACGCCAGGTGCCGGGGGGTGCTCGCGCCGTGCACGGTCGCCTTGTCGGCGACCCCGACCGGCTTGCCGTCGTCGTCGAGCAACACGACCTGTTCCATGTGTCCCTGTCTACCGGACCGGGCCCGCAGCGGCCCGGCGACGGTGCCGGATCACCCCCGGGGGAGCGCTCGGGCCACGGATGCACCACGGACGCGCCACGGAACTGTCGGACCCGCGTGCCATCCTCGGATCGAGCACCACCGGTGACGGGTCCGGCGCGGCGTCCGCGCAGCACGAATCCGGTCGCCGCCCGGGACCGTCTCGTGTTGACTCGGTTCCACCGCATCGATCTCGCCGGGTCCACGCACGTCCGGGCCCGGCCCCGACCGCAGGAGGCGACCCGCCGTGACGACCGAGCCGACGACCGAGCCCACCGGGGCCGAACGGCTCCCGGCGGGTGCACCGCTGATCATCTCGCTGCTGGTCGGCTCCGCGTTCGTGATGATCCTGAACGAGACGATCATGAGCGTGGCGCTGCCCGTGCTGATCGCCGACCTCGGGATCACCGCCTCCACCGCGCAGTGGCTGACCAGCGGGTTCCTGCTGACGATGGCCGTGGTCATCCCGATCACCGGGTACCTGCTGCAGCGGTTCCCGCCGCGCTCGGTCTACCTGGCGGCGATGGGCCTGTTCAGCGCGGGCACCCTGCTGTGCGCGCTCGCCCCGGTCTTCGGGGTGCTGCTCGCGGGCCGGGTCGTGCAGGCCACCGGCACCGCGGTGATGATCCCGCTGCTGATGACGACGATCCTGCGCCTGGTCCCGGCGTCCCGCCGCGGGCAGACGATGGGCACCATCTCGATCGTGATCGCGGTGGCGCCCGCGGTCGGGCCCGCGCTGTCCGGGGTGATCCTGTCCGCGCTCGGCTGGCGCTGGATGTTCTGGCTGGTCCTGCCGATCGCGCTGCTCGCGCTGGCGGCCGGGGCGATCTGGCTGCGGGTCACCGCGGAGACCTCGAAGGCCCCACTGGACGTGCTGTCCGTGCTGATCTCCGCGGTCGCCTTCTCCGGGCTGGTGTACGGCCTGTCCGCGATCGGCGAGTCCGCAGCGGGGGCTGCGCACGGCGGTGCCGGTGCCGGGGAGGGCGTCCCGCCGTGGGTGCCGCTGGTCGTCGGCGTGCTCGCGCTGGCCGTGTTCGTGCACCGGCAGATCCGGCTGCAGCGCACCGCCGCGCCGTTGCTCGACCTGCGGCCGTTCGCGATCCGCCGCTACACGATCGCGGTGGTGCTGGTCGCGGTCGGCTTCATGTCGCTGTTCGGCGCGATCATCCTGCTCCCGCTCTACATCCAGGACGTGCTCGGCGACAGCGCGTTCGTGGCCGGGCTGGTGGTGCTGCCCGGCGGGCTGGTGATGGGGCTGATCGCGCCGTTCGTCGGCCGCGCCTACGACCGGATCGGGGCCCGCCGGCTGGTGATCCCCGGTGCGCTGCTGCTGAGCGCGGTGATGTGGGGGTTCACCACGCTCGGCGCGGCGTCCCCGATCTGGCTGGTCGTGGTGCTGCACGTCGGCCTGTCGGCGGCACTGGCACTGATGTTCACCCCGCTGATGACCGACGCCCTCGGCGCGCTGCCCGGTGAGCTGTACTCGCACGGCAGCGCCATCCTCACCACGTTGCAGCAGGTCGCCGGCGCCGCGGGCACGGCGCTGTTCATCACCGTGATGACGCTGGCCTCGGCCGGTGCCGGGGTGGACGCGGCCGGGGTGCAGGCGGCGTTCCTGACGGCGGCGTTCGTGTCGCTGGTCGTGCTGGTGGTCGCGCTGTTCGTCGGTCGCCCGGCGGACCGGGCCCCCGCGGCCGGCTGAGCCGGGGGCGGGCCGGTGCCGCAGCGCTGCACCGGCCCGCTCGACGGTTCAGGTCCGTTCAGGTCCGACCCGGTCCGCTCAGGACCGGCCGGCCCCGCCCTCGCTGGCCGCCCGGCCGCTCTCGGTGTCGCCCTCCGGCTCGGCGTCGCGGGTGTCGGCGAGCCCGCCGCGCGAGGTCTCCGAGAGCACCAGCACCGAGCCGACGGACACCAGCGCGAACAGGCCGATCACCACGCTGATCGTCCACGGCCCGGCGCCCGCCGCCATGATCGACGCGAAGGTCACCGGGGCGAGCCCGGCGCCGACCCCGGAGAGCTGGAACCCGATCGAGGCCCCGGTGTAGCGGGACCCGGTGGAGAACAGCTCCGAGTACAGCGCCGCGGACGGGCCGAACCAGGCGGCGTGCGTGATCCCCTGCCCGACGACGACGGCGAGCGTCAGCAGCACCGCCGATCCGGTGTCGACCATCGGGAACACCACGAAGCACCAGGCGCCGGTGGCGACGGCGCCGCCGAGGACCACCGGCCGCCGGCCGACCACGTCGGACAGCGCCGAGAACCCGATGATGCCGCCGATCGCGACCACCGAGGACAGGGTGAGCGCGTTCAGCACGGTCTGCCGCTCGAAGCCGGCCTGCACCGCGTAGGAGATCAGGAACGTGGTCAGCGTGCCCTGCGCGACGAACGCACCGAACCCGATGCCGACCGCCAGCGCCAGGTTGCGCGGGTGGTTGCGGAGCACCTCCATCAGCGGCGGGCGGGCCGGCTTCTTCGCGGCCGCGGCGGCCGCGAAGACCGGCGTCTCGGTGACCGAGAGCCGCACGAACAGCCCGATCGCCAGCAGCACCACGCTCAGGATGAACGGGATCCGCCAGCCCCAGACGAGGAAGCCCTCCGGGCCGGAGATCGAGGCGAACAGCGCCAGCACCACGGTGGACAGCACCATGCCGCTGGGCGCCCCGGCGTTGGTGAAGCTCGCCCAGAGCCCGCGCCGGGAGGAGGCGTGCTCGGCCGACATCAGGACCGCGCCGCCCCATTCGCCGCCGACCGCGATGCCCTGGATGATCCGCAGGAACACCAGCAGCATGGGCGCGAGGACACCGACCTGGTCGTAGGTGGGCAGCAGACCGATCAGGGTGCTCGCCACACCCATCATGACCATGCTGATCACGAGCATCTTCTTGCGGCCGACCCGGTCGCCGAAGTGCCCGAACACGATGCCGCCGATCGGGCGGGCGACGTAACCGGCGGCCAGGGTGCCGAACGCGGCGACCGTGCCGACCAGCGGATCCAGATCGGAGAAGAACACCTGGTTGAACACGACCGCGGACGCGGTCGCGTAGAGCAGGAAGTCGTAGTATTCGATCATGCTGCCGAGGTAGCTCGACAGGACGGCGCGGCGTCGCTGGCTGCGGGAGAACCGGGGTTGCGTCATTGCAGTTCCCTGAATGTCGTCGGTCCCGGGCACCGGTCCGCCAGGGCACCCGGATGTATGTCAAGCAGCTTTATAGCAAGTAGATTGTCATTGGGTCGAGGGCCGTTACGCTGGCAGTCGTGACTGATCCGGCGACTCCGGCCGTGCCCACCGGGCGGCGCGGTCAACGACTGACCTATCTGGTGAAGCGATTGGAGATGGCCGAGCGCGCCCGCCTCGAGGAGCGCCTGCGCCCGCTCGGGGTGACGCTCGGCCAGTACACGGCGCTGAGCGTGCTGGAGCGCCGGGGCGGCCTGTCCTCGGCCCAGCTCGCCCGCCGGCACTTCGTGACCCCGCAGGCGATGCAGCAGCTCGTCGCCGGGATGGAGCGCGACCAGCTGATCGAGCGCCGGGCGGACAGCGCGAACCGGCGGATCCTGCGGGTCTGGCTGACCGAGCACGGGGAGCGGATGCTCGCCGCCTGCCACGAGGCCGCGGGCCAGGTCGAGCAGCGGATGCTCGCGAACCTGGAGCCCGACGAGGCGACCGCCTTCGCGGTCACGCTGGAACGCTGCCTGGATGCACTGACCGAGCCGGACGGCTACATCGAACCTCCCCCCGCCGACGCGGGCCTCGACGCTTGACCCTTTATCAGCATCCTTGCTATCAAGGTGCCTGATATAGATTGACGTGCGAGGGAGCAATGAGCCCGATCACCGGTCCGGGCCTCGGCCTGGGCACCTGGCCCGCCCGGCGGGCCCGCATCAGCCCGGACGCCCCCGCGCTCCTCGACCGGCACCGGTCGCTGACCTACGCGGAGCTGGCGCAGCGTGTCGCGCAGGTGGCGGGCGGACTCGCCCGGCTCGGCGTCCGCCGCGGTGACCGGGTCGCCTACCTGGGCGTGAACGCCGTCGAGGTGCTGGAGACCTGCTTCGCGGCCTGGTCGCTGGGCGCGATCGCGGTCCCGCTCAACCACCGGCTGGCCGGTGACGAGGTCCGCTACATGCTCGACGACTGCGGCGCCGGGGTGCTCGTGTACAGCGCCGACGCCGCCGGGCTGGTCGCCGCCGCCGCGCCGCTGCCGCCCTCGGTGCGCCATCTCGTCGCGGTCCGCCCCGACCCGTCCGGCCCGGACCCGTCCGGCCCGGACCCGTCCGGCCCCGACCGCGCCGGTGAGGCAGAGTTCGAGGCCGAGTTCGAGGCAGACCTGGCCGCCACCCCGCCCGCCGTGTCCGACCTGTCCGTCCTGTCCGCACCGTCCGATGCGGCCACCGGGCTCGACGACCCGGCCGTGCTCCTCTACACCTCCGGGACCACCGGCCGCCCCAAGGCCGCGATCCTCACCCACGGGAACCTGACCTGGAACACGGTCAACCAGCTCGCACACGTCGATCTGCTCTCCACCGACCGCACGCTGTGCATCTCGCCGTTGTTCCACTGCGTCGGGCTCAGCCAGGTCACGCTGCCCGCGCTGCTCAAGGGCGCGAGCGTGGAGCTGGTCGAGCGGTTCGATCCGGCGCTGGTGCTGTCCCGGATCGCCTCCGGGATCACCGGCTTCGCCGCGGTGCCGACCATGCTGCAGATGCTCTGCGAGCACCCGAGCTGGACCGGCACCGACCTGTCGTCGCTGCGCAGCGTGGTCTACGGCGGATCGCCGGTGCAGGAGCGGGTGGCCCGCGCCTGGCTGGAACGCGGGGTGCACCTGCAGCAGGGCTACGGCATGACCGAGGCGTCCCCGGGCGTCTACATGGCCACCCGGGACGGCACCGCCGGGCACCCGCCCACGTCGATCGGGGTGCCGCACTTCTTCACCGACGTCGCGATCCTGCGCGACGGCGGTCCGGAGCCGGTCGGCGACGAACCGGGCGAGCTGCTGGTCCGGGGCCCGCACGTCGGGCCCGGCTACTGGGAACGACCGGACGAGACCGCGGCGTCCCGGGTGGACGGCGGCTGGTTCCGCACCGGCGACGTCGTGCGGGCCGACCGGGACGGATGGGCGTTCGCCGTGGACCGGGTGAAGGACATGTTCATCTCCGGCGGCGAGAACGTGTACCCGGCCGAGATCGAGGCCGTCGCCGTCGGGCACGACGCGGTCGCCGACTGCGCCGTCGTCGGGATCGCCGACGAGCGCTGGGGCGAGGTCGGCGTCGCCTACGTCCAGCCGCGCAACGGCGCCGTCGTCGACCCGGACGAGCTGCGCGGGTACCTGTCCGCCCGGCTCGCCCGGTACAAGGTGCCCAAGCACGTCGAGCTGGTCGACGAGCTGCCGCGCAACGCCACCGGCAAGGTCCGCCGGGTCGAGCTGCTGGACCGGGCGGCCGCCCGATGACCGCGGTGGAGCACACCGGCCTGCCGGCCTCGCTGGAGACCGAGCGGCACGACGACGTGCTGGTGCTGCGGCTCGCCCGCCCGGTCAAGCGCAACGCACTGAACGACGCCACCGTGCTCGGCATCGAGGCGTTCTTCGCCGATCCGCCGCCCGGCGTGCGCGCCGTCGTGCTGGACGCCGAGGGCGACCACTTCTGCGCCGGCCTGGACCTGTCCGAGCTGGGCGACCGGGACGTCGTCGCGGCGATGGAGCACTCCCGGATGTGGCACCGGGCGTTCGAGCGGATGGCCGAGGGCCGGGTGCCGGTGGTCTCGGTGCAGCGCGGCGCGGTGGTCGGCGGCGGGCTGGAGCTGGCCGCCGCCACGCACGTGCGGGTCGCCGAGCCGAGCGCGTTCTACGCGCTGCCGGAGGGCCAGCACGGCCTGTTCGTCGGCGGCGGCGGATCGGTCCGGCTGCCCCGGCTGATCGGCGCGCACCGGATGGCCGAGATGATGCTGACCGGCCGGGTGCTGGACGCCGCCGAGGGGTTCGCCCTGGGCCTGTCGCACCACCTGGTGGGCCCCGGCGACGGCCTGCCCAAGGCGCTCGAGCTGGCCCGTTCCGTCGCCGCCAACTCGGACATGACGAACTTCGCGGTGCTGCAGGCGCTGCCCCGGATCGCCGAGGCCGCACCCGCCCAGGGCTACCTGCTGGAGTCGCTGGTCGCCGCGGTGGCCGCCAGCAGCGACGAGGCCCAGGCCCGGATGCGCGCCTTCCTCGACGGCCGCGGCGGCCGGGTCCGCCGGGAGCGGGACCGGTGACCGGCCCGGCCGGGCCGGAGCTGCTGCGGGCCGCGCCCGCCCGTCCGCCCGCGGACAGCGCGCTCGGCGGCTTCGTCGAGCACCTGCGCCGCGCGCACGGCCGCGAGTTCGACGACTACGCCGACCTGCACCGCTGGTCGGTGGCCGACCCGGACGGCTTCTGGGGCGCACTCGCCGAGCACACCGGCGTCCGGTTCGCCACGCCGCCGACCGCGGTCCGCGGCGACACCGCCATGCCCGGCGCGCAGTGGCTCCCCGGCGCCACCCTGAACTACGCCGAGCACGCCGTCGGGCTCGCCGCGGCGGACGCCGACGCCGACGCGGTCGCCGTCGTCGGGTACTCGCAGACCCGCGACCGCACCGAGCTCACCTGGGGCGGCCTGCGCGAGCAGGTCGCCGCCGCCCGGGCCGGGCTGCGCCGGCTCGGCGTCCGCCGCGGCGACCGGGTCGCCGGGTACCTGCCCAACATCGCCGAAACGGTGGTCGCCTTCCTCGCCACCGCCTCGCTCGGCGCGATCTGGACCTCCTGCGCGCCCGAGTTCGGCGCGAGCAGCGTGCTCGACCGGTTCGGCCAGGTCGAACCGGTCGTGCTGCTCGCCGTCAGCGGCTACGGCTACGCCGGCAAGCACGTCGACCGGCGCGAGCAGGTGGCCGCGATCCGGGCCGGGCTGCCGGGGCTGCGGCACGTCGTCGACGTCGGGTACGGGCCGGATCCGCTGCCCGACGCGGTGTCCTGGGCGGAGCTGCTGGCCGGGCCGGGGGAGCTCGCGTTCGATCCGGTGCCCTTCGACCATCCGCTCTGCGTGCTGTTCTCCTCGGGCACCACCGGCAAGCCGAAGGCGATCGTGCACGGGCACGGCGGGATCCTGCTCGAACATCTCAAGAACCACGCGCTGAGCTGGGACCTGCGCCCCGGCGACCGGATCCTGTGGTTCAGCACCACCGCCTGGATGATGTGGAACGCGCTGGTCTCCGGGCTGCTGCGGGGCGCGTCGATCGTGCTCGTCGACGGCAACCCGCAGTACCCCGACCTGGGCCTGCAGTGGCGGCTCGCCGCCGAGACCGGGGCCACCCTGGTCGGCGCCGCCCCCGGCTTCCTGATGGCCTGCCGCGCCGCGGGCCTGCGACCGGCCCGCGAGCACGACCTGTCCCGGGTCCGCCAGCTCGGCGCCGCCGGCAGCCCGCTGCCGCCGGAGGGCTACCGCTGGGTGGCCGAGCAGTTCGGCCCGGACGTGCTGCTCAACGTCGGCAGCGGCGGCACCGACATCTGCTCCGGGATCCTGCAGGGCGGCCCGTGGCAGCCGGTGTGGGCCGGCGAGATCTCCGGCCCCTGCCTGGGGGTGGACGCCCGGGCGTTCGACGAGCACGGCCGGCCCGTCGTCGGTGAGCTCGGCGAGCTGGTGATCACCCGGCCGCTGCCGTCGATGCCGGTCGGCTTCTGGGGCGACGACGACGGCAGCCGCTACCGGTCCACCTACTTCGACCACTACCCGGGAATCTGGCGGCACGGCGACTGGGTGCGGTTCGGCCCCACCGGCAGCGCGGTCGTCGCCGGCCGGTCGGACGCCACCCTCAACCGGGGCGGGGTGCGGCTGGGCACCGCCGAGTTCTACCGGGTCGTCGAGGAGCTGCCCGGGATCGAGGACAGCCTGGTGCTGCACCTGGAGGACCCGGCGGGCGGCAATGGCGAGCTGATGCTGTTCGTGCAGCCGGAACCCGGGACCGTGCTCGACGACGCGCTGCGCCGCCGGATCGCGGATGCGCTGCGGACCGAGCTGACCCCCCGGCACGTGCCGGACCGGATCGAGGAGGTGCCGGTGGTCCCGCGCAACCGCACCGGCAAGAAGCTGGAGGTCCCGGCCAAGCGGATCCTGCTGGGGGCCGCGGTGGACGAGGTCGCCTCGCGCGACGTGCTGGCCGATCCGGACGCCCTCGACGCGTTCGCCGAGCTCGCCGGGACCCGGCTGTGAGCCCGGAAGGGAGCCCGGTCCGCCGGGTCGCCGTCGTCGGGACCGGGGTGGTCGGTCTCGGCTGGACCGCGCTGTTCCTGGCCCGCGGCCTGGACGTCACCGCGACCGATCCCTCCCCGGGGGCCGAGCAGCGGCTGCGCGACGGCGTCGCCGCGCTCTGGCCGCGGCTGGATCCGGTACCGGGCGCCTCGCCGGACCGGCTGGGTTTCGCACCGACCGCCGCCGCGGCCGCCGAGCACGCCGACTTCGTGCAGGAGAACGGCCCGGAACGCGAGGACGTCAAGCACCGGCTGTTCGCCGAGCTGGACGAGGCGGCCCGGCCCGAGGTGGTGCTCGCGTCGAGCTCGTCCGGGTTGCTGCCCACCGACATCGCCCGCGGCGCGACCCGGCACCCGGAACGCGTGCTCGTCGGCCACCCGTTCAACCCGCCGCAGGTGATCCCGCTGGTCGAGGTGGTGCCGGGGGAGCGGACCGCGGACCGCGCGGTGACCGACGCGCTGGAGTTCTACACCGCGCTGGGCAAGCGGCCGATCCGGCTGCGCGCCGAGATCCCGGGACACATCGCGAACCGGCTGCAGGCCGCGCTGTGGCAGGAGGCGTACTCGCTGGTGGAGCGCGGCGTCGCGAGCGTCGCCGACGTCGACGCGGCGATCGCGCACGGCCCCGGTCTGCGCTGGGCGGTGCTCGGGCCGTTCGCCAACCAGCACCTCTCCGGCGGCCCGGGCGGCCTCGCCCATGTGCTGGAGCACCTGGGCCCGCCGACCGAGCGCTACTGGCGCGACCTCGGCCGGGTCACCCTCACCCCGGAGCTCGCCCGGACCCTGGTCGACGGCGTGCACGACGAGCTGGGCGACACCGACCCGGCCGAGCTGGCCGCCCGGCGCGACGCCGTGCTGGCCGAGCTGCTGGACGCCAAGTCCCGCACCGACCTGCCCTGATCCCGCCCCGACCCCGCCCCGCCCCTGCCCCGACCGGAGGACGACGACATGGCACTCGACCCGAGCACGGTGGACGCCATCGACGTGCACGTGCACGTCGAGCAGGACGGTCACGGCTGCTTCGCGCTGGACCAGGAGCTGATGGACGCCTCGGCGGCCTACTTCAAGTCGGGCCAGGACCGCACCCCGACGATCGCCTCGATCGCCGAGCACTACCGGGAGCGCAGGCTCGCCGCGGTGGTGTTCACCGTCGACGCACCGGCCGGCACCGGGCATCCGGCGCTGTCCAGCGAGGAGATCGCCGATCTCGCCGCCGAGCACACCGACGTGCTGATCCCGTTCGGTTCGGTGGATCCGCACGGCGGCAAGGCATCCGTCGCCCGGATCCACCGGCTGGTCACCGAGCACGGGGTGCGCGGGTTCAAGTTCCACCCGAGCCTGCAGGCGTTCGAACCGAACGACCGGAGCTTCTACCCGCTGTACGAGGCGATCGCCGGGCTCGGTGTACCCGCCCTGTTCCACACCGGGCAGACCGGGATCGGAGCCGGATTGCCCGGCGGGCGCGGGATCAAGCTGCGCTACTCCAACCCGATGCTGCTCGACGACGTCGCCGCCGACCATCCGGAGCTGACCGTGGTGCTCGCGCACCCGTCGGTGCCGTGGCAGGACGAGGCGATCTCGATGGCCACCCACAAGTCGAACGTCTACATCGACCTGTCCGGCTGGTCGCCGAAGTACTTCCCGCCGCAGCTGGTCCGGGCGGCGAACTCGCTGATCAGGCACAAGGTGCTGTTCGGATCGGACTTCCCGGTGATCACCCCGGACCGCTGGCTGTCGGACTTCGAGCGGCTCGACCTCAAGCCGGAGGTGCGGCCGCTGATCCTGAAGGAGAACGCGGTCCGGATGCTCGGGCTCTGACGCACCGCCGGTCCGCCCCGGCGGGCCCGCCGTGCGCGACGGCTGTCCGGACGGGTTCCCGCAGAGATCGACAGCGCCGGCATCGTCGCTGGTCAGCGAGGCGCGCCGATCCGGTTCCCGACGTCGTTGACACGATCGGATGATTCGTTCCGCAACGTTTCCCAGCGCGCAGCGGTTCGTTTCGCGGCGCACGAAGTGACCGGGATCACTCGTTGCGCCGGGGAACGGCCGATGTCGGACGACTTCTCACAGTGTGGACGTATCCGGCCGCCGGGTTAGTCCGAACGGGTGTGCACACTGTCTGCCATGCACCTCGTCTCCCGGTTCGCGAGTCGGCGTCACGTCGACCTGCGCCGCCAGGCGAGCGCACTCTGTTCCGGCGCCTGACGCGCCGGAGCAGGGGGTGCGCCCGCCGTGGCCACCCTCCTCCGGTGCCCGCCGGTCCCGTGCCTCCCGGAACGGGCCCGGCCCGCACCACCCCTCCGGCCCGCGCCCCGTGCGCGACCCTCCCGCCCCGCCATCACGGCGGCCCGGGAGGGCGGGGTCCGACACCCGCCGGAACCCCACGTCCGACCTGCCGCGCCCCGGCGTCCGACGGTGCCCGCACCGGCGGACGGCCCGGCCCGCCGCTACCGCGACGTCCACAGTGGGCACCGTTGTCCCGGTGCCCGCTCCCGTGCCGGACCCCGACTCCGCTCCCCACCGAAGAAACAGGAGGCACCTCGTGCCCCAGCACCGTGCACACCGGCCCTCCCGGGTCAGGCTCGTCGCGGGAGGCGCCGCACTCGCCGGCACCGCCCTGCTCGGCCTGTCCGGCGCCGCCCAGGCGGCCACCCCGGACGTCGTCCCGGACCTCGGCCCGCTGCTCAGCGCCCCGAACGACGCCCAGCCGACCCCGGCCCCCGAGGCGCCCTACGTCGAGCCGTCGTACACCGCCTTCGACTCCGACCAGCCGCTGCAGCAGCTGCGTGACTTCGCGCCGGCCGGCGTGCCCGTCGCCGGCCTGGTGGACGTCGTCTCGAAGGCGCCGAAGCAGATCACCCCGACCGTGCTGCAGAACGGAACGGTCGGCGAATGAGTCTCGTCCCGAAGTCCCGGTGGGGGCGGCGGTCCGCGTTCGCCCTGCTGGGCGCGGCCGTCGTCGCCGGGGTCGCGGTGCTCCCGGCGCAGGCCCAGAACAGCATCGACGTGGTCCGGTCGGAGGTGACCGGCGCCGACGACAAGACCTACTGGGTCGAGAACAACCTCACGCCGGAGGCCCGTCAGCAATCCGGCGGCGACTCCTCCCAGCCCGCCCCGCGCAAGGAGTACATGGTCGTCTGGGCCGGTGACGAGAACGTCGCCGACACCGCGGTCTCCGACGTGCGCAACCTGCCCGGATCGCTGGCCGACCCGATCGACAAGGTGCGCGACGCGCTGCCCGGTCCGGACTTCATGGCCGTCGTCGACGCCACGAAGGGCTCCCCGGACTACGGCAAGGTGGTGAACACCGCGACCGTCGGGCCGCTGGTGGAGAACGAGCCGCACCACATGCAGTACTCGTGGCGCAAGGGCGACAAGATCTACGCGGGCGGGCTGTACTCCGCGGCGACCTACGTCTTCGACGTCACCGCGCTGCCCGAGCTGAAGCTGTCCGGCATCTCGCTGCCGTCGCAGACGCTCTGCGGTTCGGTCCCGGACGCCTACTGGGTGCTGAACGACGGCACCGCCTACGGCACCTACATGGGCGGTCCGGTCGCACCGGGCCCGTGCCGCTACACGCACGGCGAGGTCCGCACCGGCAACGGTTTCGCGGGCTCCCCGGGCTCGGTCGTCCGGCTCGGTGAGGACGGCGAGAACCTGGTCGAGGCCCCGGCCGCGACCGAGACGCCGGAGGACCCGACCCAGTGCCTCAACATGCCGGCCCTGGGCAACCCCACCTGCGCCAACCCGCACGGCATCCAGGTCCGCGAGGACCTGGACACGATGGTCACCAGTGACTACGCCGAACCGCGGTCGATCATCCTCGACCCGGTGAAGAACCCGTCGCCCTACCTGCGCCGGCCCACCGTGCGCACCTGGGACATCTCCGACCTCAACCACCCCAAGGTCAAGTCGGTGGCGTACCTGCCCACCGGGCCGCGCTCCAACGGCCAGGACCCGCTGCGCAACGAGAACCGCGCCGCGATGGAGACCACGGTCACCAACCGGCCGGAGAACAAGGGCGCGTTCGCGCAGACCATGCAGGGCGGCGCGATCTTCTACACGCCGGACATCACCGTCGAGAACCCGGAGTGGCGCGAGGTCTTCGATCTCGGCACGGTCGCCCCGGAGTTCGGCGTCGGCGGCGAGAACGGCGGTCCGAGCGCCAACGGTGGCTGGCTGCAGACCAGCCCGGACGACCGGACGCTCTACCACGCCACCATCGGCCGCAAGGCCGGCACGCTCGGACCCGACGACAAGGGCACCGCGGGCGGTGTGGTCGCGCTGGACATCGAGAAGCTGGTCGCCGCCGGTGCGGGCACCGAGTGCTCGATCGACACCCTGGAGGAGACCACCGCCGGCGGCGCCGAGCCGGACTGCCCGACCGTCCGGTCGAGCGTCGGGATCAACCCGGACAAGACCGGGTCCGGCCCGCACTGGGGCGCGCTGGACAACTTCGACCTGGGCGAGGACGGCTTCTACCGGGAGACCGACCAGCCGAAGCGCCTGGCCACGGCGAACTACTTCGTGGCCCGGACCGGGCTCGACGGTGACCACCGGGTCTGCATGGTGGACATCGCCCAGGACGGTGCGCTGACCCTCGACGAGACCTTCACCGACGAGGACACCGGCGAGACCTGCATCAACTTCAACCGCGAGAACTGGCCGCACGGTGCGTTCGGCAACGCCAAGCCGCACTCGATGCTGTTCGTCGCCGCGGACGAGGACATCAAGGACTGATGACGATGTCGGTCACCCTGCTGCCGCACCTGGCGGCACCTGTGCCGGCCGGCGGGCTGCTGCCCGCGGCCCGGCCGGGACGGTCCCCGCCCTCGTGGCGGGGGCCGTGGTCCCGGCCACTCCCGCCGTCCTCGCCGCGGGACCGTTCGACGGCGCCCCGGCCGGGATCGCCGTCGCCCGGCTGGTGCTGCTGACCGGCCTGGCGCTGGTCGCCGGCGCCGGGCTGGTCCGCCCGGTCGCCGGGCCCCCGCTGCGGGCGGAGCGGGTCGTCGCCGCGGCCGCGGCTCTCGCCGTCGCCGGNCCCCCACGACCCGGTCCGGCTGGACCGCGTGGGGGATCGGGCTGGTCGCCGTCGCCGTCGCGGTCCCGGTGCTGCTGGGCACCCGCCGTCCGGTGAGCGCCGCGCTGCCCGGCGCGGCGGCGACCGGGTTCCTGGCGGTCCTGCTGGCCTCCGCCCGCAGCGGGCCCGTCGCCACCGCGCTGGACGCCGGATACGCCGTCGCCGCCGCTCTGCTCACCGGTGCGGCGCTGCACCTGCTCGCGCGGCGGGAGGCGGCCCCCGGCCGGGACCGGAGCGCCCCCGTCGGGTGGATCGCGGTCGTCGCGGGCGTGCTCGCCACCGCGGCCGCGCTCGCGCAGATCCTGCTCACCGGCCCGTTCAGCGGGATCGACCTGGTGGGGACCGGCTACGGCCGGGCCGCGCTGGCCGCCGCCCTCGCCCCGGCCGTCGTCACCGGGGTGCTCGCGTTCGATCTGTTCGCGGACCGCCGCACGGCACGCACCGGCACCGGCCGGGACCGGGCCCGGGCCGCCGCGCTGCGGGAGCGGACCCGGACCGTCGCCGCGGTCGCCGCGGTGCTGGGCGTCGCCGCCGCGTCGGTGCTCGCCGCACTGCCGGTGCCCGCCGCCGGGGCCGAACCCGGACGGCTGCTGGCCCGCGGCGTCGATCTCGGCTCCGGCCCGCTCACCCTGGTCGTGACCCCGATGCGGCCCGGCCCGAACCTGGTGCAGCTGACCGGCCCCGGACTCGTCGTGCCGGACGCGACCGGGCCGGACCCGGCCCCGGTGACCACCGCGGAGCCGATGGCAGGCCACGGACCCGGGCCCGCGGGCGGGACCGGGTTCGGCGTGCGGGTCGCCGACCGCGAGGTCCCGGTGACCGCGCGCCCGGGTGCACCCGGCGGCTGGGCCCTGGTCGACCTGCCCGCCGGGACCCGATCGCTGGACGTGCTGGCCGGCGGGATCTCCCGCACCGTGCCGGTCGACGTGGGATCCGACCGGGTGGCGCCGGCCGGGGCGACCGGCCCGGACGGGCCCGAGTGCGCGTCCGCGGTGCTCGGCGCCGTGGTCGCCGCGGGCCCGGCGGCCGGCGCCGTCGGGGCCTGCCCCGCCGAGTCACTGCGCCCGGCCGACGAGCGGGCGCTGCGCGACACCGTCCGGTCGCTGGCGGTCCGCGGCGCCCCGGGGATCGCGCTCGCCGCGGACGCCTCGCCCCGCTCCCGGGCCGCCGCCGACGCGGTCCGCGCCGAGGCCGCCGCCGCCGGGATACCGGTGCTCCCGCAGGCCGGGGCGGACGGCGCGCTCGTCGTCGTCTCCGGCTGGCAGGACGCCGCCCGCGCGGTCCGGGAGGTCGCGCTCGCCGCGCACGACACCCCGACCGCGCTCGGCGGGACCTACCTGGCACCGTGGTTGCTGATCGGCGGCGTGCTCGGC
The DNA here is from genome assembly GCF_039526905.1 of Pseudonocardia kongjuensis. Taxonomy (NCBI): domain Bacteria; kingdom Bacillati; phylum Actinomycetota; class Actinomycetes; order Pseudonocardiales; family Pseudonocardiaceae; genus Pseudonocardia; species Pseudonocardia kongjuensis. The sequence goes on along the minus strand of NZ_BAAAJK010000014.1, from coordinate 4,806 downwards.
ACGGCGCAGAGCGCGGTCCTCCCGCTGCCGTTCGGGCCGCAGGAGCCGCTGCCGCAGCGCTACGTCCGGGCGCTGGCCGCGACCGCGCCGGGCTCGGCGCCGTCCACCTCCGGGCTGCTGGCCTGGGCGGACGCCGCGGGGCAGCCGGTCGAGGAACCGTTCGGCCTGTACGGCGCCGCCCCGGTCGCGGTGCCGATGAGCATCGAGCCGCCGGGGGAGAGCGGGCACCACGGCGGGCCGAACACCGCGGCCTGGTTCCCCGGCGGCGCCGTCGTGCACATCGGCCCGCTCGCGGTGCCCGCCACCCCCTGACCGCCCGCGCACCCGATCCCTGCCCGATCCCCGAGCCTCCCGAGGAGAGACCATGTCCGTCACCCAGGACCGCAGACCGGGGCCGCTGGTGCGCGCCCTGCGCGAGATCCCGGCCACCGAACGTGCGGCCTACGGCCCGCGCGACCGCGAGGCCCCGCCGCCGCAGTGGCGGGTGGCCGCCGTCGGCCTGGTGCTGGCGGTGCTGTTCCTGATCGGGGTGGGCACGGTCGCCCCGGCCACGATGGTCGGCACCGCCGCGCTCGGCCTGGCGCTGGGCTTCACCCTGTTCCACTCCCGGTTCGGGTTCACCTCCGGCTGGCGGCAGCTCGTCGCCGTCGGCCAGGGCGCCGCGATCCGGGCGCACATGCTGATGCTCGGCACCGCCGCGGTGCTGTTCGCGGTGATCCTCGCGTCCGGGTTCGCGCTGGCCGGCGAGCCGCGCGGGTTCACCTCGCCGATCGGTATCGGGCTGGTCGTCGGGGCGTTCCTGTTCGGGGTGGGGATGCAGGTCGGCGGCTCGTGCGCGTCCGGCACGCTGTTCGCCGTCGGCAGCGGGCAGAGCGCGATCGTGCTGACCCTGTTCGGGTTCGTCGTCGGCTCGATGTTCGCGGTGTTCACGCACACCTTCTGGACCGAGACGGTGCCCCGCGGCCCGAGCGTGAACCTGGCCGAGCTGCTCGGCTACCCGGGCGCGCTGGCCGTGACGCTGCTGGCGCTCGCCACGATCACGGTGGTCACCTGGGTGGTCGCCCGGCGGCGCCCCCCGCCGCCGGTGCAGCGGCCGCCGTCGGCCCGCGGGATCGCCCGGGTGCTGCGCGGCTCGTGGTCGATGTGGGCCGGTGCGCTGGTGCTGGGCGTGCTGAACGCCGCGGTGCTGTTCGTCTCGGCCGCCCCCTGGGGGGTCACCGCGGCGTTCGCGCTGTGGGGCTCGAAGTTCCTGGAGCTGTTCGGTGCCGATCCCGCGAGCTGGGCGTACTGGCAGGTCCCGGCGAACGCGCAGGCGCTCGCCGGGCCGGTGCTGGCCGACCGGGTGTCCAACCTGGACATCGGGATCATGATCGGCGCGCTGGTCGCCTCCGCGGTCGGCGGCGCCTTCGTGCTGCACCGCCGGATCCCGTGGAAGCTCGCCCTCGGCGCGGTGCTCGGCGGGATCGCGATGGGTTACGGCGCCCGGCTCGCGGGCGGCTGCAACATCGGCGCCTACTTCTCCGGGATCGCCTCGTTCAGCCTGCACGGCTGGATCTGGGCCGTCGTCGCGCTCGGCGGCACCTGGGCCGGGCTGCGGCTGCGGCCGCTGTTCGGCCTGACCAACCCCAAGCCTGCGGACTCGCTCTGCTGAGCGGATCCGCCGGACGCTCCCTCGACGAAAGGTTCGACCCATGAACGCACATTCCAGGACCGCTGCCGGACGGGCGACGCTCGCGGTGGCGGGTGCCGGAGCGCTGCTCGCCCTCGGCGGCGGTCTCGCCCACGCCGACACCCCCGACGGGCCGGAGGTTCCCGAGACCCCCGAGACCCCCGAGACCCCCGCGACCACCGACGACGCCGGCCCGGGCGTCCCGGTGTTCCTGCTCGACGGCGCCCCGGCGCTGCCGGCGCCGGACGCACTGCTCACCCCGGTCGACCTGACCGCACCCGCGTTCGCGGTGCTCGACGGCCTGACCTGACGACCTCCCCGGGCGTGCGCACAGGCGTCCGGGGGATCGGCTCGCCGGGGCCCGCGAGCCGCACCGACGGCCACCCGGCCACCGCTCCGGCGGCGGCCGGGTGGCCGTCCGCACGTCCGCACCCGGACGTGGCCGGGATCACGCTTCCGCCGGGGGTCCGCGACACCCGGTAGTCCCCGCTGCGCCGGCCGGGGGCCCCGTCGGGTGGTCCCGCCGCCACCCGTCGATCCGGGGGTTCCGTGTCGGCGCGAGATCGTGCATCATCGCGTTACCGGTGGTAACGTTACCGCCGGTTACAGCACACGACATGGACCATGTGACGTCGTCGTCCGTGAGGAGTCGAGATGACCGCGACCGTTCCCGAGGCCAGGGCCGACCAGCCCGCCGACCGGAAGGACACCGCCGAGCGGCTGCTGCGCTCGTCCGCGGAGCTGTCGTTCGACCCGACCACCCAGGTCGACTGGGAGACCCCGCTCGACCGCACCAAGCACGGCATGAGCCCGGAGTGGTGCAGCCTCTTCGGCACCGCCTACTGGGACGAGCTGACCGAGGAGCAGCGCACCGAGCTGACCCGGCACGAGGCCGCGTCGGTCGCCTCCACCGGGATCTGGTTCGAGATGATCCTGCAGCAGATGATGCTGCGGGACTTCTACGCCAAGGACCCGACCGACCCGTCGTTCCAGTGGGCACTGACCGAGATCGCCGACGAGTGCCGGCACTCGATCATGTTCGCCCGCGGCTCGGCGAAGCTCGGCGCACCCGCCTACGTGCCGAAGCGCTCCACGATCGAGCTCGGCAGGCTGTTCAAGACGACCGCGAGCGGCGAGGCCGCCTACGCGTCGATCCTGGTCGCCGAGGAGGTGCTCGACGTGATGCAGCGGGACTGGATGCGCGACGAGCGCGTCGTCCCGTTCGTGCGCACCGTCTCCAACATCCACGTGGTGGAGGAGTCGCGGCACATGAAGTTCGCCCGCGAGGAGACCCGCGAGCACCTGCAGCGGGCCGGCCGGGTGCGCAGGCAGTTCAACGCGCTCTACGTCGCCGCGGCCGCCTACTTCATCGTCTCCAGCATGTGGAACGAGCAGGTCTACGAGAACGTGGGGCTGGACCGGGCGCGCGCGGTGCGCGAGGCCGGGGCCAACGAGCACCACAAGGCGCTGCTGCGCAGCTCCTGCGCCGGGCTGATGGAGTTCCTGTCCTCCTGCGGCCTGCTCACCAGGCCGGCGCTGCACTTCTACCGCCGCGCCAACCTGATCTGAACCGGCGGTCCATCGTGCCCTTCGCGATCACCCAGACCTGCTGCACCGACGCGTCCTGCGTGTCGGTGTGCCCGGTCAACTGCATCCACCCGGCGCCCGGTGAGCCCGACTTCGGGACCACCGACATGCTCTACGTCGATCCGCGGACCTGCATCGACTGCGGCGCCTGCGCCGACGCGTGCCCGGTCGACGCGGTGTTCCCGGTGGAGCGGCTGAGTGCATCGCTCGCCGGGTACGCGCAGGTCAACGCGGACTTCTACGCCGACCGGCCGATCTCGGCGGCGACCACGGGCGGATCGCCGACCTTCCACGAGTGGCAGCAGCCGACCTTCACCCGGACGCTGCCCGCGGACATGGCGCCGCTGGACGTGGCCGTCGTCGGGACCGGGCCGGCCGGCATGTACGCCGCGCAGGACCTGCTGCTGCACACCTCGTCCCGGATCACCCTGGTGGACCGGCTGGACACCCCGGGCGGCCTGGTCCGCTTCGGCGTCGCCCCGGACCACCCGTCGACCAAGCGGATCGGCGAGTCGTTCGCCCGGTTCCACCGGCATCCCCGGGTGCGGATGCGGCTGGGCACCGAGGTCGGGCGCGACGTCACCGCCGACGAGCTCGCCCGCCGGCACGACGCGGTCGTGTGGGCGGTCGGCGCACCGGAGCCCAGGGACCTGGACCTGCCCGGCGCCGGCCTGTCCGGCAGCATCGCCGCGGACACCGTGGTCGGCTGGTACAACGGCCATCCCGAGGTGCCCGCCGACGCCGTCGACACCGCGGTGCCGCGGGTCGTCGTGGTCGGCACCGGCAACGTCGCGATCGACGTGGCGCGGGTGCTCACCGCGCACCCGGACGATCTCGCCGGCACCCCGGTCGCGCCGCACGTGCCACCGGCGCTGCGGGCCGGTGCGATCCGGGAGGTCGTGCTGCTGGCCCGCCGCGGGCCGGAGGCGGTCGCCGCGACGGCGCCGGAGCTGCGCGAGCTGCTCGGCCGGTCCGGTGTGGACGTGGTGGTCGACGAGCACGATCCGCGGATCGCCGAGTCGCTGGACGGGCCGGCCGCCGGCGAGGCGCACGGCCTGCTGCGCGGCGCCGTCCGGGAGAAGATCGACTGGTCGGTGCCTGCGGACCGGCCGCGGGTGGTGTTCCGCTTCCACTCCGCGCCGGAACGGCTCGAGGGGTCCGTTCGGGTGCAGGGCGTGCAGACCGCCGACGGGACCCTGATCCCGGCCGGCCTGGTGGTGCGCGCGGTCGGGCACCGCGGGCGGCCCGTCCCCGGCCTGCCGTTCGACGACGGCCGCGGGATCGTCCCGAACGACGCCGGACGGGTCGAGGGCAGGCCCGGGCACTACGTGGTCGGCTGGATCAAGCGCGGGCCGTCCGGCGGGATCGGCGCCAACCGGACCTGTGCGGCGGAGACCGTCGGCGCGCTGCTCGACGACGCGGTCGCCGGGCGGCTGCCGGAGCGGTCCCGGTCCGGCACCGGGCTGCGCGCCCTCGCCGGCCGCCTGCGGCGCTGACCCGGGCCGCGCCGGACCGCGCCGCGCCGGACCGCGCCGCGCCGCGCCGGACCC
>NZ_BAAAJK010000013.1:8748-58698 GCF_039526905.1 Pseudonocardia kongjuensis | reverse complement strand
CTGCCGCACCGGCCGCGCCGCCGGCTGCCACCCCCGCGGCGCGGGCCGCCGAATCCGCGGCGGGCGCCGGGACACCCGGGGCGGGGGCCGGGACGCCCGCGGCGGGGGCCGGGGCACCCGCCGTACCGCTGTCCGGTCCCGGCAGCCGCAGCGCCCGCCCGGCGACCACCAGCACCGTCTCCGCGCAGACCTCGGCGAGCGCGGCGTTCAACCCGCCCAGCAGGTCCCGGAACAGCCGACCGGAGGCGGACCCGGGCACCACGCCCAGCCCCACCTCCGCCGACACCAGCACGACCGGCCCCGGCGCGCCGGCCACCGCGGCGACCAGCCCGTCCAGCAGCTCGTCGATCTCGGTGTGCGGCCCCGGCCGGTCCCAGGCGCCCGCGTCGTCGAGCACCCCGGCCAGCCAGGTGCCGAGATCGTCGACGAGCACCGGGCCGGGGACGGCGAGCGCCGCGACGAGCGCGCCGCCGGAGACCTCCTCGGTCGTCCATGCCGCCGGGCGGCGGACGACGTGCGCGGCGATCCGGGCGTCCCACTCGGCGTCGCCGTCGGTCCGCCGCCCGGTCGCCAGGTACCGGACCGGCACCTCCCCGCCGAGCAGCTGCTCGGCGTAGCGCGACTTGCCCGACCGGGTGCCTCCGATGACGAGCGTTGCGTTCATGCCGCACATCGTGTCGCACCCGTCCGGCGCGGCATCCGGAAGGGGGCTCGTCAGAACTCCATGAGGTTGTCCCGGAACCGCTCGTGGGTGTAGCGGGTGCGCACCCGGCCGCGTCGCTGCAGGGCGGGGACCAGCCCGTCGCAGACCCGGCCGACGACGTCGCGGGACATCTCCCCGGACACCAGGAAGCCGTCGCCGCCGACCTCGTCCATCGCCGCGCACATCGCGTCGGCCACGGTGTCGGGGGACCCGACGAGCTCCAGCGAGGAGATCGTCCAGCGCGCCGCGGCCTCGCGCAGGGTGGCGGCGTCGGCGGCGCCGCGCAGGAAGTCGGCCAGCGTGGACCGGTGCCCGTTGGTGGTGACCTGGGGGACCGGGCCGTCCAGGTCGAAGCCGGAGAAGTCGTTCTCGGTGAGCGCGGACAGGTGCGCCAGCGCGGCCTCGGCGAGCCGGTCGGTGTCCGACGCCTGCCACGCGGCGAGCTCGCGGGCCAGCGCGTCGGTCTCGGCGAGCACCGGCGCCACCACGAACAGGATCTTGCAGCTGTCCGGGTCGCGGCCGATCCGCTCCATCCGGGACCGGACGTCGTCGCGGTAGGCCTTCATCGCCTCGACCCCCGGCGCCGAGGCGATGATCGTCTCGGCGTGCGCGGCGGCGAACTCCCGGCCGCGCGGCGAGCCGCCCGCCTGGCAGTACACCGGCCTGCCCTGCGGCATCGGCATCGTGTTCAGCGGGCCGCGGCTGCGGTGCCACTTCCCGTCGAAGTGGATCGGCGAGACCCGGGTGTGGTCGACGTAGCGCCCGGTCTCCCGGTCCATCACCACGGCGCCGGGCTCCCACGACCCCCACAGCCGTTCCACCAGGTCGACGAACTCGTCCGCCCGCTCGTAGCGCTCGTCGTGGTCGGGCAGCCGGTCCCGGCCGTAGTTCTGCGCGGCCCGGTCCTCGCTGGAGGTGACGATGTTCCAGCCGACCCGGCCCGCCGACAGGTGGTCCAGCGTGGCGAGGCTGCGGGCCAGCAGGTACGGCGGGTACAGCGAGGTGGACATGGTCGCGACGATGCCCAGCCGGGAGGTGTGCGCCGCGACGGTCGCGACCAGCCCGACCGGGTCGTGCTTGGGTGCGTAGAGGCCGTGGTGCAGCTCGGTCTCCAGGCTGCCGCCGTGGTGGTCGGGCACCATCGACGAGTCCTCGATCATCATGTAGTCGAAGCAGGCCCGTTCCAGCGCGCGGGCGAAGTCGACGTGGAACCGGCCGTCCGGCCAGGTGGCGCCGGTGTCGCCACCCCACGGCCCGCGCCAGGCCGCGTTGGCGGAGAAGTTCATGAACCAGCCGAGGTGGAATCGCTGCGGTGTCACGGGTGTCCTCCCGGGAGGGGTGGGGGTGGCGGCTCCGGCGGGGGTGCCGGGTCCGGTGGGGCGAGGCCGCGCAGGGCGACGACGGCGGCGAACGCGGTGACCAGTGCCAGCGCGACGACCGCGGTGGTGCGGGCCGGCACGCCGGCCAGCGCGGCGGCGAGCAGCGTGGTGCCGGAGAGCAGCGCCGCGCCGCCGACCTGCTGGGAGCTGGTGAGGACGGCCGAGGCCACCCCGGTGCGGCCCGGCGGCACGCCGGCGACGGCGCGCACCGACAGCGGCACGATGCACAGCGCGCTGCCCGCGGCGAGCATCGCCATCGGCACGACGAGCAGCGGATGCGGACCGCTCGCGCCGCCGTCCACCGCCACCCAGACCAGCCCGGCGGTGGAGACCAGGCACCCGGCGACGACGACGGTGCGGTCGGGCAGCCTGCGCAGCAGCCGTCCGGACAGCACGGTCGCGCCGATCATCGCCAGGATCACCGGGGTGAACCACAGGCCGGTCGCGGCCGGGCCGAGGCCGAAGTCGCGCTGCACCATCAGCTGCAGGTGGTAGAACGCGGCGTGGCTGCCGCCCGCGGTGACGGCGACGACGAGATAGCCGGCCCGGCGTCCGCGGTCGGCGAGCAGCGAGACCGGGACGAGCGCCCGGTCACCCGCCCGCCGGGTGGCCCGCACCGTGAGGGCCGCACCGACCACGCCGAGGGTGAGCACCGCGGCCCCGGGGAGCCGGGCCGCGGTGATCAGGGTCAGCCCGAGCAGCAGCGCGGCCAGGCTGGTGGTGAGCAGGAACGCCTGCCCGGTGGCGAGCGGCCCGGTGGCCGCGCGGTCGGCGGGCCGCTCCGGCAGCGCCCACAGGCAGGGGAGCAGCAGCAGGCAGAGCGGCACGTTGATCAGGAACACCCAGCGGGCGCCCATCAGCTCGGCGACCAGGCCGCCGGCGGTGAGCCCCAGCCCGGCCCCGACCAGCGAGGACGCCATCAGGGTCGCGACGGCGCGGCGCCGGGCGGCCGGATCGGGGGACAGGTCGGCGACGGTGGCGAGCACGGCCGGGATGGCGGCCGCCCCGCCCACGCCCTGCAGCACGCGTCCGGTGAGCAGGGTCCACGGCCCGCCCGCGAGCCCGCACAGCAGCGACGCCGCGGCGAACAGGGCGACCGCGCCGACCAGCGCGCGGCGGGCGCCGATCGCGTCGCTGAGCCTGCCGCCGACCAGCATGACGGCGCCGAAGCCGATCGCGAACCCGATGAAGACCCAGCTCAGCTGTTCCTCGGCGAGGCCGTAGACGTCACGGATGACGGTCAGCGAGACGTTGACGATCGTCCCCTCGACCATCACCACCAGCTGGGTGGCGAACAGCGCGGCGAACGCCAGCCTGCGCCGGGCGGGCCCGGTGGCGGGCGCGGCGGCCGGCCCGTCCCGGTCGACGGTGGTCATCGGCGGCCACCGTCGGCGGATCGTGGCCGGGGCATCAGTACGCCAGCAGGTTCTGCCGGAACGTCGGGTGCTCGTACTCCGAGCGGATCAGTCCCCGCTTGCGCAGCTCCGGCGCCAGCCCGTCGGCGATCTCGGTGATGTTCTTGCGGGTCACCGGCATCGCCACCAGGTAGCCGTCGCCACCGGCCTCGACCATGTACTCGTCCATCCGGCCGGCGACCTCGTCCGGGGTGCCGACCAGCTCGACCGACTCCTGCACGGTGTGGTTCATGATCGCTTCGCGCAGGGTGGTCCCGGACCGCTGGTAGTCGTTCATGGTGGAGCGGTGACCGTTGTTCCCGGACAGGTCCGGGAACGGCTCGTCGAGGTCGTAGCGGGAGAAGTCGGTGCTGGTGAAGTAGCTCATCCCGGCGAGGATCGCCTCGATGTTCTCCTCCTTGGCGCGCTGCTGGCGGGCCTGCTTCGCCAGCGCCTCCTCCTTGGTGTCGGCCAGCACGGGTGCGATCAGGAACAGCACCTTCGCCTCCGACGGGTCGCGGCCGGCGGCGATCATCCGGGCCGAGATGTCGTCCCGGTAGGCCTTCATCTCGGCGGCGCCGCGGACCGCCGCGATGATCGTGTCGGCGTGCGCGGCGCCGAAGTCGCGCCCGGCCGGGGAGCCGCCCGCCTGGCAGATCACCGGATGCCGCTGCGGGCCGGGGACGGTGTTCAGCGGGCCGCGCGAGCGGAACCAGCGGCCCTCGAAGTCCGCCGTGTGGATCTTGGTGTGGTCGGCGAACAGGCCCTTGTGCTCGTCGAGCACCACCGCGTCGGGCTCCCAGGAGTCCCACAGCGACTTCACGCAGCGCACCCACTCGTCGGCCATCAGGTAGCGCTCGTCGTGCTCGACGTGCTGGTCCAGGCCGTAGTTCTGGGCGGCCTGGTGCGGGCTGGCGGTCACCAGGTTCAGCCCCACCCGGCCCTCGGTGATGTTGTCCAGGGTGGAGAACAGCCGGGCCGCCAGGAACGGCGGGTAGAACGTGGTGGCGACCGTCGCGATGATCCCGATGTGCCGGGTCGCCGCGGCGAGCAGCGGTACCAGCGGCACCGGGTCGAACCGGATGGTCCCGCCGTCGTGCACCGACGACTCGAACGTCCCCTTGTAGATGTTGGGGAGGACCGAGGAGTCCTCCAGCATCATGTAGTCGAACCCGGCCCGCTCCAGCGAGACCGCCATGTCGACGAACAGGCCCGGCCGCCCGACGTCGGAGCCGGCGTTGCCCGACCATTGCCCGTTCCAGTTGTAGACGCCGAAACCGGTTCCCAGGAACCACCCCATGTGGAACACGTCGTCCTCCTCGCCCCGCAGGGCTCCCGCAGATCGTTGACGGGTCCGAGCACAGCGCGCGGCGGTGACCGTCCGGTGTCGCGTCCGTCGCCGGGGCATTGCGCCGGAGGGGGCGCCGGGCGGCGCAACACGGTGGGCATTCGACGGCTGCGTGGCGTTCACGGTGCGGCCGGAACCTCGGGGTCCGGCGCGTGCCGCACCGCGCGCCCGTCACCGACCGGAAGGACCCCACCGATGCCCCCGCGGACGCTCTCCGACACCACCCGGCCGATCGGCCTCGGCCTCGCACTGGGCCGCGCCTCGGCCCGCTTCGCCGACCAGCTGGAGCTCGCCCGCCGCGCCGAGGAGGCCGGGTTCGACCTGGTCTCGGTCGGCGACAACGGCGTCGAGACGTTCGCCATGGCCGGCGCGCTGGCCGCGGCCACCTCCCGGATCCGGCTGGCGTCGTCGATCGCGGGCTGGAGCCGCAGCCCGGCGACGATGGCGCACGCCGCGAGCACCGTGCAGAACCTGTCCGACGGCCGGTTCGTGCTCGGCATCGGGGCGACCCCGAAGGCGTGGGTGCGGGACTGGCACGGCATGGAGTTCGATCCGGTGCTGCCCCGGATGCGCGAGTACCTGACCGCGCTGCACGCCTGCCTGCGGGCGACGCCGGAGCGGCCGACCGCGGTCGACGGCCGCTACTACCCGACGCACGGCTACGCCAACTGGGACGTCGAGATGGACGAGGTCCCGCCGGTCATGCTCGGCGTCACGCTGCCCCGGATGACCGCGCTCGCCGGGGAGCTGTGCGACGGCGTGATGCTGAACGGGATGGTGCCGCTGGAGCACATCGCCGCGGCGTCCCGGGCGCAGCTCGACGAGGGCGGCGCCCGCCGGCCGGAGGGCGCGCTGCCCGGGTCGTTCGGCGTCGGCGCGGGCCGGTTCGTCGGCGTCGACGACGACCGGGACGCCGCCTACGACCTGGTCCGCGTCCAGCTGGCGTTCTACTTCGAGATCCCGTACCTGCACACGCTGCTGGCCGGCGCCGGGTTCGACGCCGAGCTGGCGGCCGGGCTCGCCGCCGTCGAGTCCGGCGACCGGGCCGCCCGGGTGGCCGCGGTCAGCGACCGGATGGTGGACGCGATCGGGATCGCCGGGACGCCCGGCGAGGTCCGCGACAAGCTGAAGGCCTACGAGGGCGTCCTGGACTGGGTGCTGCTCTCCGGCGGGATGAACATGGACCCGGCCCGGGCACAGGCGCACGGCGCCCGCATCCTGGCCGCGTTCGCGGACTGACCCGGCGTACCGCGGGGGCCGGCGTCAGGCGCTGAGCGCGACCCGGTCCCCGCGGAAGTGCGTGTAGCTCATCTCGGTGACCCGCCCGTCCGGGGTGCGCAGCGCCAGCGCGCGCAGCAGCAGCGGCGCGCCGGGCGGCACCCGCAGCGCGCGGGCCACCGCGGGCGGGGCCGGGACCGCCGGGATCGCGGTCGGCCCCGCCGCGACGTGCTCGGCGCCGGGCGGCGGGACGGCCGGGGCGAACGCGGTCCGCAGGAACAGCGGCTCGTCGTCGGCACCCAGCTCGACGGTCATGTCGAACGGCTGCGCGCCGTCCGGCCCGTCCAGCTCGACCCTGGCCCGCTGCAGCACCCGCAGCGTGGTGCCGTCGCGCGGCGGGGCGGGCCGCGGATCGGCGATCCGGACGTCGTGCACCCGCCGGGCCACGACGGTGCCGAACCGCGGTGCGCGCACGACCAGGCCGTCCCCGGCGAGCATCTGCAGCGCCTTGCGGATGGAGTTGCGGCTGAACCCGAACTCGCGCACCAGCTCGCTCTCCACGAGCTGCGGGTCGTCGTGCGGCCACCGGTCCATCGACACCCGCAGCTGGGTGTAGGCGCGGCGCGGGCTGGTGTCCTGCTGGGCGCGGCCCGCCGCCCGCCGCAGCCGGGAGTGCTCGGCCCGCCTGCGCTCGATCTCCCTGGGGTGCATCGGATCCCGCCCTTCCTCCCGCAACCGGTCCGGCCGGTGCTGCCGATGATCAGGCGCGGTGGGCCGTCGCGACCAGGGGATCCGCCACGGCGCAACGAACTGGTAGCGGTCGGCAACACCGCGGACACGTGGATCGGGTGTCGTGTGACCAGCACGAACCGGAGGAGGAGAGGCCATGCCGTCGTCGGGTGAGCAGGTGGACGCCGTCCGCGGGGGCGTACCGGGGCCGCGCAGCGTCCCGGTCGACGAGATCGCCGACCGGCTGGGGCTGACCGGCGACGGGCTGCGCGACGGTCTGGACCTGGTCGCGACCGGCAACGACCGGGACACCCACGACGGGTGGCCGGGGATCCGGATCCCGTTCGGCGAGCTGCTCCCGCCCGCCGTCCTGCAGACCGGGTCCGCCGGCGGGCTGTCGGTGCGCCTGGTGGAGCGCCGGGAGATGCCGCCGAACGCGCTGCTCAGCGAGCGGGTCGGCACCCCGGGGCAGCGGGTGGTGCTGATCGAGCAGCTGGGCTCGTACGAGGGGGAGCCGCTGTACCTGCTCACCGGGTACTACGCCACCGACCGCACCGACGTGCTGATCAGCACCTGGGACGCGACCCACGGCGGGGACCGCAACCACGGCCTGCCGGAGTCGTTCGCCGAGGTGTTCGGCACCCCGCACGGGCACACCGCGACGAGCGTGCAGGCGGTCCGCTGCGACGACCGCACCGCCGAGCACCTGCGCGTCCCGGTCGGTGCCACGGCGCTGCTGCGGGAGCTGCGGATGACCGACCGGGACGGGATCGCCCGGGTCCTGGTGCACGTGCACTACCGGGCCGACCGGGTGGCGATGAACGCGATGCTCGGCGACGACCGGGGCTGACCCGCGACGCACGACGGCGGCGCCGGACCACCTCCCGGTCCGGCGCCGCCGTCGTGCGCGGGGTGCTCAGCCCTCGGCCGGGCGCAGTGCGGTGTAGTCGACCGCCCCGTCGGTCCGCCAGGTCAGGCCGGTGAACTCGGTGCTGGCCGCGGTCGTCGGGTTGGTCCGCAGGATGTAGATCGTGGACGCCGACTCCAGCCAGATCCGTTCGGCCTCGTTCCACAGCCGCCCGGCCTCCGGGGACAGCGCGTCACCGGCGTTCGCCCCGGCCTCGACGGCGGCGTAGAACGCGTCGTCGGAGTAGTTGGCCAGGTTGGTGCTGGATCCCTTCGTCGTCCCCAGCAGCAGCTCGTAGGGCGGTGAGAGGGTGATCGCCGATCCGCTGCCCAGCGCCGCCTGCGCCGACCAGGTCTGGGTCTTCTCGGAGAACTGGGTCGGCGGCAGCGACTCGATCGCGATGGTGAACCCGGCGGCGGCGGCCGAGCTCTGGATGGCGACGGCGACGTCCTCCAGCCCGGGCAGCGCGTTGTTCACGGTGAGGGTGAACGAGACGCCGTCCGGCCGGCCGGCCTCGGCCAGCAGCTGCCGGGCCCGCTCCGGGTCGTAGGTCCACTGCGGGAGCCCCTCGCCGGAGTAGCCGGGCGCGTCCGGGGACAGGAAGGTGGTGGTCTTCTGCGCCTGGTTCCGGAACGCCTGGGAGACGATCGAGTCGTAGTCGATCGCGTACGCCATCGCCTGCCGGACCAGCGGGTCGTCGAACGGCTCCTGGGTGGTGACCAGCCAGGTGGAGACGAAGTTGTTCGCCGGGATCGACGGCACCAGCACGGTGTCGACGCTCGACAGGTCGGCCAGGTCGGCGGCGCGCAGCCCGAGCGCGACGTCGGCGTCCCCGGCCCGGACGGCGTTCGAGCGGTTCGCCGGATCGGCGACCACCCGGCGGATGATCCGCTTCACCGCCGGCTCGCCGAGTGCGTAGTCCGGGTTCGCGGTCAGGATGGTCTCGGTGCCCTCGGTCTGGCTCTCCAGCCGGTAGGCGCCGTAGCCGAAGTCGAAGCGGCCGCTGGACCAGGTGGTGGCCCACGGGTCGTCCGGGGTGGCGTGCTCCTTCAGGTAGTCGGTGTCGTAGATCTGGCCGGTGATGTCGGCCATCGTGCCGAGCAGGGTGAACATGTCACCGGGCCGGGGCACGGTCACCGAGACGGTGTGGTCGTCGATCTTGGTGAACTGCTCGGTGGGGTCGGTCAGAGCCGGCGCGACGACGTAGGGCGTCACCGACGTCTCCGAGCCGAACTTGCGCTCGTAGGACCAGATGACGTCGTCCGCGGTCAGCTCGTTGCCCTGCTCGCTGAGCACGCCCTGGCGCAGCGTGAACGTGACGGTGCGGCCGTCCGGGGAGATCTCGTAGCTCTCGGCGAGCGCGCCGGTGAACTCGTAGAGGTTCTGCTTGACGTAGCCCTCCTGCTCGGTCGGCTCGTAGGGCTTGCGGATCAGGGTCTCGTTCAGCGCCAGCGACAGGTCCATGAAGTCCAGTGAGGACGACCAGCCGGCGTCGAACGAGACCTGGGTGGCCTGGTCCGGGGTCACGACGACGACGGTGTCGGTCGCGGCCCCGGAGGCCCCGGCGGGCGGGGAGGCGCAGCCGGCGGCGGCGACCGCGGTGACCGCGAGCATCGCGAGCACCGCGCGGCGGCCTCTGGGGAACGGTGGCATGGGGGAGTCCTTTCGGGGGAGGGGGTGCCCGGCTCAGCCGGAGGGGGTTCCGGCGCGGGCGGTACCGCCGTCGCGCAGCAGCTCGGCGCGGTCGGTGAAGCGGGTGACGGTGTCGGCGAGCAGCTCGGGTGCCTCGTCCGCGACGTCCATCCCGACGTCCCCGAGCCCGGCCAGCTCGACCTGACCGGGGCGGGCCGCGACGACGGCCCTGGTCTCGGCGTCGAGCATCTCCCGGTCCCCGGTCAGCCCCAGCAGCGGGACGCCGGTGATCCGGTCGAGCAGCGCGTCGTGGTCGGTGCGGCCGACCGCGTTGTGGCCGTCCGGGCGGTGCGCGCCGCACTGCAGCATCTCGGCCAGCGAGCGGGCCAGCACCGGGCCGCGCAGCCGGTGCACCGAGTGCTCCGCCCGGCTCCGCCACCAGCCGGTGACGTCGTCGGGGAAGGTGTCGTCGTGCCGCGGCGGCGGCTCGGCGGCGAGCTCGCGGGCGAACTCCGGATCGAGCACCGGGATGCCCCACAGCGCCGCCGAGCGGACCCGGTCCGGTGCGGTGGCCGCCAGCGTGAGCGCGACCGAGGCACCGGTGTGGTGCCCCAGCAGGTGCGCCGAGCCGATCCCGAGCGCGTCCAGCACGCCGGTGACGGCCGCGGCGTAGCCGGTCAGCTCGGGCCGGCCGGGCAGCGGATCGGATCCGCCGTACCCGGGCAGGTCCACCGCGACGACGTGATGGCCGCGCCGGGCCAGCGGCGCCAGCGCGGCCGACCACATCCGGGCCGAGCTGGGCACCTGGTGCAGCAGCACCAGCGGGCGGCCCGCCGGGTCGCCCGCGGTGATCAGGTGCATCTGGCCGTGTGCGACGTCGGCGTAGCACCGCCGGGTGCTCTCGGTCATCGGGCCCGCCCTCAGAAGGCGAGCAGGTTCTCGCGCAGCGTGCTGCCCGAGTACCCGTCCCGGATCAGGCCGCGCCTGCGCAGCTCGGGCGCCAGCCCGTCGGCGATCTCGGCGACGTAGCGGCGGTCCACCCGGCCCTGGACGAGGAACCCGTCGATGCCGGACCCGTCGACCGCCTCGGCCATCTCCGAGGCGACCG
The DNA here is from genome assembly GCF_039526905.1 of Pseudonocardia kongjuensis. Lineage (NCBI taxonomy): Bacteria > Bacillati > Actinomycetota > Actinomycetes > Pseudonocardiales > Pseudonocardiaceae > Pseudonocardia > Pseudonocardia kongjuensis. The sequence goes on along the minus strand of NZ_BAAAJK010000013.1, from coordinate 48,280 downwards.
TGTCCGGGGTGCCGACGAACGACAGCCCGGTCATCGGCTTCGACGCGAGCTCGCGCAGCGTGGTGCCCTCGGGATGGCGGTCGAGCAGCATCGCGACCACCGACTGGGCGGCGTTGGTGCGGATCTCCGGCAGCGGGGCGTCGAGATCGAACCGGGAGAAGTCGGTCCCCGAGGCGAACGACAGCATCGCCAGGTTCTGGTCGATGTTCGCCTCGGTCGCCGCCTCCCGGGCCGCGACGAACGCCTCCGCCTCGGCCGTGGTCTCGGTGATCTGGAACGACGCGATGAACAGCACCTTGATCGACTTCGGGTCGCGGCCGGCCGCCTCGGCGAGCGCCGAGACGTCGTCGCGGTAGGCCCGCATCTCCTCGATCGACCCGGCCTGGGCGATGATCGTGTCGGCGTGCCGGGCGCCGAACTCGCGGCCGGCCCGGGAGCCGCCCGCCTGGCAGAGCACCGGCCGCCGCTGCGGTCCGGGCACCGTGTTCAGCGGTCCGCGGGACCGGTAGTACTTGCCCTCGAAATGGATCGGGTGGACCTTCGTGTGATCGGCGTAGACGCCCGCCCCGACATCGGCGCGGACCGCGTCCGGTTCCCACGACTCCCACAGCCGGCTGACCAGCTCGACCCATTCGTCGGCCATCGCATAGCGTTCGTCGTGCTCGATCTGCTCGGCCAGGCCGTAGTTCTGGGCGGTCCGGTCGTTGTGCGAGGTGACCAGGTTCGCGCCGATCCGGCCGTCCGAGATGTGGTCCAGCGTGGTGAACAGCCGGGCGGCCAGGAACGGCGGGTAGAACGTCGTCGTCACCGTCGCGATCAGGCCGATCTTGCTGGTCTGCGTGGCGACCGCGGCGACCAGCGGCATCGGATCGTGCTTCGGGGCCAGTCGGGCGGTCCGCAGGGCGTGCTCGGCCGAGCTGCCATAGGCGTCGGCGATGAACGAGCCGTCCTCGAACATCATGTAGTCGAATCCGGCCCGTTCCAGGGACCGGGCGGTGTCGACGTACAGATCCGGCTTCGTCCATTCGGTCGCACCGGAACCGGACCACTGGCCGTTCCAGGATTGGACTTGATAGCTGAGGAACCAGCCCATGTGGAACATGGACAATCCTTTCTTCCCGGGATGTGTTCGGGCATGATTCGAACGCCCGGATGTGTCGTGTCGGCGCAGGAAATGTGTTCGGTGTATTGCGCCGCGGATGTCCGGGCCGGCGGGTCAGTCGCGGCGGCCGAACACCGCCTGGGCGGCGGTCGACACCGCGACCACCGTCCCGGCCAGTGCCAGCGCCGGGAACGCGCCGGACCACCAGCGCCCGGAGATCGCGTCGCTCACCCCGCGGGTGAGCATCGAGCCCCACTCCGGGGTGGGCGGCGGCAGGCCGACCCCGATGAAGCCGAGCGCCGCGGTCAGGATCACGCTCACCGCGAAGATCACCGAGGTGTTCTCCAGCGCGGGCCGCGCGGCGTTGGGCAGCACGTGCCGCAGGGTGAGCGTGCCGATGTCCATCCCCTGCATCCGGGCGGCGTCGAGATAGGACTCGCCGCGCACCCGCAGCACCTCGGTGCGCACCAGCCGCACCTGCACCGGGGAGAGGATCACCGCCATCGCCACGGTCAGCGTGGTCGCGGTGGCACCGTAGAGCGACACCACGATCAGCCCGGCCAGCACCGCGGGGACGGCCTCGACCAGGTCGACCACCCGGGCGGAGCCGCGGGCCAGCGCGGCCCGGATCCCGCGCCCGGACTCGCTCATCCCGATGACCAGGCCGAGCGTCAGCCCGATCAGGGTGGCGCCGATCGTGGTGCCGGTGGCGATCAGCAGGTTGGTCCGGGCCGCGGCGATCGTCCGGGAGAACACGTCCAGACCGGCGCTGTCGGTGCCGAACAGGTGCGGCGCGGCGGGGGCGAGGCCGACCGGGCCGGCCACCCGCTCCGGGTCGAACGGCAGGAACAGCGGCCCGGCCAGCGCGGCCAGCACCACCACGGCCAGCGGGATCAGCCGCCACCGGCGCCGCAGCGTGCCGCGGACCGCGGCGAGCCGGGCGGCCGGTGCCGGGACCGGTGTCGGGGCCGGTGTCGGGACCAGGGCCATCACGCCTCCACCCGGGAGCCCGGCCTGCGCCGGGGATCGAGAACCATGTTGAGCAGGTCGACGGCCAGGAACACCAGCAGCGCCAGCGCGGCGATCACGATCAGGAAGCCCTGCAGGGCGACGTGGTCCGATGCGGTCACCGCGTCCACCGCGTACTGGCCCATGCCGGCGAACCCGAACAGCGTCTCCAGCACGACGGCGCCGCCGAGCAGGTAGCCGAACAGGGTGCCGCACATGGTGACCACCGGTGGGAGCGCGCGCCGGTACACCGACAGCAGCACCGCGGGCCGGCTGGCGCCCGACGCGATCCGGAACCGGGTCGGGGGCGCGTCGACGGCCTCCTCCAGCCCGGAGACCAGCAGCTTGACCAGGATCGGGGCCTGGGCGACCGCCATCACGGCGACCGGCAGCGCGAGATGCGCGGCCATCGACACGGTCGCCGCCCAGTAGGACTGCAGCATCGTGTCCAGGAACGGGAACCCGGTGATGACGTTCGGTGGGACCAGGCCGCTGTCCAGCCTGCCCAGCGGTGCCGGGATCACCCCCAGCCACGAGTAGAGGACGATCAGCCCGATCACCGCCAGCACGTACTCGGGCACCGCACCGGCGGCCCGGGAGTAGGCCCGGATCGCCCGGGAGACCGGGTTCCGCTCCCGGGTCACCACCAGGTACGACGCGGCCAGCGACAGCAGCAGCGCCCCGCCGAGACCCATCAGGGCGAGCTCGACGGTGCCGAACAGCCGGGAACCGATCTCGTCGGCGACCGGCCGGCCGGTGTTGAGCGAGTTGCCCAGGTCGAAGGTCGCGACCTGGCCGAGGTAGCGGCCGAGCTGCTCCAGCGGGCTGCCGTCGAGCCCCATCGCGGCCTGCATGCGCAGGTAGGCGGCCTCGTCGTACTGCTGGCCGAGCTTGTCGCGGACCGGATCGCCCGGCACCGAGCGCACGAGCAGGAAGCTGATCACGGTGAACAGCAGCAGGTGCAGCGGCAGCACGGCGAGCCGCCCGAGCCACCACCGTTGCCTGCGCAGCACCGCCGGGACGGCCACGCCGGTCATGCCGCGTCCGCCCGCCGCGGGTGCGCCGCGAGCAGCCCCCGGGTGTAGGGGTGCTCGGCGGCCCGCACCACGTCGGCCGACGGCCCGCGCTCGACGACGGTCCCGCGGTGCATCACCGCGATCTCGTCGCAGAGGAACGCGGTGGCCGGCAGCCCGTGCGAGACGAACACCAGGCCGGTGCCGCTGCCGACGTCCTTGAGCAGGTTCAGGATCGCGCCCTGCACCGACACGTCCAGCGCGGACACGATCTCGTCGCAGACCAGCATCCGGGGCTGCACGACCAGCGACCGGGCGATCGCGAACCGCTGCCGCTGCCCGCCGGAGACCTGGTTCGCCCGGCGCCCGGCCAGGTGCGGGGCCAGGCCCAGCCCGGCGCAGGTGCGCGCCGCGGCATCGGCGGCCTCGGCGGTGGACAGTCCGAGCAGCCGCCGGGCCGAGGTCTCCACCGCCCGGCCCAGGGTGTGCCGCGGATCGAACGAGCTCAGCACGTCCTGGCCGATGAACTGGACCTCGCGGCGGAAGTCCAGCCGGCCGGCCCGGGTGCCGAGCAGGGCGCGGATCTCCCGGCCGCGCCAGGTGACGGCGCCCGCGGTGGGGCTGTCCAGCCCGACGAGCATCCGGGCCAGCGTCGACTTGCCGGAGCCGGACTCGCCGACCACGCCGGTCCGGACGCCCACCGAGAACGTGGCGTCGACGGCGTCGACCGCGGTGTGCCCGCGGGTGCCGCCGAAGACCCGGGTGACCGCCTCCGCGCGCAGCTCGCCGTGCCCGCTCACCGGGCCCCGCCCGGTCACCGGGCCCCGCCCGGTCACCGGGCCTCCCCGGCGCCGACGAACTGCTCCAGGGTGGGCAGCCGGTCGGCGTCGACGTCGGCGAGGGTGGGGACGCAGCGCAGCAGTCCGCGGACGTAGGGGTGCGCGTCCGGCGTGTCCAGGGCGGTCGACGGGCCGTCCCCGACCAGGTCGCCGCGGTACATCACGAGGGTGCGGTCGGAGAACTCGGCGCAGAGGTGGATGTCGTGGCTGACCACCATCAGCGAGGTGCCGAGCTCGCCGGTCAGCTCGGTCAGCAGCTCCATCGCGGTGCGGGCGGTGGAGGTGTCGAGCGCGCTGGTCGGCTCGTCGGCGATGACCAGCTCGGGGCGTCCGGCGAGGGCGAGCGCGAGCATCACCCGCTGGCGCATGCCGCCGGACAGCTCGTAGGGGCGGGCGCCGAGCACCCGCGCGGTGTCGGGCAGGCCGACCCGCACCAGCCAGTCGGCGGCCTGCTCGCGGGCCTGCGCCCGGGTGCACCCGGTGTTGGTGCGCAGCACCGTCGTGAGCTGGCTGCCGACGGTCCAGACCGGGTCCAGCGAGGTCATCGCGTCCTGGAACATCATCGCGATGCCGGGCGTGCGGTGCGGCAGCCGGGACCGGCCGGTCCGGACCAGGTCGGCGCCGTGGAACCGGATCCGGCCGCGCACCCTGGCGGCCCGGTCGAGGAAGCCCGCGACCGCCAGGGCGAGCGTGGTCTTGCCGGATCCGGACTCGCCGACGACCGCGATCCGCTCGCCGCGCTCGATCCGGAGGGTGACGCCGCGGACCGCCGCGACCGCATCCGGATCGTCACCGAACGTCACGGTGAGATCGTCGACGGCGAGCAGGGGGCCGGGCTCGTGGATGTCGTCCGGGGCGGCGACGCTGCCCACCCGTTCCTGCAGTGTGTCGGTCATGGCCGGAGACCTCCGTGATCGGAGTGGGGCCCCCAGCCTCGGATCGGGGTGTTTCCGAGCCCGGCACGGTGGGTAACCCGCGCGTTGCGCCGCGGTCGGTGTCCGGTGGCCGTGCGTAACCTGGCCGGCCGCGGGTCAGCCGGCCAGTGCGCGGAACCGGCCCGCGTGGAACACCAGCGGATCCACCTCGTGCCGCCCGTCGAGGGCGTGCACCCGCAACAGCGCGATCACGTGGTCGCCGGCCGGCAGCTCGGCGTGCAGGGTGCAGGTGAACCACGCCGCGGCGCCGTCGACGAGCACCGCCCCGTCCTCGTCGGTCCGGATCGGCAGCCCGGCGAACCGGTCACCGGTGCGGGCGGACAGCCTGCGGCAGGCGTCGTCGTGCGGGGACGCCAGCACCGACACCCCCAGCCGGGGCAGCGCGCGCAGCACCGGCCAGGTCGTCGAGGTGTCCTGCATGCAGACCGACACCAGCGGCGGGTCCAGCGACACCCCGGTGAAGGCGCTCGCCGCCATCCCCACCGGCCGCCCGTCGAGCTCCGCGCAGATCGCCGTCACCCCGCTCGGGAAGCAGCCGAACACCCGCCGCAGGTCGGCGGCGCCGGGCGCGGTCACCGGAGCACCGCCGTCGTGCAGGCGTCGAGCACCGGACTCCAGCGGGCGGCGTACTCCGGCACCGCGGGATCGTCGGCCCAGGCGTCGTCGCGCAGGTACAGCCCGGGCGCGGGGCAGGTCGCCCCGAGCTCCACGAGCACCGGCTTGAGCAGCAGTTCCGGCGCCATCGCGTGGGCCGGCCCGGCGCCGAGCATCAGCGGCACGGCGACCACGCCGCGCAGGCCGGTGCCGGTGCCGAACTGGTCGAGGAACAGCTTGAGCACCCCGGTGTAGGTCGCCTTGAACGTCGGGCTGGCGACGACGGCGAGCCGGGCCTGCGACACCGCCGCGACCGCCTCGGCGACCGCCGCGTCGCCCCAGCCGAGCAGGCCGGGGCCGAGGCCGATCACGTCGACCTCGGCGTCCGGCGCGGCGCCGGTGAGCGCCTCGGCCACCCGCCGGGCCGCGGACAGGGTGCGCGAGCCGGGCTTCGGGTTGCCGGCCACCACGATCACGGACACGGGGAACCTCCGGGACGGGTCGTGCCCCGGGACGCTCCCGGGGTCTGGTCCTGCGGGTGCGCGGCGGCCGGCACCGGGCCGGCCCCGGTCACGGTGGCCGCGTCGACGACGACGAGCCGGTGCCGGACCGCGAACGCGGCCGCCGCGGCGACGGTCAGCGGCTCCCCGCGGTCGTCGACCGGGACGGTCGCGACGGCGACCTCGCCGCCCCGGGCCAGCCGCAGCAGGGCCAGTGCCGTGCCGGCCGGTCCGGGGACGTCGTCGGCGACGACCGGCATCACGTGCCCGGGCCGGGTGAGATCGGAGCGGGACGCGCCGGGATCGGCCAGCACCCGCAGGGTGCGCGCCCGGTCGACGGCGCTGATCCCGGTGCCGATGCCGGTGGCGGCGTCGACGGTGACGGTCGGGCCGCCGCGCCGCGAGTCCGCGGTCACCGACATCGGCGGCAGCCCGAGCAGCACCGCCCGCCCGGCGGTGAGCGGGGCGGTGAGCAGGCCGGAACCGTGCCGGATCAGCCAGGCGGTGCCCGCGGGACCCGCGGTGGCCGGATCGGCGACGAGCTGGACCGGGACCGGGCCGGCGCATCCGGTGACCAGCACCGGGCGGCCGGCCGCGAACGCCGCGGCGGCGGTGTCGAGCACGCCGGGCCGCGGGCCGGGGGCGGCGGGTGACGGCGACCGGGACGGTTGCCCCTGCGCCGGCAGGGGCGGGGACACGGGTGGTGACACGGACACGGGATCTCCCTCCGTGCGGGCGGGTTCCCCGCAAGGTGCCCAGTCCAGCCCGGTGGAATTGCCCGGCCGGGTCCGGCCGGTCAGCGTTACATTGCGCCACCCGCGTCACACGGGTGGCGCCGCGCGCCCGTCGTCAGGGGTTGTCGCCGCGCTTGACCCGCGGCTTCGGCACCCGCATCCGGCGCGGCTGGGTGGCCCGGGAGAAGGCGTACCAGCCGGTGCCGAGCCCGCGGATGTCCTCCTCCGGGAACTTCTCGCGGGCCTTGCGCAGCACCTGGTAGCCGAGCAGCGTGCCCTCGACGACCATCACCGCCAGCATCAGGAACGTGAACAGCGTGACGTACTGCTGGATGACCGGGTTCTGGATCAGCGCGGCGACCAGCACCAGCGCCGCCAGCGGCAGGAACAGCCCGATCACGTGCGGGCGGGAGTCGACGATGTCGCGCACGTAGGCGCGGACCTTGCCACGGTCGCGGGGGAGCAGCACCCGGTCGTCGCCCGCGTCCATCCGGCGGCGGCGCTCCGCGGCCTTGGCCCGGCGGTCCTCCCGGGACGGGCGGTTGGCCTTGGCCAGCTTCGCGGCCTCGCGCTGGGTGCGCGGCGGGGGCGGGGCCGGCCCGCGGCGCTTGCCCTCGGCATCGCGGCGCTTGGGCGTCGCGCGGCCCTTGCCGGGTGTGGTGTGCGGGCGGGACCGGCCGTCCGCGCCCTCGTCCCCGGCGGCCTCGGCGCCCTCGGCGACCGGGGTGTCGACCGCGGTCTGCCCGGCCTGGTCGGAGCTGTCGGAACGGCGCAGGAACCTCACACCTCTCACAATACGGGCCCGGGCTAGCCTCGCCCGCATGCGGATCGTGGTTGCCCCGGACTCCTTCGGCGGGACGCTGAGTGCGCGCGAGGCGGCGGAGGCGATCGCCGAGGGCTGGCGGAGATCGGTACCGGCGGCGGACCTGCGGCTGGTCCCGCTGGCCGACGGCGGGACCGGTTTCGTCGAGGTGCTGCACACCGCGCTCGGCGGCACCGTGCACGAGCTGGAGGTGACCGGCCCGCTCGGTGACCCGGTCCCGGGTTCCTGGCTGCAGGTCGGCGACACCGGCTACCTGGAGTGCGCCTCGGCGTGCGGGCTGCACCACGTGGCCCGGGCGGACCGGGTGCCCGCGGTCGCCCGGACCGCCACCACCTACGGCGTCGGCGAGCTGCTCGCCGACGCCCGCGACCGCGGCGTCCGGACGGCGGTCGTCGGGCTCGGCGGGTCCGCCACCACCGACGGCGGCGCCGGGATGCTCGCCGCGCTCGGCGCCGCGCCGGTCGACACCGACGGCCTCGCGCTGCCCCCGGGCGGCGCCGCGCTGGCCCTCTGCGACCGCCTCGACGGCCGCCCCGACCTGGGCGGGATGCAGCTCGTCGCGGCCTCCGACGTGGACAACCCGCTGCTCGGCGAGCACGGCGCCGCCGCGGTGTTCGGGCCGCAGAAGGGCGCCGACGCGGCCACCGTCGCCGAGCTGGACGCCGCGCTGGGCGTGTTCGCCGGGGTGCTGGCCGGGACGGCCGGGCGCGACATCCGCGACGACGCCGCGGGCGGTGCCGCCGGCGGGCTCGGTGCGGCGCTGCTCGCGCTCGGCGCACGCGTCGAGTCCGGGGCCGGCCTGGTCCGGCGGCTGGTCGGGCTGGACGCCGAGCTGGACGCCGCCGCCGGGGCGGGCGGCCTGGCCGTCACCGGCGAGGGCAGCTTCGACTGGCAGTCGCTGCGCGGGAAGCTGATCACCGCGGTCGCCCGCGGCGCGGCGGACCGGGGGATCCCGTGCGTGGTGCTGGCCGGCCAGGTCAGCGTCGGGCGCCGGGAGGCCGGTGCGGCAGGCGTCGACGCGGCGCACGGCGTCGCCGACGAGCTCGGGCTGGACGCCTCGATGGCCGACCCGGCCGGGACGCTGGCCGAGCTCGCGTCCCGGGTCGCGCCGCAGTGGAACCGGTGACCGGGCGGGGCACGGTGACGGCCGCCACGTCCGCCGTCGCCGAACGGGGGTTCGCCACCGGGCTGGACTCCCACCCGGCGTCGTAGTATTGACCTGAGGAAGAGCACCGCCGGGGGAACACGGCGGACCCGCACGTTGTTGGGAGAGCCATGACCGTCGAGAACGCAGTGAACGCCGGAAACGCCGCCACCGCGGAAGAGACCCACGGTGTGGAGCTCACGGAGTCCGCCGCCGTGAAGGCGCGCACCCTGCTCGAGCAGGAGGGGCGCGACGACATGCACCTGCGCATCGCCGTGCAGCCGGGTGGCTGTGCCGGGCTGCGCTACCAGCTCTTCTTCGACGACCGCTCGCTCGACGGCGACCTGTTCCGGGACTTCCAGGGCCTGAAGGTGGGCGTCGACCGGATGAGCGCGCCGTACCTGCAGGGCGCCACGATCGACTTCGTCGACACCATCGAGAAGCAGGGCTTCACCATCGACAACCCGAACGCCGGTGGCTCCTGCGCCTGCGGCGACAGCTTCAACTGAGGTCTGCGTCACCGGCGTATTGCCTGGTGAAAGGCACATCCGGGCCCCGTCAAGATCGCTTCGATCATGACGGGGCCCGGCTGCGTGACGTAGGGTCCGCTGCGTGCCTATTGCCGTGACGGGATCGATCGCCTCCGACAACCTGATGCACTTCCCGGGGAAGTTCTCCGAGCAGATCCTCGCCGAGCAGCTGGACCGGATCTCGGTCAGCTTCCTGGTCGACGACCTGACGGTCCGCCGGGGCGGGGTGGCCGGGAACATCGCCTTCGCGCTGGGTGTGCTGGGCCAGAGCCCGGTGCTCATCGGGGCGGTCGGAGCCGACTTCGCCGAGTACAGGAAGGTGCTGGAGGACCTGGGCGTGGACACGTCCGGCGTCTCCACCCACGACGACGTGCACACCGCGCGGTTCGTCTGCACCACCGACGACGACATGCGCCAGATCGCCTCCTTCTACACCGGCGCGATGGCCAAGTCGAAGGAGATCGAGCTGGCCCCGATCGCCGAGCGGGTCGGCGGGTTCGACCTGGTGCTGATCGGCGCCAGCGACCCGGAGGCGATGGTCCGGCACACCGACGAGTGCCGTGACCGTGGCTATCCGTTCCTCGCCGACCCCTCGCAGCAGCTCGCCCGGATGGAGGGCCCCGAGGTGCGCCGGCTCGTCGAGGGCGCCACCTACCTGGTCACCAACGACTACGAGTTCGAGCTGCTGATGAAGAAGACCGGCTGGACCGCCGAGGACGTCGGCGCGAAGGTCGGCACCCGGATCACCACCTTCGGCGAGAAGGGCGCGGTGATCGTCGAGTCCGGCGGCACCGAGACCTGGATCGACGTCGTCCCGCCGACCGAGCAGGTCGACCCGACCGGGGTCGGCGACGCCTGGCGCGCCGGGTTCCTCACCGCCGTCGCCGGCGGTCTGCCGCTGGAGCGCTCGGCGCAGCTGGGCGCGCTGATCGCGACCTACGTCCTGGAGTCCGACGGCCCGCAGGAGTGGACCTGGGACCGGGACGCGGCGCTGACCCGGCTGCGCGACACGTTCGGCGATCTCGCCGCCGACGAGCTCCGGGCCGTGCTGCCCGCCTGACCGTCCGCTCCCGTGACACCCCGGCCGGCGCCCGCGACCCGCGGACGCCGGCCGGTCCGCTGTCCGGGCCCGGTGCGGCCCGGCCCGGGGTGGCTGTCCGGCCCGGTGCGGTCCGGCGCGGCGTGGCTGCCCGGCCCGGTGCGGTCGGGCGCGGGGTGGCTGTCCGGCCCGGTGCGGTCGGGCGCGGCGTGGCTGTCCGGCCCGGTGCGGTCCGGCGCGGCGTGGCTGTCCGGCCCGGTGCGGCCCGGCGCGGTGTGGCCCGGTCCGGTCCGGTCCGGCGCGGGGACGGCGGCCGGGTGACCGCGGTCGCCGCGCTGCGCCGCGAGTACCTGCGCCTCGGCGTCGGCGAGCTCGCCGCCGCAGCGGTGTTCGCGGCGGTCGCGGTCCCGGTGGCCGGGCGCCTCGCGACCGGTCCGGCGCTGGCGGCCGCGCTCGCCGGGCTGCTCGCGGTGCTGCTGCACGCCGGGACGTACTGGCTGCTCGCCCGCCGGCGGATCCCCGGGGGCCGGATGCGGCCCCGGGAGGCGGCAGCACACCGCGCGGTCCGCGCGACCAGCGCGCTGCTGCTCGTGCTCGGCCTCGCCGGGATCGCGCTGTGGTGGCCGCCGGGCCCGGGGGCGGCGCTGCTGTGCCTGGCGGTGTGGCTGTTCGGCGTCGCCGAGTACGTCAACTACCACCTGGTGCGGCTGGCCCACCCGCCGCACCGGTGGCTCGACGGGATCCGCCGCTGCAGGTCGCCGCGCCTGCGCCGCGACCTGCAGCGGGTCAGATCTTGACCGGGTAGGTGGGCGTCGGGACGTCCGGCACGATCCGGCGCTCGACGAAGATGCCGTGCCAGATCAGGAACACCAGCACCGCCCAGATCCGCCGGGAGTGGTCCACCGGACCCTCCCGGTGCGCGTCCAGCATGCGGTGCACGGCCTGCAGGTCGATCAGGTGCCCGGCACCGGAGTTCTGCAGGATGTCCCGCGCCCAGGCGTACATCTCGTCGCGCAGCCAGTGCCGGATCGGCACCGGGAAGCCCAGCTTCGGCCGGTTCAGCACGTGCGGCGGGATGATCCCCTCGCAGGCCCGGCGCAGCGCGTACTTCGTCGTGCCGTTCGAGCCGTGGGTGATCTTCTGCGACTGCGGCAGCGACGACGCGATGTCGAACACCTCGGGATCGAGGAACGGCACCCGCAGCTCCAGCGAGTGCGCCATCGTCATCTTGTCGGCCTTGACCAGGATGTCGCCGCGCAGCCAGGTGAACAGGTCCACGTGCTGCATCCGGGCGACCGGGTCCCAGTCGTGGCTGGCGAAGTAGTGCGGCGCCGTGACGTCCTGGTGCGACACCCGCGGGTCGTAGCCGCGCAGCACCTCGTGCAGCTGGTCGTCGCGGAAGATCCGCGCGTTGCCGTAGTAGCGCTGCTCCAGGCTCAGCGAGCCGCGGCGCAGCAGGTCCTTGCCGCGCATGCCCTCCGGCATCCGCCGCGACGCCCGGCGCATGATCGGCCGCAGCGTGCCGGGGACCTTCTCGAACGGCGCCAGCGACAGCGGCTCCCGGTAGATCGAGTACCCGCCGAACAGCTCGTCGGCGCCCTCGCCGGACAGCACGACCTTGACGTGCTCGCGGGCCTCCCGCGCGATGAACCACAGCGGGACCAGCGCCGGATCGGCCACCGGGTCGTCGAGGTACCAGATGATGAGCGGCAGCGACTCCATCATCTCGTCCGGCTTGACCGTCCGGACCACGTGCCGGACGCCGATCGCCGCGGCCGACTCCGCGGCCACGTCGACCTCGGAGTAGCCCTCGCGCTCGAACCCGGTGGTGAACGTGATCAGGTTCGGGTTGTGCTCCTTGGCGAGCGCCGCGATCGCGGTCGAGTCGATGCCGCCGGAGAGGAACGCGCCGACGGTCACGTCCGCGCGCATGTGCTTGGCCACCGAGTCGCGCAGCACGTCGGCGATCTCGCCGTGCACGATCGCCTCGGCCTCGGCGCTCGCCGGGGCGTGGCTGGGCAGCGAGATGAACTTCGGCGCGAAGTAGCGCTGGTGCAGCGGCTCCTCGCCGGGGCGGACGGTCACGTGCGTGCCGGACTCCACCCGGGAGATCATCCGGTGCAGCGACATCGGCTCCGGCACGTACTGCAGGGTCAGGTAGTGCTGCAGCGCGGCGGGCTCCAGGTCCAGCCCGATGCCCAGCTCGCCGGCCAGCGCGAGCAGCGACTTCTTCTCGCTGGCGAACGCGGTGCCGGTCGCGGTCGTCGCCAGGAACAGCGGCTTGATGCCGAACGGGTCGCGGGCGAGGAACATCTCGCGCTCGACGGCGTCCCAGATGGCGAACGCGAACATCCCGCGCAGCCGCTGCACGGCGTCCGGGCCCCAGTAGTGGAACGCGGCCACGATGACCTCGCCGTCGCCCTCGGTGGCGAACGCGGCGTCGTAGGTCTCGATCAGCTCCTCACGGAGCTCGAGGTAGTTGTAGATCTCGCCGTTGAAGACGATCGTGTACCGGGTGTCCTCGCCGGGCACCGGCCCCCAGTGCAGGGGCTGGTGCGAGTGGTCGACGTCGATGATGGACAGCCGATTGAACCCCAGCACGAGATCGTGGTCGTTCCACGTCGCGCTCTCGTCGGGGCCGCGATGCCGCGCACAGCGCAGCGCGTCGGCGATCGGCTCGACCCGGTTGGCGGCGTCCGCCCCGGCGGTCAGCAGTCCCAGCAGTCCGCACACGAAAGTCAGTATGACGAGTCATCCGGACGCGTCGTGCGCGCCCCGGGGCGAAGCGGTCTTTTTCCTGCGAGACTGCCTGATTCCGCCCGCCCGGGTGATCCCGCGCAACGACCCCGGAGGACGCGCGGCGGGCGGCCTTCGTCTAGTCTCTACGCGAGGTCGAAGACGGTGCTCCATTCGAGTGGGGCGGAGCCCGTCGCGGCCGTTCCCGTGGTGACGGCAAGGCAGGAAAGAACGTGCTGGCAGTGCGGCTGACGCAGGAGACGACAGGAAGGCGGCGCGCAGTGGCCCGAACGGAAGGCCGCTCCCGGATCGCCCGGGCGGCGAAGGTCGGCCTGCTGGGTGTGCTGGCGGCGCCGGTGCTGTCCGGCTGCTCGGTGGAGGAGGTCATCCGGTTCGGATGGCCGGTCGGGGTCACCCCCGAGGCCGAGGCCATGCGGAACCTCTGGACCTGGTCCGCGATCGCCGCGCTCGTCGTCGGCGTCATCACCTGGGGCGTCATGTTCTGGGCGATGATCTTCCACCGGAAGCGCAAGGACGACGACGGCTCGCTGCCGCGCCAGACGCAGTACAACCTGCCGGTCGAGCTGGTCTTCACCGCCATCCCGACGGTCATCGTCGCGGTGCTGTTCGGCTTCACCGTGAACGTGCAGAACTACGTCGACAAGGACGAGGCCACCGCCGGCGGCCCGGCCGACGTCCGCGTCGACATCGTCGGCTTCCAGTGGAACTGGGAGTTCTCCTACCCCGACGAGGTCGGGCCGGACGGGCAGCCGGTGAGCACGCTGGGCACCAGCGACGTCATCCCGATCATGGTGCTGCCGACCGACCGCTCGATCGAGTTCACCCAGCGCTCGCCCGACGTGATCCACTCGTTCTGGGTGCCGGAGTTCCTGTTCAAGCGCGACGTCTTCCCGTTCCCGGAGCGCAACGACCAGGACAACACCTATGTGATCGACAACATCGACACCGAGGGTGCGTTCGTCGGCCGGTGCGCCGAGCTCTGCGGCACCTACCACTCGCAGATGAACTTCGAGGTGCGCGCGCTGCAGCCCGCCCTCTACGACCGGTACATCCAGCTCCGCAAGGAGACGAACCCGGTCACCGGCCGGCCGTACAACGCCGGTGAGGCGCTGCAGGAGCTGAACTGCGGCGAGTGGTGCGCCCCCGAGGCGATCACGACGACGCCGTTCCCGACCGACCGTGGCCAGCTGGCCGCGCAGGCCACGGGCTGAGGGGAGAACGACTCATGAAGATCGAGTCCCGGATCTTCGAGATCTGCACCGGGTTCTTCGTCATCGCCGCGCTGGTGTACATGTTCCTCACCCAGGAGGTCGTGGGCACGACGGCGCTCTGGCTGACCGCCGGCCTGTCGCTGATCATCGGTACCTACTTCCGGTTCGTCTCGCGCCGGCTGGAGGAGCGGCCCGAGGACAACCCGGAGGCCGAGGTCTCCGACGGCGCGGGCGACGTCGGCTTCTTCTCCCCGGGCAGCTACTGGCCGCTGGGCATCGCGGCCGCCGCGGCGCTGACCGCCATCGGGCTCGCCTTCTGGTACCCCTGGCTGGTCACCGTCGGCGCGACCCTGGTCCTGATCGCGGTGGGTGGGCTCGTCTTCGAGTACCACCGGGGTGTCGCACACCACTGATCCCGTTCCACCGAACGCCCCGCCCGGCGCCCCCGGGCGGGGCGTTCGTCGTTCCGCGGCCCGGACCGGCCCGCGGGGCGGCGCGGTCCGGGGCGGCGCGGCCGCCGTTCGCACGGGTTCGTGGCGTTCGCACCGGATTCGATCCCGTGCGAACGTGATGATCCCGTGCGGATGTGGCGATCCCGTGCGGACGTGGGTGTGGCCCCCGCGCGCGGCGGTTCGCCGCGCTGGTGGAGCCGCCGCGCGTCGCGGCCCGCGGCGCGGAGCCGCGCCGCTCCTCGACCTGCGCCGCCCCGACCTGCGTTGCCCCGACCTGCGTTGCCCCGACCTGCGTTGCCCCGACCTGCGTCGCCCCGACCTGCGCCGCCCCGCCCCGCCCCGCGCCGCTCCGAGGCCCCGCGCCGAGGCCCCGCGCCGAGGCCCGCTCCGCGGGCCCGGCCGGGTCAGGCCCGGGCGGCCTTCCCCAGCGCATCCCGGGCGATGATCACCTGCTGGATCTGGCTGGTGCCCTCGTAGATCCGGAACAGCCGGGCGTCGCGGAAGAACCGCTCGACGGCGACCCCGCGCATGTACCCCGCACCACCGTGCACCTGGACCGCCCGGTCGGCGACCCGCCCCACCATCTCCGAGCAGAAGTACTTCGCCGTGGCGGGGCCGGAGACCTTGTCGGATCCGTCGTCGAAGCTGCGGGCCGCGTCGAGGACCAGGCCGCGGCCGGCCCGGGCGTCGGTCACCGAGTCCGCGACGAGGCCCTGGACCAGCTGGAACCGGGCGATCGGCCGGCCGCCCTGCTCCCGGGTGCGCGCGAACTCGACGGTCTCGTGGACCAGCCGGTCGGCCATCCCGACGCACACCGCGGCGATGTGCAGCCGGCCGTGCGCCAGGCAGCGGGCGGCGGTGAGGAAACCGCTGTCGATCCCGTCGGTGCCGCCGACGACGGCGTCGAACGGGACCCGGACGTCGTCGAGATGGACGTCGGCGGTCCAGGCCCCGAACTGGCCCATCTTGTGGTCCTTCGGCCCGACCGTCAGGCCCGGGGTGTCGCGCGGCACCAGGAAGGTCGAGATGCCGCGGTTGCCGGGGGCGTCCGGGTCGGTCCGGGCGAACACCATGATCACGTCGGCGACCGGGGCGTTGGTGATGTAGCGCTTCGAGCCGTTGAGCACCCAGGAGTCGCCGTCCCGGACGGCGCGGGTGGTCAGCGACGAGGGATCGGACCCGGCGTCGGCCTCGGTCAGCCCGAACGACGCGGTCACCTCACCCGAGGCCAGCCGCGGCAGCCACCGCTGCTTCTGCTCGTCGGTGCCGCCCTCCAGCAGGACGTGCCCGGCGATGCCGTTGTTGGTGCCGAACAGCGAGCGCAGCGCGGGTGTCGTCCAGCCGAGCTCGAAGGCCATCCGGACCTCCTCCGACGCGCTCAGCCCCAGGCCGCCGTACTGCTCGGGGATGGTGAACCCGTAGAGCCCCATCTCCTTGCACTGGGCGACGATCCGCGCGGGGACCTCGTCCTCGGCGTCGATCGTCTCCTCCAGCGGCACCACCTCGGTGCGGATGAAGTCGCGAACCGAGTCCAGCACGTCCTGCAGGTCGGAGGGGTCCACCGGAAGATCCTCGCTCTCACGTCGGCGCCGTCGCGCGCCCAGCTCATCACGTCACACCCGGCATCGCGAGCGCATCGCCGCGCGCCGCCTATTCTCGACGCGCACCACCCGAACCGGAGGGGGCCGCGATGCCCGAGACCACCCGCGCGCCGGGGAACGACCCGGCGGCCGCCGGTGACCCGGTGGCCGGGCCGGAGCGGGTGCCCCCGGGCGGTCCGCTCGATCCGCACCTGGTCCGGGCGGCGGACGGCCGGGGCATCGGCGGGATGCGCGAGCACGTGTTCCGGGACGGTCCGCTGCACCTGCCGCAGGCGATGCACTGGCCGTCCGGCTGGCCCGGCCGGACCCGGCTCGGCGCACAGATGGCGTACCTGCTGGCCGGGCTCCCGCTGGCCGTGGTCAGCGGGCTGGTGGTGATCATCGGGCTGGTGCTCGGCGCCGGGACGTTCGTCATCTGGATCGGGATCCCGATCACCGTCGGCACGCTGGCCGCGGCCCGCGGCTTCGCCGAGCTGGAGCGCCGCGCCACCGAGGCGGCCACCGGGCTGCCGCTGCCACCGCACCACTACCGGCCCAACCGCGGCCGGCGGCTGATGGGCCGGCTGTTCCGCGCGCTGGTCGACCCGCAGAGCTGGCGGGACGTCGCGCACGCGGTCATCGCGCTGCCGGTCCGCGCGGTGACCGCGGCCGTCGCGCTGGTCTGGTCGGTGGCCGGCCTGGGCGGGCTGCTCTACGTGTTCTGGCAGTGGTCGATCCCGCGCGGCAGCGAGGACTGGACCCTGTTCCGGTCGGTGACCGGGGTGCACTCCGGCGTCGGGGACATCGCGCTGAACACCGGCCTCGGCGTGCTGCTGCTGGTCACCCTGCCGACCGTGGTGCGCTGGCTGACCGACGTGCGCGCCCTGCTGGCCCGCGGCCTGCTGACCAACCAGACCGCGGCACTGCGCGCCCGGGCGCAGGCGCTGGCCTCCGGCCGGCGGGCGGCGGTCGCCGCGGAGGCGCAGACGCTGCGCCGGCTGGAGCGGGACATCCACGACGGGCCGCAGCAGCGGCTGGTCCGGCTCGGCATGGATCTCGAGTCGGCGGTGCGGCGGCTCGACGACGATCCCGAACGCGCCCGGCCGCTGCTGCACGAGGCCCTCGAGCAGACCCGCGAGGCGCTGTCCGAGCTGCGCGCGCTGTCCCGCGGCATCGCCCCACCGATCCTCGCCGACCGCGGCCTGGGCCCGGCGCTGGCCGCCGCGGCCGGCCGCTGCCCGGTGCCGGTGGACCTCGACGTCGAGCTGGACCCGGGCGCCCGGTTGCCGGCACTCGTCGAGAACACCGCGTACTTCGTGGTGTCCGAGGCGCTGACCAACATCGCCAAGCACGCCGGTGCCTCCGCGGTCACGGTGACCGTCACCGTCGACGACACGGTCCTGCGGGTGGTGGTCCGCGACGACGGCCGCGGCGGCGCCCACCCGGGCAAGGGGCACGGGCTGGCCGGGCTCGCCGACCGGCTGGAGATCGTCGAGGGCAGCCTGGACGTGCACAGCCCGCCGGGCGGGCCGACGGTGCTCACCGCCGAGGTCCCGGTCGCCGGGCTGGGGGAGGGGTGAGCGCTCCGCGGCGCACCGGCGAGGATGCACGCATGACGATGCGCGTTGTCCTCGCCGAGGACTCGATGCTCCTGCGGGAGGGGCTGGTCCGGCTGCTGGAGGAGGCGGGTGCGACGGTGCTCGCCGCGGTCGGCGACGGGGCCGCGCTGGTCGAGGTGGTGGCCGAGCACCGCCCGGAGGTGGCGGTGGTGGACGTGCGGATGCCGCCGTCGTTCACCGACGAGGGGCTGCGCGCGGCGCTGGAGATCCGCAGGCAGTACCCGGAGATCGGGATCCTGGTGCTCTCCCAGTACGTGGAGGAGTCCTACGCCACCGACCTGCTGGAGGCCGGCGGCGGCGTCGGCTACCTGCTCAAGGACCGGGTGTCCAAGCTCGCCGACCTGTCCGACGCGCTCACCCGGGTCGCCGCCGGCGGCACCGTGCTCGATCCGGAGGTGGTGTCGGCGCTGCTCACCCGGCGCCGCCGCCGCGACCCGCTGGCGGAGCTGTCGCCGCGCGAGCGCGAGGTGCTGGAGCTGATGGCGCAGGGCCGCACCAACACCGCCATCGGACGGCTGATGGTGATCACCCAGGGGGCCGTCGAGAAGCACATCTCGTCGATCTTCACCAAGCTCGGGCTGCCCCCGTCGTCGGACGACCACCGGCGGGTGATGGCGGTGCTGACCTGGCTGGAGGGGTGAGGCGGATCAGCCGGTGAACCGCCCGGTGACGCCCGCCCGGTCGATCAGGCGCGGCAGCTCGGCAGCGTGGGTGGCGACCCGCGCGTGGTGGTTCGGGGTTGCCGGGCCCGGGTCGGGGCCCAGGCGTTCACCCCCGCCGGCCGGCCGCCGCCGACGACCGGTGCACCGCTGTCGGTCCGCCGGATCCACCCGCCACCCGTGGAAGACGACCGGCCGCGCCGGGGTGACGCCACCGGTCGTGTCGAGCGGCAGCGTCGGCTGTGCCAACGGCTCGGCGAGGAGCACCGTCCCGAGGTCGGGTGCCGCAGCCACCGGGCCGGACAGCCCGCCGAGGATCGGGTTCCCGTCGAACGCACCGGGCACCTCCCACAGGTCGGCCGCCGGGACCTCCACACCGTCGCGGGTCCGCAGATCGGTCCGACCGGCGATCACCGTCAGGTCCGCCGGCTCCCGGTTCATCACACAGTGCGACGCCGTGACGACGACCGACGGCGCGACCAGCGTTCCCACGCAGTGCTTGACCGGACGGTCGGCGGCGGACGCGAGCGCCACCACCCACGGCGCCCCGCTCGGTGCTGACGGCACCGTGCCCCGGCACCGGTGGCGGCGCGGCCCGCGGCCGGTAGTTCCGTGCCACGAACCCGGCGAGCAGCACGAGCACGGCGAGCAGCGGGTAGGGCCATCGTCGGCTCCGCGAGGTCACCGAGCCGTGGTAGCGGACTCAGTGGACCGCGCGCAGGTCCAGGTCGAGTGTGGACGGCCCGTCCGGGGTCACGACGACCGGGATGCCCCAGTCCTGCTGGTAGCGGTGGCAGGCGGCGAACGTGGCGGAGGTGCCGTCCGGCGCGGCGTCGCAGGCCGCGGCGGCGACCGCGACCTGCAGCACCCCGGACCCGACCGCCGGATCGAGCTCGAGGGTCCGGACGAGGCCGGTCGCGGTGCCGGCGCCGGCGCGCAGCAGCCCGGGCGGGTCGGCGGCCACGGTCAGCGACGTCGGGTCGCCGAACCGGTCGTCGAGGTGCTGACCGGCGGGTGGGGTGAACCCGATCCGCAGGCTGACGCCGGCGGCCAGCGGCGTCGGGACCCGGCGCACCCGGTGCGCGTCCCCGGCGACCGGCGACCCGGCGGGAATCGGCAGCCGGACCAGCCGGTGCGCCGCCGACTCGACGACGACCAGGGTGTCGCCGTCGACCAGCAGGTCCGACGGCTCGGCGAGGCCGTCGGCGAGGGTGCTGACGGTGCCGCGGCCCGGATCGAAGCGGCGTACGGCGCCGTTGTAGGTGTCGGCGACGGCGACCGAGCCGTCGGGCAGCACGGTGACGCCGAGCGGGTGCTGCAGCAGCGCCTCGGCGGCCGGCCCGTCCCGGTGCCCGAAGTCGAACAGGCCCAGCCCGACGGCGGTGCCCACCTGCGGCCCGGTGACCGGCTCGGCCGACACCCGGCGCAGCGCCGACACCTCGGAGTCGGCGACCCACAGCGTGCCGTCCGGCCCGGTGGCGAGCCCGCTCGGCTGGGCCAGGAACGCCTCGTCGAACGCGCCGTCGCGCAGGCCCTCGTTGGTGGTGCCGGCGAGCACGGTCGCGGCCCCGGTGCCCGGGTCGACGGTCCACAGCTGGTGCGAACCGGCCATCGCGACGACCACCCGGCCGTCGTCCCACAGCGCGAGGTCCCACGGCGACGACAGCTGTGCGGCGCCCGATCCGGGCGGGATCCGCTCGCGCAGCTGCTCGCCGGTCCCGGCGAGCGTGGAGACGGTGCCCGCGGCCAGCGACAGCGACCGGACGGCGTGGTTCACGGTGTCGGCGACCAGGACGGTGTCGCCGTCGGGCAGCACGAGCAGCCCCTGCGGCTCGGCGAACCGCGCGTCCGCGGCCGGTCCGTCGCGCAGCCCGCGGGTCCCGTCGCCGAACCGGCGCCGCTCGGTGACCAGGTCGTCGGCCAGCTCGACGAGCTGGTGGTGCGCGCTGTCGGACACCAGGAACCCGCCGGTGGGGAGCCGGGTCACCTTCCCGGGGAAGCGCAGCGCCGTGGCCGGGGCGGGCGGCGGCAGGTACGGGCCGTCGCCGCGGCGCAGCCGGTCGCCGTGCTCGGCGATCAGCTCCCGGACCAGGGCGGCCAGGCCGGGGCCGTGCCCCTCACCGGCCATCCGGGCGACGACGAACCCCTCCGGATCGACGACGGCCAGCGTCGGCCAGGCGCGGGCGGCGTAGGCGTCCCAGGTGGTCAGCTCCGGATCGTCGAGCACCGGATGGGCCACGCCGTAGCGTTCCACCGCCGCCTCGACGGCCGCCGGATCGGCCTCGTGCAGGAACTTCGGCGAGTGCACGCCGATCACGGTGAGCACGTCGCCGAACTCGTGCTCGACGGCGCGCAGCTCGTCGAGCGCATGCAGGCAGTTGACGCAGCAGAAGGTCCAGAAGTCCAGCACGACGATCCGGCCGCGGAGCCCGGCCAGGGTCAGCTCCCGGCCGCCGGTGTTCAGCCACCGCCGCCCGCGCAGCTCCGGCGCGCGTACCCGCATCCGCTCGGTCACGATCACGACAACGCCGGTGCGGCGCGCGCGTGTTCCGCGTCCCGGGGCCGGTGGCATGATCTCGGCGTGCCGGACGACTCGGATGCCGCCCTGCTGTTCGTCGACCGCGGCCTGGTCCGGGCCGAGCAGGGCCCGCCGGACCGGGCGGCGCAGCATCGCGCCGTCGCGCTGGCCGGATGGACCCGACGGCTGCGGTTCGCGGTGCCGGTGGTCGCCGTGGCGGCGGTGCTCGGTGCGTTCCTCGGCACCGGCCCGGCGCTCGCCGGGGCGGCGCTGGTGCTGCTGACGCTGGTGGGGTTGCTGCTGGTGGCGCGGCGGGCGCAGGTCGCGCACGCGGTCGCCGGGCTGCCGGTGCCGATCGAGAACGTCGCCGAGGTCGCGAAGGCGATGCGTGCGGTCGGCGCGATGACCCGGGTGCTCGCCACCGACCGCCGGTGGCGCCGCTCGGACTCGGCGGGGGAGGCGACCGGGGTGCTGCGGACCTGGTCCCGGGGCGCGGACGCGCTGCGCGGCGCCTGGGTGCGCGACGACGTCGTCGGGTGGATCGAGACCGCCCGCGAGCTCGCCGCGACCCGGTCGCGGGCCGAGGCGGTCACCCGGGCCCTGGACCCGCCCGCCGACGAGGAGCGGTCCTCGGAGGGCTGAACCACCCGGCCGGGCCGGCGAGGAGTCAGACCTCCGCGGCCCGGCGCGCCGTCACCGCGGCCAGCACCGCGACCCCGGCGAACGCCAGCCCGGCCCCCAGCGCCCAGCCGGCGAGCACGTCGGACAGCCAGTGCACGCCCAGGTAGATCCGGGTGATCCCGACCGCCACCACCCACAGCACCGCGAACCCGGCGAGCAGCGCCCGGCCCCGGGCCGCGCACCGCGGCCACAGCACGAGCACCAGCACGGTCCAGGCGGCGGCCGCCATCGCCGCGTGCCCGGACGGCAGCGACTCGTTCGCCACCGCCATCACCTGCAGTTCCTCCGGCGGCCGGGGCCGGTCCAGGACCCGCTTCAGCGCGGTGAACACGACGCTGGTCAGCAGCGGGACGAGCGCCACGCACAGCCCCTCGGCCCGGAACCCCCGCCAGGCCAGCGCGCCGCCCACCACCAGCGCGAGGCCCGCGCTCGCGGCGGTGTTGCCGATCTCGGTCACGACCAGCGCGGTCGCGGTCGCCGCCGGCCGCCGCTCGTCGGCCAGCCCGACCGCGGTGCCGACGTCCCGGCCGGCCAGCGCGCCGGAGCTCGCGACGGCCATCAGCGCCACCGCCGCCGCGAGCAGCACCAGCGCGACGATCGCGAGCCGGCGGACGTCGCGGGCCGGGGCGGCCGGGCTCACCGCCCGCGCCACGCCCGGTACTGGCCGATCAGCGCGGCGGTGGACGGGTCCAGGCCGGCCTCCTGCGCCGACGGCGGCTCGGCCGCGGACAGCGCGGGCCCGAACTGCCTGGCCATCACCTTCCCGAGCTCCACACCCCACTGGTCGAAGGAGTCGATGCCCCAGATCGTGCCCTCGACGAACGTGACGTGCTCGTAGAACGCGATCAGCTGGCCGAGCACGGCCGGGGTCAGCTTCTCGGCGAGGATCGTCGAGGTCGGCCGGTTGCCGGGCATCACCTTGTGCGGCACCACGTCGGCCGGGGTGCCCTCGGCGGCGATCTCCTCGGCGGTCTTGCCGAACGCCAGCGCCGCGGTCTGCGCGAACAGGTTCGCCATGAACAGGTCGTGCATGTCCCCGGAGCCGCTGTCCCCCGGGTCGCTGTCCTCGCCGGGGAGCGCGTGGTGCGGCTGCGCGAAGCCGATGAAGTCGGCGGGCACGATCCGGGTGCCCTGGTGCAGCAGCTGGTAGAACGCGTGCTGGCCGTTGGTGCCGGGCTCGCCCCAGAAGATCTCGCCGGTGACGGTGCTGACCGGGGTGCCGTCGCCGCGGACGGACTTGCCGTTGGACTCCATCGTCAGCTGCTGCAGGTAGGCGGGCAGCCGGTGCAGGTACTGGCTGTAGGGGAGCACCGCGCGGGTCTCGGCGCCGAAGAAGTTCGTGTACCAGATGCCGAGCATCCCGGCGATGACCGGCAGGTTCTCCTCCGGCGGGGTGGTCCGGAAGTGCACGTCCATGGCGTGCATCCCGGCCAGGAACTCGGCGAAGTGCTCCTTGCCGATGGCGCACATCAGGGACAGCCCGATCGCGGAGTCCAGCGAGTACCGGCCACCGACCCAGTCCCAGAAGCCGAACATGTTGTCGGTGGAGATGCCGAACCCGGCGACCTTCTCGGCGTTGGTGGACACCGCGACGAAGTGCTGGGCGATCGCCTTCCCGTCGTCGGTGCCGAGCCCGTCGAGCAGCCAGGACCGGGCGTTGCGCGCGTTGGTCAGCGTCTCCTGGGTGGTGAACGTCTTGGACGACACCACGAACAGCGTGGTCGCCGGGTCCAGCCCGGTCAGCGCCTCGGTCAGGTCGGTCGGGTCGATGTTGGACACGAAGCGGCACTCGAGGTCGCGCCGGGCGTAGTCGCGCAGCGCCTCGTAGGCCATCACCGGGCCGAGATCGGAGCCGCCGATGCCGATGTTGACGACGGTGCGGATCGGCTTGCCGGTGAACCCGGTCCACGCGCCGGACCGGACCGCGTCGGTGAACTCGCCCATCCGGTCGAGCACCGCGTGCACGTCGGCGACGACGTCCTGGCCGTCGACGACCAGCGTCGCGTCCCGGGGGAGCCGCAGGGCGGTGTGCAGCACGGCGCGGTTCTCCGAGGTGTTGACCCGCTCGCCGGTGAACATCGCCTCGGTGCGCTCGCGGAGCCCGGCGGCCCGGGCGAGCGCGCCCAGCAGCCGGACCGTCTCCCGGGTGATCCGGTGCTTGGAGTAGTCGAGGAGCAGGTCGGCGCCGCGTGCGGTCAGCGCGGCGGCCCGGCCCGGGTCGTCGGCGAACAACGCCCGCAGGTGGCGGGGCTCGACCTCCGCCGCGTGCTCGGTCAGCGCGGTCCACTCCGGAGTGGCGGTGATGTCGATGCTCGTGTCGGACACGGGTCCATCATTCCGCAGCGCGGATCGGGCAGCGCGCCGACACGAGCGCGAGTCGCGGTATCGGACGGTGCTGCAGGACGGTGCTGTCGGACGGTGCTGTCGGACGGGGGTACCGGCGACGGTCCGCACAGGTCCGGTCGCGCTGGGCCGCCCGGGGGTACCGCCCGTCGCGGACGGCGCCGTCCGCGACGGGCGGTACCGCACGGGCGACCGGCTGCCGGGTGCCGGAAACGGTCCGTGATGCCGTCCCAAGTTACCCGTGAGTACTGGGGCAGACGGGTGACCGGCCGCCGACACCGTGCACGTTCCGTGCCTGTGACCAGCGGCGATGCGGAACCGCCCGGGCCGCTCGGCGGCGTCCGGACCGGTCGCGGCGCCGGATCGCCCGGTCGTGGCGGGCGCCGCACGACGAGGTGTGAGTGCAACGACACTCGTCGCGCGATGCGGTCAGCTCGTCGCGCAGAGTCGCTGGACCGGGTGGCGCAAGGCGGTTGATCTCCTAGGCTCTTGTGCATTCAGTGATCACCGTGTCACCCGACGTGATCATGTCCGCACCCTGGAGGCACCGTGTACCGCTCCCTGACCGGCACCCCGCGCGACGTCGTCCTGCTCGTCGGCCGTGTCCTGCTCGCCTACATCCTGGTGATGCACGCCTGGATGAAGGTCGACGCCGGCCTGTTCGACACGGCAGCGGTGTTCAGCAAGTTCGGCATCCCGCTGGCCATCGCGGCGGCCTCGTTCACGATCGTCGTCGAGCTGGTGCTGTCCGCCTCGCTGCTGCTCGGCCTGCGGATGGTCGTGCCGTCGGCGCTGATGGTGTTCGTGATGGCGGGCGCGATCTACTTCGTGCACGGCCAGCACGGCCTGTTCATGGCCGACAACGGCTGGGCGCTGGTCGGCGTGATCATCTGCGGGCTGCTCGCCTTCATGGTCTCCGGCCCGGGCCGGTTCAGCGCGGACGAGCTGCTCGCGAAGCACGCCGAGCGCCGGATCGAGCAGACCCAGGCCATCCCGCGGCAGACCGTCTCGGTCTGAGCACACCGGACCTCCCGGCCCGTCCGCGCACCCCGACGCCGGACGGGCCGGTGAACCACCACCCGCCCGCACCCCGACGCCACGGGGTGCGGGCGGTCGCGCATCTGGATCGCGACCGCCCGGCGCGCCGCACTACCCTCGCGCCGTGTCCTCCCCACCGGCCCCGCCCGAGCGGGGCCTGCGTCATGTCACGGCGATCCGCTACGTGCTCCCGCTGCGCGAGGGCGGATCGCTGCCCGGCCTGATGGAGGCCGACGATCTCGGCAGCTACGCGGTCAAGTTCACCGGCGCGGGCCAGGGCCGGGCGGTGCTGGTCAACGAGATCGTCGCGGGGGAGCTGGCCCGCGCGCTCGGCCTGCCGGTCCCGGAGATCGCCACGATCACCGTCGACGGCGGCCTCGGCCGCTCCGAGCCGGACCAGGAGGTCCAGGAGCTGCTCCGGCGCTCCGCCGGGCTGAACCTGGCGATCGACTTCCTGCCCGGGGCGCTCGACCTGGACCCGCTGGCGTTCGACGTCGGCCCCGGGTTCGCCGGGCGGGTGCTGTGGTTCGACGCGCTGGTCGGCAACGTCGACCGGTCCTGGCGGAACTCGAACATGCTGCTGTGGCACCGCAGCCCGTACCTGATCGACCACGGCGCGACGCTGACCTTCGCCCACGACTGGGGCTCGGTGGCCCGGTTCCCGGCCCGGCCGTTCGACGCGGGCGACCACGTGCTGCTCGGCGCGCACCCGGACCTGGCCGCCGCCGACGCCGCGCTCGCCCCGCTGGTCACCGCTGAGCTGCTGGACGGCGTGCTGGCGCTGGTGCCCGACGAGTGGCTGGACGGCACCGACGGGTTCGGCTCGCCGGACGCGGTCCGGGCCGGCTACCGCGGCGCCCTGCTCGACCGGGTCGCGCAGCGCTCCGCCTGGCTGCCGGGGGTGGCCGGGACGGTCGCGGCCGGCCGGCCGCGACCGGTGCAGCGGGAGCCCCGGCACCCGTCGTGGCTGCGGATCGGCGGGGCCGGCCGGTGAGCGGTCCGGTCGGCTACGAGTACGCGCTGCTGCGGGTGGTCCCGCGGATCGAGCGCGGCGAGACGATGAACGCCGGGGTGCTGCTGTACTGCCGCCCGCACGACGCCCTGGTGGTCCGGGTCGAGCTGGACCGGGCCCGGCTCGCCGCGCTGGACCCGCACTGCGACGCCGACGCCGTCGACGACCTGCTCGCGACGATCGCGGCGGTCGCCTCGGTCCCGGAGCCGCCGCGCTCGGACCGGCACGCCACCGGCGCGCTCGCCGCCCGCGGCCCGGGTGCGGGGGAGGACATCGGGCGCCGGTTCCGCAGGCTGACGACGGCGCGCAGCACCATCGTCGCCCCCGGCCCGGTGCACGCCGGCCTCACCACGGATCCGGCCGCGGAGGCCGACCGGCTGCTCGACCGGCTGGTCCGCCCGCCGGGCCCGCCGCGCGGCTGACCCGGCCGTCCTCGCCGAGATGCAGCTCAGCGGGCCGCGCAGCGCCGCCCGGCCCGCTGAGCTGCATCTCGGCGGACGTGGGGCCACGATCGGTGCGAGTCCCGCGGGTTGCCGGTACGGCTGGTTCCACGTTGCCGGGTCGCGGCGTAACGTGCCGGGCACGCCGGGTGATCACGCGTGCTCCGCACGGATGCGTCACACTCCTCGTGCGATCCACCCGCCCGATCCACAGACCAGCGCGACACCCGGGGGAGACGACGATGTCCGAGGACGACCGGACCCGTGAGATGAGCCGGGATCCCCACCCCCCGCGCCGGCCGGCCGTGCAGGCGGGCCGGCTGTGGGCCGGCGGCGTCGCGACCGCGGTGATCGCCGCGCTGATCGCGATGGTCGGGTTCCTGATCGTGCGGGTGCTGCTGCAGATCCCGTACCTGGCGCCGATCGAGGGCGACATCATCGGCGGCTGGGACGGCGCCGTCCAGCTCGCGATCGCCGCCGCGCTGGCCGCGCTGGCGGCGACCGGGCTCGCCCAGCTGCTGCTGGTCGCGGTGCCCAGCCCGATGGCGTACTTCGGCTGGATCGCGGGCCTGCTCACCGCGGTGGCCACGGTCTACCCGTTGGCGTTCTCCACCGAGCCGCTCACCGTCCGGATCGCCACCGGCGTCATCCACCTGGTGATCGGCATGGCGATCATCAGCCTGGTCACGACGACCGTGACCAGCGCGTCCACCCGGATCTGAGCCGGCTCAGGCGACCGGCTCCTGCACGTCGCTGCGGGCCTCGCCGAGCCGGACCGGCAGGCTGCGGTAGCCGCGCAGCACCCGGGTCCCGCGCAGCTCCGCCGGCCCGTCGGAGCGCAGGTCCGGATAGCGGTCGAACAGGGCCCGCAGGCCGACCTCGCCCTCCATCTTGGCCAGCGCGGCGCCCAGGCAGTAGTGGATGCCCTGGCTGAACGCGACGTGCCGGTCGGCGTTCTCCCGGCCGACGTCGAACCGCCCGGGATCGGTGAACACCGCCGGATCCCGGTTGGCCCCGCCGAGCTGGGTCAGCACCAGCGCACCCCGCTTGACCGGGAAGCCGCACACCTCGGTGTCCCGGGCGGCGACCCGGCCGGTGCGCTGCACCGGGGAGTCGAAGCGCAGGATCTCGTCGACGGCGTTCGGCCAGAGCGACGGATCGGCGCGCAGCCGCTCCAGCTGGTCGGGATGGGCCAGCAGCAGCCGGGTGCCGTTGCCGATCAGGTTGACGGTGGTCTCGAACCCGGCGGCGAGCAGCAGCAGCGCCAGCGACACCAGCTCGTCGTGGGTGAGCCGGCCCTCCTCCTCGTCGTAGGCCTGGACCAGCGAGGACAGGATGCTGTCGTTCGGGTTGCGGCGCAGGTCCTCGAAGTGGCCGGCCATCCAGTCGGCCAGCGCGTCGATGTCCCGCTCCGAGCGCCGGAACATCGGGTAGGTGAGGCCCATGTCGAGCGAGTAGGCGCCGCCCTCGCCCCAGCGCAGGAAGTCCTCGCGCATGGACAGCGGCGCACCGAGCATCTCGGCGATCACGGTGGCCGGCAGCAGCGAGGCGTACTGCGCCACGACGTCGGCCCGCCGGTGCGTGCCGGAGCGGGCCCGGCCGGACTCCATGTCGTCGAGCAGCCCGGCCGCGACCTCCTCGGTGCGGCCGCGCAGCCGGGTGATCGCCTTGGCGCTGAACGAGCGGGTGACCAGCTTGCGGATCCGGTTGTGGTCCGGCGGGTCGATCGCGAGCAGCGACGGCGGCTCGGCCGGCCCCAGCGGCCAGCTCCCCCCGGCCCGCAGCGCCGCCTTGAGCAGCCCGGGTGCGTTCTCCGGCATCCGCAGGCCGACGCAGAAGTCGGGGCTGCGCAGCACCTCGGTGGTGATCTCGTGGTCGACGGTGGTCCAGCTCAGCGCCGAGCGCACCAGGCGGCCCTGCGACCGCAGGGCCTCGTAGTGCGGGTACGGGTCGCGCACCGCGTCCGGCTCGATGATCATCCGGGCGCCCAGGTCACCCCTGGCGGCCTGCCGGGACACCTCCCGCCGCACCGCCCCGTGCCGCAGCACCCACCGGACCCAGCGCCGCGCCCCGCGTGATCCCGCCATGCCGACCTCCCGCGTCGTGTCCTCGTCGTCGAGCTCGGGACCGAGGCTACCGGCAGTAAGCTACTCGCGGTAAGGAACTTTTCGGCCGGCCCGGTCCGATCCGGGCCGGCCCGGCGGGTACTACTGGTGAGGTGTCCGCCCCGGATGGCCCGCGCCTGCTCGCGGTGAGCGACCTGCACGTCCGTCACGCCGAGAACCGGACGATCGCCGACGCGCTCGCCCCGGCGCACCCGGACGACTGGCTGATCGTCGCGGGCGACGTCGACGAGCGCATCGAGGGCGTCGCCGGCACCCTGGCCGCGCTGCGCGAGCGGTTCGCCACGGTGCTCTGGACGCCCGGCAACCACGAGCTCTGGACCCGGGCCAGGAACGCCCGCGCCGAGGAGGTCGAGCAGCTCGCCGGCGTCGCCCGCTACGACGAGCTGGTCCGCCGCTGCCGCGAGATCGGCGTGCACACCCCGGAGGACGCGTACCCGGTGTGGGACGGGCCGGGCGGGCCGGCCGTCGTCGCACCGCTGTTCGTGCCCTACGACTACTCGTTCCTGCCGGCCGGCACGTCCACCTCGGCCGAGGGGCTGGCCGCCGCGTACGCGGCCGGGGTGGTGTGCACCGACGAGCACCTGATGTACCCGGACCCGTACCCGACCCGGGAGGCGTGGAGCGTCGCCCGGGTGGCGACCACGACGGCCCGGCTCGACGGGCTCGACGAGGACCTCCCGACCGTGCTGGTCAACCACTGGCCGCTGGTCCGCGAGCCCTGCGACGTGCTGCACCATCCCGAGTTCGCGCTGTGGTGCGGCACCACGGCGACCGCCGACTGGCACCGGCGCTACCGGGCGAAGGCCGTCGTGCACGGGCACCTGCACATCCCGCGGACGGTGACCGTCGACGGCGTCCCGTTCGTCGAGGTCTCGCTCGGCTACCCGCGCGAGTGGCGGCGGCACTCCGAGCGGGTCGGCGGCCACTTCCCGGACCTGTTGCCGCGCATCGTGTTACCTTCGTCATAATAAGGTAAGGCTTACCTCATCTACGCTCGGGGGTCGTCGACCCCGAGGAGAACGATGAACGCGCTGCGCGTCGCGGTGGTGGGTGCCGGCCCGGCCGGGATCTACGCCGCCGACACCCTG
The DNA here is from genome assembly GCF_039526905.1 of Pseudonocardia kongjuensis. Lineage (NCBI taxonomy): Bacteria > Bacillati > Actinomycetota > Actinomycetes > Pseudonocardiales > Pseudonocardiaceae > Pseudonocardia > Pseudonocardia kongjuensis. The sequence continues at coordinate 18,495 of NZ_BAAAJK010000013.1, read as the reverse complement.
ATCAAGTCCGACGCCGAGGTGGCGGTGGACCTGTTCGAGAAGCTCCCCGCGCCGTTCGGCCTGGTGCGCTACGGCGTCGCCCCGGACCATCCGCGGATCAAGCAGATCGTCAACGCCCTGCACCGGGTGCTGGACAACCCGGCCGTGCGGCTGTTCGGCAACGTCCACTACGGCACCGATCTCACCCTGGACGACCTGCGCGAGCACTACGACGCGGTGATCGTCGCGACCGGCTGCGAGCGCGACCGCGACCTGGACGTCCCCGGCATCGACCTGCCCGGCAGCCACGGCGCCGCCGAGTTCGTGCGGTGGTACGACAGCCATCCCGACGTCGGTCGCGAGTGGACCCTCGACGCGTCGTCGGTCGCCGTGATCGGCGCCGGCAACGTCGCGCTCGACGTCGCCCGGGTGCTCGCCAAGTCCGCCGAGGACATGCTCTCCACCGAGATCCCGGACTCGGTGCACGCCGGTCTCGCCGTCAATCCGGCGACCGACGTGCACGTGTTCGCCCGGCGCGGTCTCGCGCAGGCCAAGTTCAGCCCGATGGAGCTGCGCGAGCTCGATCACGTGCCCGGCCTGGAGGTGGTCGTCGATCCGGAGGACGTCGAGTTCGACGACGGCTCGATGGCCGACATCCGCGCCACCAAGCACGTCCAGATGGTGGTGAAGATCCTGCAGGACTGGGCGATCCGCGACCGCCGCGGCGATCCGCGCCGGGTGCACCTGCACTTCTTCGCGCGGCCGGACCGGGTGCTCGGCACCGACCGGGTGACCGGTCTGCGGGTCGAGCGCACCGAGTACACCGGCGACGGATCCGTGCGCGGGACCGGGGTGTACACCGAGTACCCGGTCGGTGCGGTCTACCGGGCCGTGGGCTACACCGGGTCCGAGCTCGCCGGGCTGCCGTTCGACGCCGCACGCGGCGTCGTCCCGCACGAGGCCGGCCGGGTGGCCGGCCATCCGGGCGTCTACGCCGTCGGCTGGATCAAGCGCGGCCCGGTCGGGCTGATCGGGCACACCAAGGGCTGCGCCTCGGAGACCGTCGGCAGCCTGCTGGCCGACGCCGACGGCCTGCCCCGCGCCGCGCAGCGCGATCCGGAGGCGGTCGACGCGCTGCTGGCCGGGCGCGGCGTCCCGTTCACCACCTGGGACGGCTGGCTCACCCTGGACAAGCACGAGCGCGGTCTGGGCGAGGCCCGCGGCCGCGAGCGGATCAAGGTGATCCCGCGCGAGGAGATGACGGAGATCAGCCGGGCCGGCTGATCCCGGGCAGGACCACCCGGTGCGAGACCGGGCTCAGGGACGGGCGGTCGCGGAACCCCGCGGCCGCCCGTCCGGCCGTGCTCAGCGCTTGCGCTCACCGAACCGGCGGCGGAACTTCTCGACCTGCCCGGCGGCGTCGAGCACCCGGGTGTTGCCCGTCCAGAACGGGTGCGACGCCGCGGTGATGTCGACCCGGACCAGCGGGTAGGAGTTGCTGTCGGACCACTCGACGGTCTCCCGGGACGTCTCGGTGGACCGGGTCAGGAACCGGTCGCCGGTCGACATGTCCTGGTAGACGACCGGACCGTACGAGGGGTGGATGCCGGGCTTCACGGGGTTCCTCCTGCGTCGACGACTGCTACCGTGAACTCTAAACGACAATGGTTCCGGTTTGCAGGAGGTGTCCATGGATGGCTTCACGGTGGTCCGGTGCGGGTCCTGTGCGCACATGCCCTCCGGCTTCGACGACGACGGCGATCCCGGTCCCGGTCCCGGTGTCGGTGTCGGCGGGTGCGGTGGTGACGGCGACGGCGGTGTCGGCGACTGCGGTGGTGACGGCGGCGGTGGTGTTGTCGGCGGCGGTGGTGTTGTCGGCGGTGGCGGTGGCGGTGGTGTCGGTGGCGGTGGTGTCGGTGGCGGCGTCGTCGCGGCGCTGCCGGGGATCGACGAGGTGCTGTTCGAGGGCCTGCGCGCGGTGGTGCGGGACAGCCCGCACGGCATGCTCGTCACCGCCGGCTGCCGGCTCGGCCCCGCCGTCTGCGCCGGCCGCCGGCCGGGCCTGATGCTGCTCGTGCAGGGCTGCGTGCCGGACCGGAGCCGCGCGACGTCGCCGGTGGTCGCGGTCGGCCCGGTCCGCAGCACCCTCGACGTGCGGGTGGTGACCGGCTGGCTGCAGGGCGGCGGGGCGCCCGACCCGATGGCGCTGCCCGCCCGGCTGCGCTGCGCGATCAGCCCCGCCCCGGCCGGCGGTCGGTAGCCGGACCGGCGGGCGCCCGTCACCCCGGCCGGAGCGTCGCGCGGGGCGGCTCCGCCACCCGTGGTCGCACCCAGGTCGCCGCCCGTGGTCGCCGCCCGTGGTCGCCGCCCAGGCCGCCGCCCGGGGCGTCGGCGGAGGGCGCCGATGCCGGATCAGCCGGTCCGGTACCCCGCCGCCTCCACCGCCCACTCGGTCCCGATCCGGCCGGTCGCGGCCGCCAGCTCGGCACCGAGCTCGGCGACCCGGTCCCGCCGGAACCGGACGGTCGGCATCGCGATCGCGACGGCGGCCGGGACCGCGCCGGGCGGACCGTCCACCGCGCGACCGATCGCGGTCACCCCGGACTCGGTCGCCTGCTCGTTCAGCGCGTAGCCGCGGCGCCGGCACCGGCGCAGCTCCCGCAGCAGCGCCTCGACGTCGACCGGGCCTGCCTCGGTCGCGTCCGGGGCGGCCAGCCGGGCCCGCACCTCGTCGTCGGGCAGGGTGGCGAGCGCGGCCTTCCCACCGGACGCCAGATGGGCCGGGAGCACCCGGCCGGCCCGGTCGCCGACCCGCAGCACCTGGGTGCACTCCACGGTCGCGACGAACCGGGTCCGGTGCCCGACCGTCACGGTGACGCTGGTGGTCTCGCCGGTCCGCGCGGTCAGCTCGCGCAGGTGCGGCTCCGCGATCCGGCGCAGGTCGGCGACCGGCTCGGGCGCCGACGGATGCCGCAGTGCGGGCCCGGCGAGGTAGCGGCGGTCGTCGTCCTGCTCGGCGAAGTCGCGGTAGACCAGCATCGCGAGCAGCCGGTGTGCGGTGGAGCGGGCCACGCCGAGATGTTCGGCGGCCTCCATGACACGCAGCGGTCCCTCCTGCTTGAGCAGGGTCGCGAGGCGCAGGGCGTGGTCCACCGAGTCGATGCCGTACGCGGGCCGATTCTTCATGTCAGAATCTTATCGCCCGTCTTGCAGAATCCTCATACCGTCCGGGGCATGACAGTGACGTCTCGGCACGGGGCGGCGGCCACGGTGACGCTGCTCTGCTGGCTTCTGATCGTCTTCGACGGTTACGACCTGATCGTCTACGGCACCGTGCTGCCCGCGCTCCTGGAGGAGCCGGGCTGGGGGCTCGATCCCGGCAGCGCCGGGCTGATCGGCAGCCTCGCGTTCGTCGGCATGCTCGTCGGCGCGCTGCTGGCCGGTTTCCTCACCGACCGGCTCGGCCGCCGGCGCACCATCCTGGCCTGCACCGTGGTGTTCTCGGTGTGCACCGCGATCTGCGGCCTGGCGCCCGGCCCGGTCGTGTTCGGACTGTTCCGGCTGCTGGCCGGGCTCGGGCTGGGCGGGCTGGTGCCCGCCGCGAGTGCGCTGGGCGCCGAGTTCGTCCCCGCCCGCTACCGGCCGGTGGTGGCGACCCTGATGATGTCCGGGATCCCGATCGGCGGATCGATCGCGGCGCTGGTCGGGATCGGCGTGCTGCCGGCCGCCGGCTGGCGGCCGATGTTCGGGATCGCGCTGCTCGCGCTGGTGCTCGTCGTCCCGGTGTGCCTGTTCCGGCTGCCCGAGTCGCCCGCCTGGCTGCGCGGGCGGGGCCGGATCGCCGAGGCCGAGATCGTCGAGGCCCGGTACGGCGTGCCACCCGAGCCCGCCACCGCCACCCCGGCGGCGGCCGGCCCCGGTGAGCTGTTCCGTGGCCCCTACCTGCGCCCGACCGTGCTGTTCGCGGTGGCCACCGCGGCCACCCTGTTCACCTGGTACGGGCTGGGCACCTGGCTGCCGCAGCTGATGCGGACCGCCGGGTTCGAGCTCGGGCCGGCGCTGGGCTTCCTGCTCGCGCTCAATCTCGGCGCGGTCGCCGGCTCGGTGCTCGCCGCCGCGGTCGCGGTGCGGTTCGGCGCGGCCGGGACCGGTGTCGCCGCCTGCCTGCTCGCCTCGGCCGGGCTGCTGGTGCTGCTCACCGGCCCGGGGGTGGCCGGGTCCTACCTGGCGCTGGTGCTCGCCGGGATCGGCACGCACGGCACCCAGTGCCTGATCATCGCGATGGTCGCCGGCCGCTACCCGGCCGCGATGCGCGGCACCGCGCTCGGTGTCGCGCTCGGCGTCGGCCGGATCGGTGCGGTCGCCGCGCCGCAGGTCGGCGGCCTGCTGCTGGCCGCGGGCCTGGGCGTGAACGCCAACTTCCTGATCTTCGCCCTGGCCGCGGCGGCGGCCGGGGCCGTCCTCCTGATGATCCGCCGTCCGGTGGGCGAGCCCCGCCCGGAAGGAGTCCCCGCATGACCGTCCACGCCTCGCCGGTGTCCCTGCGCGCCACCGGCGGACCCGGTCAGCCCGAACCGGGCCCCGCGCTCTCCGAGCTCTACCGGGGCTTCGAGCGGCAGTCGCTGGTCCCGCTCTGGACCGAGATCGGCGACCTGATGCCGCCGTCGCCGCGGCCGCGGGCGGTGCCGCACCGGTGGTGCTGGTCGGAGCTGCTGGGTCTGGCGCAGCGTTCCGGCGATCTGGTGCCGGTCGGCCGGGGCGGCGAGCGCCGTGCGATCGCGCTCGCCAATCCGGGGCTGGGCGGGGCACCGTTCGCGACGCCGACGCTGTGGGCGGCGATCCAGTACCTGAACCCGCGCGAGGACGCCCCGGTGCACCGGCACGCGCAGAACGCGTTCCGGTTCGTCGTCGAGGGCGAGGGTGTCTGGACCGTCGTCGACGACGACCCGGTCGCGATGCGCCGTGGCGACTTCCTGCTGACCCCCGGCTGGCGCTTCCACGGCCACCACAACCGGTCGGACGCGCCGATGGCCTGGCTGGACGGGCTGGACATCCCGTTCGCCCACCACATGGGCTCCGGGTTCTTCGAGGACGGCCCCGAGGAGGTGCCGGACCGGTCGGCGCCGGCCCGCTCCCGCTCGGAGCGGCTGTGGTCCCATCCCGGCCTGCGGCCGGTCGGCGTCACCGGGGAGACCCGGTGCTCGCCGATCGCGGCCTACCGCTGGGAGCACACCGACGCCGCGCTGCGCGAGCAGCTGGCGCTGGCCGACGAGGGCCGCCCCGGCGTGCTGGAGGCAGGCCACGCCGCGGTGCGCTTCAGCAACCCGGTCACCGGCGGCGACGTGCTCCCCACCATCCGCGCCGAGATGCACCGGCTGCGGGCCGGCACCCGGACGGCGACCCGCCGCGAGGTCGGCTCGTCGGTCTGGCAGGTGTTCGACGGCGAGGGCACGGTGCGGGTCGGTGACCGGGAGTGGCCGGTGCACCGCGGCGACCTGGTCACGGTCCCGTCCTGGGTGCCGCTGACGGTGACCGCGGTGACCGGACTGGACCTGTTCCGGTTCTCCGACGCGCCGATCCTCGAACGCCTGCACCTCGACCGGGTCGAGCTCGGCAACCCCTGAAACCCACCAGAGAAGGAAGAGGAACATCCCATGCGACTGACCACCCTGCGGACCGCCGCCGGAACCCGGGCGGCCCGGATCGACGGCGACACCGCCGTCGAGATCGGCGCCCCCGACCTCGGCGCGCTGCTCGCCGACCCGATGTGGGAGGCGCGCGCCGCCTCGGCCGACGGGCCGCGGCACGACCTGGCCGGCGCCGATCTGGCCCCGGCCGTCCCGCACCCGGGCAAGATCTTCTGCGTCGGGCTGAACTACCGCTCGCACATCCTGGAGATGGGCCGGGAGCTGCCCGAGTACCCGACGCTGTTCGCGAAGTTCCCGGAGGCGCTGATCGGCCCGGACGACGTGATCGAGCTGGACGCCGCCTCGTCGGCCGTCGACTGGGAGGCCGAGCTGGCCGTCGTCGTCGGCCGCCGGGTGCGCCGGGCGTCGGAGGCCGAGGCGGCCTCGGCCGTCGCCGGGTTCGCCGTGCTCAACGACGTGACCATGCGGGACTGGCAGTACCGCTCGGTGCAGTGGCTGCAGGGCAAGACGTTCGAGGCGACCACCCCGCTCGGCCCGCAGCTGGTCACCCCGGACGAGCTGCCCGGCGGCGTCCGCCCGGCGCTCGACCTGAGCTGCACCGTGGACGGCGAGACCGTGCAGCGGGCCGACACCTCGGACCTGGTGTTCGACCCGGTCGCGCTGATCTCCTACATCTCCTCGATCGTCACCCTGAACCCGGGCGACGTGATCGCGACCGGCACCCCGGGCGGCGTCGGGCACGCCCGCGAGCCGCGCCGCTACCTGACCGACGGCGCCGTCCTGGGCACCGCGATCCGCGGGCTCGGCGCGCAGCGCAACGCGGTCGCCGCGGCCGCACCGGTGCCGGCGTGACGGCGGCGACCGCGTCCGCCGCCCGCACCTGGGCCGACGAGGGGACCCGGCTGCTGCTCGGCGCCCTCGACACCCTCGACGACGCCGCGCTGGACCGGCCGTGTGCGCTGCCCGGCTGGAGCCGGCGGCACCTGCTGGCCCACGTCGCGTCGAACGCCGAGGCGCTCGGCCGGCTGCTGGACTGGGCGCGCACCGGGGTGGAGAACCCGATGTACGCCTCCCCGGAGCAGCGGGCCGCCGAGATCGAGTCCGGTGCGCTGCGCGCCGACCTGCCCGACCGGGTCCGGGACACCGCCGAGCGGCTGTCCGCGGCGATGGACACGATGCCGGCGGACGCCTGGTCGGAGCCGGTGGTGACCGCCCAGGGCCGCACGGTCCGGGCGGCCGAGACGATCTGGCTGCGCGCCCGGGAGACCTGCATCCACGCCGTCGATCTCGACGCGGGGGTCCGGTTCGCCGACCTCCCCGGGGACTTCCTGGTCGCGCTGATCGAGGACGTGGTGGCCTGGCGGTCGACGCGCAGCGGGCCGCCGGCGGTGCTGCGCACCCCGCGCACGCTGCACGAGCTGCCGGGGAAGGGGGAGCGGCACAAGGTGGAGCTGCCGGTGCCGCTGGCCGCGGCCTGGCTGGTCGGCCGCGCGCCGCACTGCCCGGACCTGCCGGAGCTGCCCCGGTGGCTGTGACGGCGCCGGGCCCCGCCGGGCCTGCGCCGTGCCACGCCGGGCCGGTCCCGGACCGGCCGGGCCGGCGAAACCGGGTCGCGGGCGCCCGCCGGGTCCGGTAGGCCGGTGTGGTGAGCAGTCTGCGGCGGGACCCGATGCCCCTGCGCGGCCGCGCCGCGCTCGTCACCGGCGCCGGCCGGCGTGGCGGGATCGGGCACGCGACCGCGTGCCGGCTCGCCGCATACGGCGCGAGCGTCGTCGTGCACCACTTCGCGCCGCACGACGCGGCCCAGGAGTGGGGCGCCGACGACGTCGGCGCCGCCGTCACCGAGGTGCGCGGCCATCGCGCGGCGGACGGCGCGGTGGTCGCCGACGTGCACGCCGACCTGGCCGATCCGGCCGGGCCGCAGCGCCTGGTGGACGCCGCCCGGGCGCTCGTCGGACCGCTGGACGTGCTGGTCGCGAACCAGGCGCTGTCCGGGTCCGACGGCCCGCTGGGCGAGCTGGGGGAGGAGCTGGACCGGCACTGGGCGGTGGACGCGCGGGCGTCGATCCTGCTGGCCCAGGCGTACGCGAACGCGCACGACGACGACCGCCCCGGCGGCGCGATCGTGCTGCTCACCTCCGGCCAGGCGGAGGGGCCTATGCCCGGCGAGGTCGCCTACGCGGCCGCGAAGGCGGCCGTCGCCGGGATCACGCTGACCCTGGCCGATCAGCTGGCGGACCGGCGGATCCGGGTGAACACGGTCAATCCGGGGCCGGTCGACACCGGTTACCTGGGGCCGGAGGCGTTCCGCGCGATGGCGGAGATGTTCCCGTTCGGCCGCTTCGGGGAGCCGGACGACCCGGCCCGGCTGATCTCCTGGCTCTGCACCGACGAGGCCTACTGGATCACCGGGCAGGTGATCGCCTCGGAGGGCGGTTTCGCCCGGCACCGCAACGGATGGCGGCCCTGACCGGTCCCGGGATGTGGAGCGGACGACGGGACTCGAACCCGCGACCCTCACCTTGGCAAGGTGATGCGCTACCAGCTGCGCTACGTCCGCACGCCTCGCACCGTGCCCGGTGCGATCTGCGTGCTGAACCGTAGCGCACCCGGCAGGCGCCCGGACCCGTGGGGGCCCGGGCGCGGTCGCTCAGGGGGTGCCGCCGTGCCCCACCTCGACCCGGACCGCCACCACGGCGCCCTCCCGGGCGTTGCGGCGGGCCTCCTCGTGGAAGTCCGGCGCGACGCTGGCGAACAGGGTCTTCCCGTCGGAGCCGCCCAGCATGCAGGCGAACACCCCGGTGCCGGTCTCGATCGTGTCGACGATCTCGCCGCCCTCGCGGACCCGGATCAGCCGGGCGTTGAGCGCGTCGGCGACCCACAGGGCGCCCTCGGCGTCCAGCCCGCAGCCGTCCGGCGCGACCGCGATCTGGCCGAGCGCCTTCTCGACGTCGCGGTCCGGCAGCTCGCCGAACGAGGCCCACACCCGGCGGCCGCTCAGCGAGCCGTCCTCGGCGATGTCGAACGCGGTGATCCGGTTGCCGAAGGTCTCGTTGACCAGCAGCGTGCCGTCGTCGGTGATCACGCTGCCGTTGGGGAACCACAGGTCGTCGGCGACGACGGCGACCGAGCCGTCCGGGTCGATCCGGACCAGTGACGCGGTCTCCAGCGGCGCGCCGCCCATCAGGTCGAAGCCGAAGTTGCCCGCGTAGGCGCGCCCCCGGGCGTCGACCACCATGTCGTTGAGGTGCCCGCCGGTGTGCGCGGAGACGTCGGCGTGGGTGACCAGGGTGCCGTCGGGCTCGCGGCGGAGCACCCGGGCGTCGCGCATGGACACCACGAGCAGCCTGCCGTCGGGCAGCCAGCCGAGCCCGGAGGGCTGCTCCGGGACCTCGGCCTCGAGGCGCTGGTCACTGCCGTCCTCGGCGACCGAGAGCACCTGGTGGGTGTAGAAATCGACGAACCACAGGCGGCCGTCGTGCCAGCGCGGGCACTCGGTGTAGGTCAGGCCGCTGACGATGGTGCTGATCTCACGGGGCATGGGGGATTCCTCCGGCGGCGACGGCGCTGATGACTGAGCGCATAGTCAGTGGATCTGCTAGATGTGTCAAGGAACACGGTGGGTACGTGCGGTGGAGGGGACGACATGACGCGGAACGCCGCGGATCCGGCGGCCGGGCTCTGGGGGGACGATCTCGCGCCGGTCGCCCGGACGCTGCTCACCTCCGCCGTGCACTGCTTCGCCCGGCGGGGCTTCACCGGCACGACGACCCGGGACATCTCGACCGGCGCCGGGCTGAGCCCGGCCGCGCTGTACGTGCATTTCCGCTCCAAGGAGGACGTGCTGTTCGAGATCGCCCGGCGCGGCCACCTGCGGGCGCTGGAGGCGGTCTCCGCGCCCGAGGTGACGGCCGGGCTCGACGACCCGCCGGCCCGGCTGCGGGCGGTGGTGGCCCGGTTCGTGTCCTGGCACGCCCGGCACCACGTCGCGGCGCGGGTGTGCCAGTACGAGCTGGCAGCGCTGGGCCCGGAGCACCTGGACGAGATCGTCGCGATCCGCAGGCAGTTCCCGGAGCTGTTCCGGTCGGTGATCGCCGAGGGCGTCGACCGGGGCGACTTC
>NZ_BAAAJK010000013.1:0-8727 GCF_039526905.1 Pseudonocardia kongjuensis | reverse complement strand
CCCCCCCCCCGGCCGGGTGGTGCGGGCCCTGCTCTCGCTGGGGGTCGATCTCGTGCGCTGGTACCGGCCGGACGGCCCGGACTCGCCCGAGCAGCTCGGCCGGTTCTACGCCGATCTCGCCGTGAGCATGGTCTCCGCGGTCCCCGGCCCGCAGCCGGGCTGAGACCCGGCTCAGACCGTCGCGACCGCGCGTGCGGCCTCCAGGAACCGCTCCAGCTCGGAGCGGGTGTCCGGCCCGCAGGGCTGGAAGACGATCTCGGTGACACCCTGCGCGCCGAGGTCCTCGATCTTGCGCCGGACCTCGTCGCGGGTGCCGCTGATGGTGGCGTCGCGCAGCAGCACGTGCCCGCCGGCGGCCCAGGCGGCCCGGTCGGCGTCGTTGAGCTCGACGCAGTGGCCCGCGTGCACGGCCAGGTGCCGCTCGCCGCCGGCGGTGCGCTCGACGGTGTCCATCCAGGCGTCGCCGCCGGGCAGAGCGCGGACGGCGTCGGGGCCGCCGAACTCGTAGGCGCCGTGGTAGGCGAGTGCCCAGCCGGGCCCGCCCGCCGCGCGGACGCGGTCGGTGTCGACGCCCTCGTCGTCGTCCAGCACGGTGCCCCACACCAGGAACGCCGCCCACGGGTGGTCCTTCATGAACTCCGGGGCCTGCAGGGTGGCGTACAGGCCGTCGCCGAGCTCGCGGGCGACCGCGTCGCCCTTCGGGCCGAGCGCGCCGACGAGCACCGGGACGTCGACCGGGCGGGCGGGGGAGTGGCCGTCCGGGTGCAGCATCTGCATCCGGGCGCCCTCCCACTCGACGACCTCGCCGCGGAGCAGGCCGCGGTAGGCGCGGATGTAGGAGTCCATGAAGGCCCAGGTGATCGCCCGGTAGCCCATCGCGCGCCGGCCGGTGAACCCGGTGCCGAAGGAGACCGCGACCCGGCCGGGGGCGAGTGCGGCGAGGGTGGCGGTGCCCGCCGCGTTCACCATCGGGTGCCGCAGGCTCGGGACCAGCACGCCCGGGCCGAGCCCGATCCGCTCGGTCCGCTCGGCGGCGAGCGCGAGGGTCATCCACACGTCCGGGCTCTGCTGCGGGGTGTCGTAGACCCAGGCCCGGTCGTATCCCAGCTGCTCCGCGAGCGCGATGTCGTCCGGCGAGCCCAGGCTCGTCGGGAAGGCGCACGACACCTCCATTGGTGTCCTCCGTTCGTTCCGGGGTGGGCCATGTCACGACCGCTGACTAAGCGCATAGTCACCGCCGGACGGGGTCGTGTCAAGCGGGCGGCGCAGCATGCCCCCGGAACGCCGAGAACCCCCTGACCGACGCCGTCGATCAGGGGGTTCTCGCTGGTGGTGCGCGATACTGGGATTGAACCAGTGACCCCTACCGTGTCAAGGTAGTGCTCTCCCGCTGAGCTAATCGCGCGAGGCGGCGGCGGGAATCGAACCCGCGTACAGGGCTTTGCAGGCCCTTGCCTAAGCCACTCGGCCACGCCGCCGGATTCCCGACTCGTTCCGAGACCGGCCGAGCGGACGACGGGACTCGAACCCGCGACCCTCACCTTGGCAAGGTGATGCGCTACCAGCTGCGCTACGTCCGCATCGCACCGTTCCCCGGTGCGTTGGGAGAACACTAGCGCACGGTCCGTGGCGGGGTGCGAGGGGGGTCGGTCATGATCGACCGGCCGCGACGGGGTCCGGGAAACGACGAGGTCCCCGGGTCGTGGCGACCCGGGGACCTCGGATGGTGCGCGATACTGGGATTGAACCAGTGACCCCTACCGTGTCAAGGTAGTGCTCTCCCGCTGAGCTAATCGCGCGAGGCGGAGGCGGGAATCGAACCCGCGTACAGGGCTTTGCAGGCCCTTGCCTAAGCCACTCGGCCACTCCGCCGGAACCGGTGCGATCCCGCTGGAAGGTCCCGGCTCAGGGGCCGATCCTCCGAGCGGACGACGGGACTCGAACCCGCGACCCTCACCTTGGCAAGGTGATGCGCTACCAGCTGCGCTACGTCCGCACGAGCACCGCATCTCCGGCTGGTAGCCGGTCCACGGTGCGGTGAGAGGACACTAGCACCCGCCCCGAGGGGGGAGCGGTCACCCCCCTCTCCACCACCGGATGTCCTCTCACGTGCGGAGATCGACTCCGCCCGGTGGTGGGGTGCGTCGGCTCAGTCCCGGGCGGTCGTGTCGAGCAGGTCCGCGAGCGCGGCGTCGAAGTCGAGCCAGGAGTACTCGGCGGCGGCCGGGACGGCGTCGTAGGTCGCCTGCAGGAACTCCGAGAGGGTCTGCGCCGAGGTGGTGAACAGCGCGTGCCCGGACGGCGAGGTGAGCTCGAGCTCGATCCGGGTGGGGTCCTCGCTCATCGGCTGGACCCGGACGTCACCGGTGCCGGCCGAGTCGACCAGGCCGTCGGCGAGCAGGTCGCGGGCGAAGACCCAGTCGACCGTGGTGTCGTGTCCGGTCCGGAACGAGGCCTGGACGGCGTAGGGGTCGCGGCTCGTGTAGGACAGTTCGACCTTCACGGGCACGACCGGCGCGTCCGGAGCGATGAGCTCGAACATGGCCGTCGCCCGGATCGTCTTGGACTCGTCGCGCATCGGTCATCCTCTTTCGTGGGGCGTTGCGTGGGGCGTCAGTCGGGAGAACGAGCAAGCGGCCCCTGGGGTGACGGGTCCGGTACGCATCAACGTGGATCACCACGGGATGACGCCCGATCGAGTCACAACGGTGTAACTCCCCGCTGCGGACACGCGGCTGAACGGGCACTCTGCCGTCCTGGCGTGTGAGGCGGACGGCCGCCGGCGACTACTCTCGCCGGAGTCCGAACCGTTCGGACACAGATCCCGAAGACTGCAATGTGAGGACAACGCTGGTGGCAGGCATCGCCGACCCGCCGGAGCGTCCGGAACACGGGCGGCCCGGTGACGGTGCCGCGCGCCGTGAGCCACCGCGTCGTGACGACGCCGGCGACGCCCGGCTCGTGGAACGGATCGTGGCCGGGGACTCGACCGCACTGGGTGAGCTCTACGACCGGTTCGGGCGGCAGTCGTACTCGTTGGCGCGACGGATCTGCGCGGACGAGGGACTCGCCGAGGACGTCGTGCAGGAGGTGTTCCTGGCCTTCTGGCGGGACCCGTCCCGGTTCGACCCGAACCGCGGACGGTTCGGCACCTGGCTGCTCACCCTCGTGCACCACAAGTCGGTGGACGCGGTCCGCCGGGAGAGTGCGATCCGGCGACGGAGCGTGCCCGCCACCGAGGACGGCGCCGAGTGGAACGCCCAGCCCGGCCCGGGCGCCGACGAGGACGCGATCGGCTCGGTGGTCGCCGTCCAGGTGCTGGACGCGCTCGGCACGCTGCCCGCCGAGCAGCGGCAGGTGCTCGCGCTGGCGTACTACGGCGGCTACACCCAACGCGAGGTGGCCGCGATGACCGGGGTGCCGCTGGGCACCGTCAAGTCCCGGATGTTCACCGGGGTGGCGCGGCTGCGGAACCTGCTGGGACCGGCGGTCGCGGACGCCGGTGGCGATCTCTCCGGAGGAATGTCGTGAACGGGAACGAGAGGAGGCACTGTCCGATGGCCGAGCAGACGGTCGGATGGGCCCTGCACGCTCTCGAGCCCGACGAGGAGTTCGAGGTCGTCGAGCACCTGCCCGGCTGCGCGGAGTGCCGCCGGACGGCCGCCGAGGTCGCCGACGTGACGACCGGCCTGGCCACGGCGCTCCCGCAGTACGAGCCGCCGCCCCGGCTGCGCGAGTCGATCGTCGAGCAGGCCCGGCGGACGCCGCAGGTCGGCCGGGGCGCCGGTGAGCGTCCGGTGCCGGGGGACCGGCTCGGCCCGCCGCCGCAGGCCCCGCGGCACGCACGCAGGCAGCCCGGCCCGCCCGCCGACCCGGCGTCCGGCCGGTTCCCGCCGCCCTCGGCCGTGCCGCCGCCGGTGCCGGCCGGGCCGCCGCGCCCGGAGCCGGTCGGCGGGCCGCGCCAGGGCCCGGCGCCGGGACCGGGGCCGACGCGGCCCGGGCGGCCGGACGGCGGTGCCGGGAGCGGTCCCGGACGGGCCGGCCGGAAGCCGCGCCGCGCCGGACGGGTGCTGGTCGCGGCCCTGGCCGCGCTCGCCGTCGTCGTCGGCGGGGGTGTGGTGCTCACCGAGTTCCAGAGCATGCGCGCCGAGCGGGACGCGAGCATCGCGCAGGCCCGGCAGATGGAGGGCGTGCTCACCGCGCTCGCCCAGCCCGGCACGTCGCACGCGTTCCTGGCCCCGGAGGCGGGCGAGCCCGCCGTCGCGGCGGTGCTGGTGCACGACGGCGGCCGCGAGATCGTGCCGATGGGACTCGAGCCCAACCAGGTCGACGCACAGACCTATGTGCTGTGGGGGCTCGAGGCCGACGGGACCCCGCGGGCACTCGGGACGTTCGACGTCCGGTCGGGGACCGTCGGACCGTTGTCAGTAGCATCGGTCGACGGAGAGGCGTTCGGTACGTACGCCGTCTCGCTGGAGCACGGAAGGGAGGCCCCTTCCGAGCCCACGGCAGTAGTCGCGGCTGGGCAGGTGGGGACCTGAGTACGACGGAGCAGAACGACGCCGGTGCACCGGCGGCGGGGCAGCAGAGCCGCCGCCGGTACACCGGGATCCGCAAGTGGTTCCGGCGGACCAAGGTCCGCTACCGGGCCTTCCGCGCCGAGGTCGCCTGCCGGCCCGTGCTCGACCTGAGCTACCGGATCACCGCCGGCGTGCTCGGCACCGCCATCGTGATCCTCGGGATCATCGCGCTCCCCGCGCCCGGCCCCGGCTGGGCGATCATCTTCCTCGGTCTCGGCGTGCTCGCCGCCGAGTTCCGCTGGGCCAAGCGGCTGCTGCACTGGGTGCGGGTGCGCTACGACGCCTGGGTGGCCTGGATGCACCGGCAGACCCGGCCGGTGCAGCTGCTGGTGATGACGCTGATCCTGGGCGTCGTCGCGGTGTGCGCGTGGCTGTTCGGGGTGTTCGACACCGTCGGCGGATGGGTCGGGATCGAGTGGGCCTGGCTGGAGTCGCCGCTCAAGCCGATGATGGGGCCGCCGCCGGTCGGGCCGGCGCCGGGCGGGATGCCTGCACCGGGGGTCGTGCCGGAGGTGCGGTGATCGGGACCGACCCCCCGCGGTGGGTGGGGGAGCGGGCTGTGTAAAGTACGGGACACCGCTGAGGGCGATTAGCTCAGGGGGAGAGCGCTTCGTTCACACCGAAGAGGTCACTGGTTCGATCCCAGTATCGCCCACAGTCAAAACCCCTGGTCACAGCCTCGTAAGAGGTTCGGGACCGGGGGTTTTCTCGTCCCCCGGGTCGGGCAGGCAGCGAGGAGGCAGCAGCGGTCATCAGGCACGCTGCCCGAAGTCCACGGCCCCGCTGCCGTCGTCCGGGTCCTCGTCGTCGAGGGCTTGGAGGATGCGCGCGGAGTTGTCGGTCCGCCGCGTGTAGAGGTCCAGCGTCGTAGACGAGCGCTCGTGCCCCAGGACCCGCTGCACCATGTTCGGCGGGACGCCGTCGTCGACGAGCCAGGTGGTGTACGAGTGGCGCAGGTCGTGGAAGCGCAGCCCGTCGGCGCTGCTGCGGGCGACCTCCATGACCGCCTGCACGTACGTCGGCGCGGTCTCCGTGTGCTGGTTGCCGTCCCGGTCGAGCCAGCGGGCCCGGAACAGCTTCGGACCGACCTGGACCACCGACCCCAGAAGGCCGGCCCGGACGAGCGACGGCCGCCAGACCCGCGAGCGGAAGATCGTCCGGCCCAGCGGTCCGCCGAGCTCGTTCGCGAAGATCGGCGATGTCGACTCCTGCGGCCAGCGGCGCAGGTGCTCCCGGATCGCAGTCACGACCCACTGGGGGAGCGGGACGACGCGACGGCCTGCCGTCGACTTCGGGAACGGCTTGAAGCTCCGCTTGCCCGCGACCTCGATCACCGTGCGCACGATGGACACCGTCCCGGCATCGAGGTCCACGACGTCCTCCCGCAGACCGGCGACCTCACCCCAGCGGAGGCCGGCCCCGGCGGCGGTCGCGACGAGAGCGCGGTGACGTTCGGGCACGGCGGGCAGCAGTACGCCGCGCAGGTCCTCCCGGCTGATCACACGCTCGTCGGTGTCCTGCCGCCGCCGCTTGGGGATTCGGACGTCCGTCGCCGGGTTGAAGGCGATCAGCCGGTTCCGCACCGCGGAGCGCAGGACCGCCGAGGTGAGCCGGTACGCCTCGGCTACGGTCGCGCGGGACCGGGTGCGTCCCAGCTCAGTGACCCACTGCTGCACGGACAGGTGGTCGATCTTGGCGAGCTGCCAGTCCGCCCACTGGGGCAGGACGTGGGTACGCATCACCGATCGGTCCCGAGCCGCGGTGGTCTGTTCGGTGTTCCAGGACGCGGCCCACGCCTCGGCGTGATCGCCGAACGTCATCCGGCCCGCGTGCGGGGAGACGTAGGTCCCGTGGCTCTTGGAGGTCTCGGTCTCAGCGAGGAAGGCGCCGGCCTCCTTCTTGGTTCGAAACGTCTTGGAGCGCTGCCGTCCGGTGGGATCGCGCCAGAACGCTTTGTAGCGCCCACCGTCGGTCTTGCGCACGA
This sequence comes from Pseudonocardia kongjuensis, assembly GCF_039526905.1. Taxonomy (NCBI): domain Bacteria; kingdom Bacillati; phylum Actinomycetota; class Actinomycetes; order Pseudonocardiales; family Pseudonocardiaceae; genus Pseudonocardia; species Pseudonocardia kongjuensis. Next base: position 2,163 of record NZ_BAAAJK010000013.1, on the reverse strand, counting down.
ACCCCATCAGGCCACGCCCCGAACGGTCGCCCTGGTCTCGCCGTCCAGCCAGGCGTGGAACCTGTTCCGCGGGATCAGCCATCGGCGGCCGACCCGGATCGCCGGGATCTCGCCGTTCCGGACCTGCTCGTACGCGACCCCTCGGGCGACGCCGAGCATCTCGGCGACCTGCTCCACGCTGTAGGTCAACTGCTCCACCGGTCTCTCCTTCCTCGTCGTCATGCGGTGGTCGTGCTCAGTTCCTCGCGGGCGGTGCGCCTCCTGGCGCGGGCCTGGGCCGCGGCGGTGTTGGCGAGCAGGGCGTCGGCGGTGGTGTGCCAGCCGATCCCGGCGAAGTGCAGCGCGGAGATGACGACCTCGGTGGTGTCCTCCCCCTCGTCCAGACGCTCGACGTCGTCGGCGGTGGGGCGGGGGTTGGCGTGGTCGCGCTGCCAGTCCCGGCGCGCCTGCCGCAGCGCGGTCAACGTGGTGGAGTAGCGACGGGAGCGGGTGGAGAAGTGGCCGGCGAAGCCGAGCATGTGCGCCCACCGCCAGAGCCGGCCCCAGGACGTCGACCACTCGTCGGAGTCGTAGCCGCGGGGGCGTTGTCCGAGGCGCCAGCAGGCGTCGATCTGACGACCGGCGTGGGTGGTGTGGTCGGTGTAGGAGCGCACCGTGTCCGGTCGCAGCCGGGTGGAGAGGTGCCCGGCGGTCTCGGTGGCCTTGGTGGCGTACTTGGCCAGGTAGGCCGCGACGGCGGTCGTGGTGATCTCGGCGCGGTCGTCGAGGTCGCGGGGGGCGAGCCGGACGGGGCGGGGCTCGACCTGCTCGCCCCAGGCGATGTGCCAGCCGTGGGGGCGGTAGGGGTGCGGCGCGGTATGGAGCGACGTCTCGGTGACAGCTCCGCGGAGCAGCAGCGCCACCTGCGCCGCCGAGATTCCGGGTGGGGGCGGCAGGGTCAGGTGGGACAGGTTCGGGTCGGGGTCGCGGCCGTCGAGCCGGACCAGGGCGTGCAGGTGCACGGCGCCACGGGCCTGGAACTCAGCGACCTTGGTGTAGGACAGCCGGAGCTTGGCGTCGGTGAGCTTCTCGAGCTGACGGAGGTTGCGGGTGGCGGCGATCATCGTGCGCCGCCACAGCTCGCCGACGTGGAGGTTCCAGACGGCTTGGTGGGGGTGGTCGTAGCAGTCCAGGCACAGCGGCCGGCCCACGGGCGGGTCGTCGGCGGCGTGGCGTTCCCAGCATGAGTGCGACACGTCGTGCTCGCAGCTCGTGTCGTCGCGGCGGGGCCGGCAGGGCAGAGGCCGGCCTTTCCGGTCGGTGCGGTGGGAGTGGACCGGGCCGAACGAGGGGGCGGTGACGGTCAGGAACACGCACGGGTGCCCGGCCACGGACGCGGGGGTGCCTTTGCCGCCGACGAGGCCGGCGGTGACGAGCTGGAAGGTGTCAGCCCGGTAGGTCTCCGCGCACGAGGGGCAGACGCTCGCGCGGCGGTTGCCGCAGGCGGTGTAGATCAGCCCGTCGGGCATCTCCGAGGTGTGGCGTTCTGAGGTGATCCGGCCGGTGGCCTGTTCGACGCGGAACACGGTGCCGGACAGCCGGATCGGGTGGGCGCATCCGGCGGCGGGGGTGACATGGCGCAGCCAGCCCGCGAAGTCCTCCCGCCGGGATGCAGCGGTGACGAGGTCGGTGGCGGGGGTGGTTCCGGCCAGGCGGGACAGGCGTCGCGCCGCGAGGCTGTCGACGGTCGCCGAGCCGTGGCCGGTGCCCATCACGCCACCCGAGCCACAGCGGTGCGGGTGTACTCGCGGGCGGTACGAGCCCAGTCGGCCGCAGCGTGCAGGGCGCCGGCCTCGGCGTCGGACACGGCCGCGATGTAGACGACGGGGACCGAGTGGTCGGCGACGGTGGCGCGGGCGAGCACAGCCCACCAGCGGGCGTCGCGGGCATGGAGCGCGGCAAGGGCGCCGGCCCACTCGGTGGCGGTGAGGGCACCGCGGTCGTGGCGGGCGCTGACCTGACGGCGGGCAGCCGCGCATCGGCGCAGCCCGGCGTGGACCAGTTCGGCCGTCGTCGGGCGGGTGCTCATGGCACACCGCCGGTGGCGTCGTCGAGGTCCTGGGCCTGTCAAGATCTCTGTGTAAGTCGATCCAGAAATTGTCAGGACAGGTAGGGACTGAGACG
>NZ_BAAAJK010000012.1:0-10600 GCF_039526905.1 Pseudonocardia kongjuensis | reverse complement strand
ATCCCGGTGCGCACGGCCATCTCGGCCAGGGTCGCCCCGGACGCCTGCCGGATCCGCCGCACCTCGTCCCCGATGACCTGCTCCACCGTCCGGTCCCGGCCGGGCGGGCGGCGGCGCCGGCCGGTCTCCGGCCGGACGTCCAGCAGGGCCGCCAGTGCCGCGGCCGGCGCGTCGCGGTCCGGGCGCTCCCCGGTGACCAGCGCGGTCAGCACGGTGCCGTCGACGTACGCGACGGCGGCCCGTGCGGCGTCGGTGCCCACCCGCCCGGCCAGTACCGCGGCCAGCCCCTCGATCCGGGCCAGCGGCAGCGGGCGCAGTCCCGGCCGGTGTGCCGCCGCCAGCTGCAGCTCGAGGTCCGCCACCGCGCGCAGCCGGTCGTCGATCCGGTCCAGGATCAGCTCGGCGAGGGTGCCGGGCAGGTCGTCAGTGGCCCGGATCCGCTCCGCCCAGCTGTGCAGCCCCTCCCCCGCCAGCGCGGCCGCGTGCTCCAGCGCCGCCCCGGCCAGCTCGTCGGCCGAGCCGAAGTAGTACGTGGTGAGGCCGAGCGCCACCCCGGCCCGCTCCGCCGTCCTGCGGTGGGTCAGGCCGCCGAGGCCGTGCTCGGCGACCAGCTCGTAGGCCGCGCGGACGATCGCCGCGCGGCGGTCCACCGTCGCCTCGGTCGCCACGTCGCTCCTCCCGGTCCGGTCCGGTGTCCCGTACATACGTACAGGACCTTGCGATCCGGGACCAGCTGACGGGCCGGGAGATCCGGCAGGTCGGAAGGCCGTTGCGGTCATGGCGCCGTAACGACATGTCACGGAACGGCAACCGGATCCGGTTTCCGTAGCGGATACCGTGTCTCATGACCTCGCCCGAGCACACGAGCGTCCCGCGCCGGCCGGCGGTGCCGCCCGGCGTCGACCGGGCGGCGCGGCGGGTCCTCGTCCTCGCCGTCGGCGACGGCGCCGCCACCGTCGCCCGGACCTGGCGCGCCGAGGCCGGGGCGGCCGGGATCCCGGCCGAGCAGCTGTCCGCGGCGTCGGCCGGTCCGCTGCTCGGCGAGCTCGACACCCGGCTCGCCACCGCCCGGGTCGGGATCCGGCTGATGGTCGCCGGGCCGGAGTGCGACGTGCTCCGGATCGGGGCGGTCGCGCTCGCCCGCGGCCTGCTGACCGCCGAGACGACCACGTTCGCCACCGACGACCGGGTGCGCCGGGTGTGGTGCCCGCACTGCGACACCACGACGACGGCCGAGGTCCCGGTCGGCGGCCGCACCGGCTGCGCGGGCTGCGGCCGGACGCTGCTGGTGCACCATCACGTGTCCCGTCGCGAGGGCTGCTACCTGGGCTTCTCCGCCGACGCCGAGGAGGCGTCGTGACCGGCCCGCGGACGCTGCTGGTGCGGGAGAGCACCGAGATCGTCCCGGGGATCCGCGAGCTGGCCCTGGCCGATCCGGCCGGCCGGCGGCTGCCCGGCCACCCGGCGGGCAGCCACCTGGTGCTGGACTGCGGCGACGGGCTGCGCAACTCCTACTCGCTGCTCGGCCCGGGCACCCCCGCACAGGAGTACCGGATCGCGGTGCTCCGGCTCCCGGGCGGCCGCGGCGGCTCGGTCCGGCTGCACCGGCTGCGGGCCGGTGACCGGATCGTCGCCGACGGCCCGCGCAGCGCGTTCGCCCCGGTCGCCTCGGCCCGGCGGCACGTGCTCGTCGCCGGCGGGATCGGGGTGACCCCGATGCTGGCGCACGCCCGCGCGGCCGTCCGGCACCGCAGGCCGGTAGAGATGCTGTACGTGCACCGGTCCGGGACCGGCGCCTACCGGTCCGAGCTGGCCGCCCTGCTCGGGGACCGGCTCACCGCCGTGACCGGGCGGGCCGCGTTCGCCGCCCGGCTCGAAGCGCTGCTGGTGCGCCAGCCGCTCGGTACGCACCTCTACACCTGCGGCCCGGAACCGCTCGTCGATCACGTCCTCGACCGCGCCGCGCGGCTCGGGTGGCCCGCCGGGCGGCTGCACTCCGAGCGGTTCACCGCCCCGGAGCCGGTACCCGGCGTCCCGTTCACCGTCCGGCTGGCGCGTTCCGGGCGGGACGTCGCCGTCCCCGGCGGCGCGAGCCTGCTCGACGCCCTGCTGGCCGCCGGGGTCCCGGTGGCGCACCTGTGCCGGCAGGGGGTGTGCGGCGAATGCCGGGTGCCGGTGCTCGGCGGCACCCCGCTGCACCGCGACGAGTTCCTGGCCGAGGACGAACGGCACGGCGCGGTCATGTGCTGCGTCTCCCGCAGCGCGTCCGACACCCTGGAGGTGGACCTGTGAGCCCGACCGGTTTCCCGTTCCCGTTCCGCGAGGACAGCTACCGGTACTCCGCCAACGTCGAACCGGCCCGGACCCCGGTGGACACCGGTGCCGGCCGCTGGGGCGCCACGATCCTCGACATCGACCGGTACTACCGCGCCGAGCTCGTCGAGCGGGAGCGCATCCTCGCCGCCGATCCCGCGCGCTGCACGGTGCTGCCGCACATGGCCGGGGCCTGCTGGGACGCGCTGCTGACCGTGCTGCACGAGCTGGCCGCCCAGGATCCGGCGACCTTCACCCTCGACGAGCTGGGCGGCGGCCGGTTCGCCTGGTCCAACCGCCTGCTCGGGACCACGCAGGTGTTCACCGACGGCGACGACGCGAGCGTCCCGGGCGGCCCGCTGAGGTTCCTCTGCTCGCAGGTCCAGGACGACGTCGTGCTGCTCGACCAGCGCGAGGGCGCGCTCTGGGTGGACGCGGGCCTGGTCACCTTCGCCGCCGACTGGTCACTGCGGTTCGACGTCGGCATGCGGTTCCTCGAGGTGCACGGCCCGGTGCCGCGGGTCCACACCGAGGGCGTCATCGCCCGCGCCGAGCGCTTCCTCATGCGCCTGCAGCCCGGCCAGGAGTACCGGCGCACGAACTGGACGATGTCGGTCGACCGGCGGCTCGACCAGTCGACCGAGACCTACCCGCTGTGGGGGCCGGACCGCCGGCTGGTCGCCGGGGTGCCCGACGACGAGCTGGCCCGGCGGCTGCACCTGCGGGTCGAGGTGCAGCACCTGATCCGGCTGGGCGAGTCCGGCGCGCTGCTGTTCCTGATCCGCACCCACCTCGCCCCGCTGGCGGAGATCGCCGCCGTGCCGGCCTGGCGGGTCCGGCTCGGCCGGGTGCTGTCCGAGCTGCCCGACGACATCGCCGACTACAAGGGACTGACCCGGTTCCGGGACCGCGCCGCGGGGTTCCTGCTCGGCAGCGCGGCCTGATCACCCAGTCGTGTCAGCCTCGTAACTCTCGTTAACTGGGGTGAAACCGATGTCCGGTTTGCTTCGCCCACGACGTTCGTCCCTTCCGCCGGGTCCGGCGGGTCCCTGATCCCCACTCACACCGGAGTTGCCCGTGCCCGCAGCAGATCTCGCGTGGTTGCTCGCCGCATTCGCGCTGGTCCTCCTGATGTTCCCCGGCCTGGCACTGTTCTACGGCGGGATGACCAGCAGCAAGAACGCCCTCAACATGATCATGATGGTGCTGAGCACGCTCGGGATCGCCTCCGTGCTCTACGTCCTGCTCGGGCACAGCATGGTCTCCGGTGACTCGCTCGGCGGCCTGGGCCTGATCGGCAACCCGGTCGAGTACCTCGGCTTCGCCGGCGTGCACGACGACGCCGGTTCCGGCGGCCCGGAGAACGTGTTCTGGGCGGCGTTCTTCATCCTGTTCGCCGCGATCACGATCGCCATCGTGGCCAGCGGCGCCGCCGGCCGGATGAAGTTCTCCGCGTGGCTGGTGTTCGCCCCGGTCTGGCTCACCCTGGTCTACTTCCCGCTCGCGCACTGGGTGTTCGCCGCCGACGACGAGGAGGCCGGCGTCACCGGCGGCTGGATGCTCAACAGCCTGGAGCTGCACGACTACGCGGGCGGCACCGCGGTGCAAATGAACGCCGGCGTCGCGGCGCTGGCACTGGCACTGGTCCTGGGCAAGCGCCGCAACCAGGCCGAACGCCCGCACAGCCTGCCGCTGGTGGTGCTCGGCGCCGGCATCCTGTGGTTCGGCTGGATGGGCTTCAACGGCGGCACGGCGGGCGGCGCGAACTTCCTCGCCCAGTACGTCATCCTGACCACGCTGCTCGCCGGCGCCGCGGGCATGGCCGGGTTCTGCCTGGTCGAGCGGCTGCGGGACGGTCACGCCACCACCCTCGGCCTCGCCTCCGGCATGATCTCCGGGCTGGTCGCGATCACCCCGTCCGCGGACGCCGTCAACTCGATCGGTGCGCTGCTGGTCGGCTTCGCCGGTGGTGCGGTCGTCGCCTGGGCGTGCACCTGGAAGAAGAAGCTCGGCATCGACGAGACCCTCGACGCGTTCGCCGTGCACGGCGTCGGCGGCATCGTCGGCACCGTCTGCGTGATCCTGTTCGCCGCGTCCAACGCGCCGGCCGGGCTGACCGGGATCCTGTTCGGCGGCAGCTGGGACATCGTCTGGCGGGAGATCGTCGCCATCACGGTGACCTGCGTGTACTCGTTCGGGATGACCTACCTGATCGCCTGGGCGCTGGACCGGACGATGGGCCTGCGGGTCGACGACGAGACCGAACTGGAGGGCCTCGACGTCACCGTGCACGCGGAGAGCGCCTACGACTTCGAGCGGGGCAGCCGGATGGGCACCGGCCTCGCCGCCACCGCCACCCCGGGCCCGTCCGGGGCGGCCGCGGAGCCGGGAACCTCCGGGGCGTCGCAGAGCAGTCCCGCGGCCACCTGACGGCCCGGTCCACCGGATCCACCCTCCGCACGACCACCGCCCGGCCCGCCTCGACCGCGGGCCGGGCGGTGCTGTGTCGGGGGACGTTCCCGGCCCGTCATCCGCCGTCACGCGCCGGAAACCCAGTGAATCTCCTAGCGCGATATTGTGTTTCCCACTGAGATACCCGACACTGGGCCGCCGAGTGTCGCCGGAGCGCCCGAAGGAGCCCCCATGACCCTCACCTCGCCGTCACCGGCGCGCACGACGACCACCGATCCCGCAGCGGGCCCCGCCGATCTCGCCGGCCGCGCCCGGGCCGACGGGATCCGGTTCCTGCTCGCCCTGTTCGTCGACCTCACCGGCAAGCCGTGCGCGAAGCTGGTGCCGGTCGAGGCCGTCGACGAGCTGGTCACCGACGGCGTCGGGTTCGCCGGGTACGCGGTCGGCGCGATCGGCCAGCAGCCGTGCGACCCGGACCTGATCGCGATCCCGGACCCGGCCAGCTACACGCCGCTGCCCTGGGTGCGCGAGGGCCTCGCCCTGGTGCACTGCGACCCGCACGTCGAGGGCGTCCCCTGGCGCTACGCGCCGCGGGTGGCACTGAAGGCGGCGATCGCCGGGGCCGCCCGGCGCGGCCTGGAGCTGCGCGCCGGGGCCGAGGTCGAGTACTTCCTGGTGTCCCGGGACGCCGACGGCACGCTGTCCCCCGCCGACTCCCGCGACGACGCCGCCCGCCCCTGCTACGACGCCCGCGGCGTGACCCGGATGTACGACCACCTCACGACCGTCTCGACCGCGATGAACGCGCTCGGCTGGGGCAACTACGCCAACGACCACGAGGACGCGAACGGCCAGTTCGAGCAGAACTTCGGTTACGCCGACGCGCTCACCACCGCCGACCGCGTCATCACCGCCCGCTACCTGATCTCGGTGCTGGCCGAGCAGCGCGGGATGACCGCCACCTTCATGCCCAAGCCGTTCGCCGACCGCACCGGCTCCGGCATGCACCTGCACCTGTCGCTGTGGTCCGGCGACGACCCGCGCTTCCCCGACGACACCGATCCGCGCGGCTTCGGGTTGTCGGCGCTGGCCTACCAGTTCCTGGCCGGCGTGCTCGACCACGCACCGGGCATGCAGGCGGTGCTGGCGCCGACGGTGAACTCCTACAAGCGCACCGGCGCCACCTCCACCCGGTCCGGCGCGACCTGGTCGCCGCGGCGCGCCACCTACGGCGGCAACGACCGCACCCACTTCGTCCGCATCCCGGACGGCGACCGGATCGAGCTGCGCGGTGGCGACGGCTCGGCCAACCCGTACCTGGCGCTGAGCGTCGCGCTCGCCGCCGGCCTGGACGGCATCGACCGGGCCGCCGATCCCGGGCCGCCCGGCACCGGGCCGGACGCCGTCGTCCGGCCGGACCTGCCGCCGACGCTGCTGCACGCCGTCGAGGCGCTCGGTGCCGATCCGGTCGTCACCGGTGCGCTGGACGTGGCCGGCCCCGGCGTCGCCGGCTACCTCGCCGAGGTCAAGCGGGAGGAGTTCTTCGACTGGCACGGCACCGTCGGCTCCTGGGAGCACGACCGCTACCTGACCGCCTTCTGATCCACCGAGCCGAGGGAGCCGCCCGTGTGCGGGATCGTCGGACTCCACCTGCGCGATCCCGGGCTGTACCCGCAGCTCGGACGCCTGCTGGAGACCATGCTGTGCCAGGTCGCCGAGCGCGGCCCGGACTCCGCCGGGGTCGCCGTGTACGGCGACCGGCGCCGCTGCCCCGAGGGGCACGCGGCCGTATCGGTGCTGCTGCCGCCGGGCGTCACGCCGGACGGCGCGGCCGCCGCGGTGCGCGCCGCGCTGCCCGGCGGGCCGGACCCGCTGGTCACCGCGGCCGGGGACACCACGGTGCTCGCGGCGCCGGTCGGGACCGCCGAGCTGGTCGACGCCGTGCGGACCGCCGTGCCCGGCGGCACCGTCGTCGGGTCCGGCACCGATCTCGCCGTCTACAAGGGGACCGGCGCACCGGCCGACCTGGCCCGGACCTACGACCTGCGGTCCGCGCAGGGCTGGCAGGGCCTGGCGCACACCCGGATGGCGACCGAGTCCGCGGTGACCCCGCAGGGCTGCCATCCGTTCTCGGTCGGGCCGGACCAGTGCCTGGTGCACAACGGCTCGTTCGCCAACCACGCCACGATCCGGCGCGAGCTGCGCGCCACCGGGGTGGAGTTCGACTCCGACAACGACTCCGAGGTCGGCGCCCGGTTCGTCGCCGCCCGGCTGGCCCGGGGCGACGACCTGGACACGGCGCTGCGGCTGCTCTGCGAACGCTTCGACGGGTTCTACACCCTGCTGGTGACCAGCGCCGACGGGTTCGCCGTTGTCCGCGACGCGATCGCCTGCAAGCCCGCGGTGATCGCCGAGACCGACGCCTGGGTGGCGATGGCGTCGGAGTACCGGGCGCTCGCCGGGCTGCCCGGCGTCGAGCACGCCCGGCTCTACGAGCCCGAACCGGAGAAGGTCTACGCATGGACACGCTGACCGCCACGGCCACCGTCGATCTCGCCGTCAGCACCGTGCGCGCGCTCAACGCGGCGCTGCACGCACCGGCGTCGTCGCACTACGAGGTGCACAACCCGGGCGGCGCGCACGCGATCGCCGCCGGGATCGCCGCCCCGCTGACCGTCGACGTCCGCGGGCACGCCGGCTACTACGCGGCCGGGATGAACGACGGCGGCACCGTCACCGTGCACGGCAACGCGGGCACCGGCGTCGCCGAGAACATGATGTCCGGGCTGGTCCGGGTGACCGGCGACGCGTCGCAGTCGGCGGGCGCCACCGCGCACGGCGGCCTGCTCGTGATCGGCGGCTCCGCCTCCATGCGGTGCGGCATCTCGATGAAGGGCGTCGACATCGTGGTCGGCGGCGACGTCGGCCCGATGAGCGCGTTCATGGCGCAGGCCGGGCGGCTCGTCGTGTGCGGCGACGCCGGCGACGGGCTCGGCGACTCGATCTACGAGGCCCGGCTCTACGTCCGCGGCTCGGTCGGCGAGCTCGGCGCGGACTGCGTCGAGAAGCCGCTGCGCGACGAGCACCGGGCCGAGCTGGCCGGGCTGCTCGCCGCCGCCGGGCTGGACCACGATCCGGCGGAGTTCCGCCGCTACGGCTCGGCGCGCCGGCTCTACCACTTCACCAGCACTCGCTCCGGGAGCTACTGATGGACCCCGCCAGCCGCGGCCTGCGCGAGTCCGCCACCTTCGACCGCGCCACCATGGCCGGCATCCGGCGGGCCGCCGACACCGGCGTCTACGACATCCGCGGCTGGGGCGCCAAGCGCGCCCTCCCGCACTTCGACGACCTGCTGTTCCTCGGCGCCTCGATGTCGCGCTACCCGCTGGAGGGCTACCGCGAGCGGTGCGCCACCGACGTCGTGCTCGGGGACCGCAACGCCCGCCACCCGCTGCACCTCGACATCCCGGTCACGATCGCCGGGATGAGCTTCGGCGCGCTGTCCGCGCAGGCCAAGGAGGCGCTCGGGCGCGGCGCGAGCGAGGCGGGCACCTCCACCACCACCGGCGACGGCGGCATGACCGACGAGGAGCGCGGCCAGTCCCGGCACCTCGTCTACCAGTACCTGCCGTCCCGGTACGGGATGAACCCGGCGCACCTGCGCTCCGCGGACGCGATCGAGATCGTCCTCGGGCAGGGCGCGAAGCCGGGCGGCGGCGGGATGCTGCTCGGCCAGAAGATCTCCGACCGGGTCGCCGCGATGCGCACCCTCCCGGCCGGGATCGACCAGCGCTCGGCCTGCCGGCACCCGGACTGGACCGGGCCGGACGACCTGGCCATCAAGATCCTGGAGCTGCGCGAGATCACCGACTGGCGCACGCCGGTCTACGTCAAGATCGGCGCCTCCCGGACCTACTATGACGTGAAGCTGGCGGTGGCCGCCGGCGCCGACGTCGTCGTCGTCGACGGGATGCAGGGCGGCACCGCGGCCACCCAGGAGGTGTTCATCGAGCACGTCGGCATCCCCACGCTGGCCGCCGTCCCGCAGGCCGTGCAGGCGCTGACCGAGCTGGGCCTGCACCGGAAGGTGCAGCTGATCGTGTCCGGCGGGATCCGGACCGGCGCCGACGTCGCCAAGGCGATGGCGCTCGGCGCCGACGCCGTCGCCATCGGCACCGCCGCACTGGTCGCGCTCGGCGACAACGATCCCGGCCGGGCGGACGAGTACGAGGCGCTCGGCTCGGCGGCCGGCTTCTACGACGACTTCCAGGACGGCCGCGACCCGGCGGGCATCTGCACCCAGGACCCGGAGCTCGCCGCCCGGCTCGATCCGGTCGAGGGCGGCCGCCGGCTGGCGAACTACCTGCGGGTGCTCACGATGGAGGCGCAGACCATCGCCCGCGCCTGCGGCAAGTCGCACCTGCGGAACCTGGAACCGGAGGACCTGGTCGCGCTGACCGTCGAGTCCGCCGCGATGGCCCGGGTGCCGCTGGCCGGGACGTCCTGGATCCCCGGGGCGCCGTCGTGAGCACCGCCGACGTGGTGATCGTCGGCGGCGGGCTGGAGGGCTGCGCGACCGCCTGGGCGCTGGCCCGGCGGGGGGTGACCGACGTCGTCGTCGTCGAACGGTCCACCGTCGGCTCCGGCGGCACCGGCAAGTCGTCGGGCGTCGTGCGCTGCCACTACGGGGTGCGGTCGCTGGCCGCGATGGCGACCCGCAGCCTGGACGTCCTCGAGAACGCCGCCGAGGTGCTGGGTACCGACGTCGGGTTCCGCCGGACCGGCTACGTGGTCGGCGTCGGCGAGCCGAACGTCGCCGCGCTGCACGCGTCGATGGCCGACCAGCGCTCGGTCGGCGTCCGCACCGAGAGCATCGGCCACGCCGAGGTGCAGCAGCTGTGGCCGGTCGCGGACCTGACCCCGTTCGCCGCGTTCGCCTGGGAGGAGCGCGGCGGCTACGGCGACGCCTACCGGACCGCGCAGGGCTTCCTGGCCGCCGCCCGCGCGGCCGGGGTCCGGCTGCGCCAGCACAGCCCGGTCACCGCGCTGACCACCGACGGCGACCGGATCACCGGGGTCACCCTCGCCGACGGCACGTCGATCGGCGCCGGCACCGTCGTCGTCGCGGCCGGGCCGTGGTCGGTCGGGCTGCTGGCGCCGCTCGGGATCGACCTGCCGATCACCGTGCACCGCGAACAGCTGGTGATCATCGATCCGGGATCGGCGCTGGGCCCGGTCCCGGTATTCTCCGATCTCGTGTCGCTGCAGTACATCCGCCCGGAGGGCGACGGCGCGATCCTGTTCGGCAACTCCGACCTGTCGGTGCTCGAACCGGCCGACCCGGACCGCTACCCGGACCGGGCGGACGACGCGTTCGTCGAGCAGGCGATCGGCAAGGTCGGCACCCGGCTGCCCGGCCTGGCGGATCCCGCGGTCGCCACCACCTACGCCGGCTGCTACGACGTGACACCCGACTTCAACCCGGTGATCTCCCGGACCGGGCCGGACGGCCTGGTCGTCGCCGCCGGGTTCTCCGGGCACGGGTTCAAGATCTCCCCCGCGGTCGGCACGCTGGTCGCCGACCTGGTGGTCGACCGGACGAGCTCGGTGCCGGAGATCCCGGAACGCGACTTCCGGCTGTCCCGGTTCGCCGAGGGGGACCTGCTGCGCAGCCCGCACCCCTACGCCGGGGCCGGCGAGATGCGATGACCGGCGAACCGGAGGACCCGGAGATCGATCACGGCCCCGCGCTGCGCGAGATCGACCAGCCGGCGCCCGAGGAGGGCAGGCTGGAACGCGCGATCGGGGTCCAGGTGCGGCGGATCCGGCAGGCGTCCGGGGCGACCCTGGCCGAGATGGCCGTGCGCACCGGGAT
>NZ_BAAAJK010000011.1:0-248395 GCF_039526905.1 Pseudonocardia kongjuensis | reverse complement strand
GCTCGCCGTTCCGGTGCCCGCGGGCGGCGCGCTGGGCTGGGCCGTCGGCGGCGTCACCGGGGTGGTGGCCGGGGTCGCGGCGGGCGCCGCGCTGCTCGTCGTCCTGCGGCGGGCACCGGCCCCCGCGGCCGGCGGGTCCGCCGCGGCGGACCCGGCCGCCCTGGCTGCCGCCTGGGACCTGCTCGCCACCTGTCTGTCCGCCGGCCTGACCGTCCCGGACGCGGTGGGCGCCGCGGCCCACCGGCTCGCCGGTCCGGCCGGTTCGGCGCTGCGCCGGGTCGCCGGGCTGCTCGCCCTGGGCGGCACCGCGGACGACGCGTGGGCGGCCGCCGCGGGCTGCCCCGAGCTCGCCGGGTTCGCCCGCGCCGCGGCCCGATCGGCGCGCACCGGGGCCGCACTCGGCAGGGCCGCGTCCGCCGAGGCCGTCCGGTTGCGGGCGGCGCTGACCGACCTGGCCGAGGAGCGTGCGCAGCGCGCCGCGGTCCGGATCACCGCCCCGCTGGGGCTCTGCTTCCTGCCCGCCTTCCTGGTCCTCGGCATCGTGCCGGTCGTGATCGGGCTGGCCGGGGAGGTGATCGCCCGGTGGTGACCCATCGGGCGGCGACCGGGCCCGCACGTCGCGGGTCCCCGACGAGGGAGAGACCGATGACCCGTTCCGAACTGCGCGGCCGGCTGGCCGCGCTGGCCCACGACGACGACGGCATGAGCACCGTCGAGTACGCGGTCGGCACCGTGGCGGCGGCCGCGTTCGCCGCGCTGCTCTACGCGGTCGTCAGCGGCGGGGACGTGCTGACCGCGCTGACCGGGATCGTGCAACGTGCGCTGTCGACGACGTTCTGATCCGCACGGCGACGCCGGCGCGGTCACCGTGGAGGCGGCGCTGGCGCTCGGCGCGCTGGTGCTGGTGACGGCGGCCGCCGTCGCCGCGGTGGCCGCCGTCGGGGCGGGTGTCCGCTGCGCCGACGCGGCCCGCGAGCTGGTCCGCCAGGCCGCGCGGGGCGACGTCGAACGCGGCCGGGCCGCCGTCGCGGCGCTCGCGCCGTCCGGCGCGGAGTCCGAGCTGCGGATCGAGGGCGACACCGTGGCGGCGAGCGTGCGGGCCCGCCCGGTGCGGCTGCTGCCGGTCACCGTCGGTGCCTCCGCGGTCGCGGTGCTGGAGCCGGGTGCGGGGGCGTCCGGCGCGGGCGGTCCGGGCGGGGCCGCCGGCGATGGGCCGTCCGGTACGGGGTTCCCGTCCGGCGCCCGCCCCACCGGGCCGGTGGGCACGCGATGACGGGCCCGGCCGGGCGGCCCGGCCGCGCCGTGGCCGCCCGGCTGGGCCGGCTCCGGCGCGACGACCGCGGGATCGCATCGGTCTGGGCGGCGACGGCCGCCGCGGCCCTGCTGCTGACCGCGACGGTCTGCATCGACGTCGGCGCGGCGATCCGGGCCCGCCAGGTCGCGGCGGCCGCGGCCGATCTCGCCGCACTGGCCGCCGCCGGCCGATCCGTCGACGGCACCGAGGGCGCCTGCCGGGTGGCCGCCGACATCGCCGTCCGCAACGGCGCCGAGCTCACCGGATGCCGCCTCGACGGCTGGGACGTGCTGGTCGGGACCCGGGTGCAGCGGGCCGGGCTGCTGCCGGTGCACGGCCCGGCGACCGCACGGGCACGAGCCGGCCCGGCACCGTTCGACGATCGCCCGGGGACCGGGGGGTCCCGGTGACCGCCCCGCCGCGGGTGACCGGGGTCTCGGTGAACGGTTGGCGGCTCCGGATGAACGGACGGGTAACAGTGGAGCACGACCCAATCACGTCCGGTTACGACGAACGCCTGCCCCCGGGGTCGTTTCGTCGTCGCGCTCTGACCGATCACCGACGTCGCGCGGCCCGGGTCTGGTCACGGATCCCGCACTGCGGCCTACTGGGAGTCGTCGCGGGGCAGGGCAGGGTCCGGTCCGCCCCCGGCACAGCGGCCTCGCTCCCCAGACCGCGACGGAGCCGGAGCGCGCCATGCGCCCCCCGCCGGCACCGTCGCTGGTGGTCGCCACCGGCCCGCTCACGCCCCCGACGGGCGGGCCGGTGGCGCCCCGACGTGCGCGGGTCAGCGACCGCCGCGATCGGTGGCGGCCGCCACATCCGGGGCATCCGCCGCGCCGCCGTCCGCGAGCGCCGCGAGCACCAGGTCCAGCACCTGCACCGCCCCGGCCTTGTCGAGCGGGTTGTTGCCGTTGCCGCACTTCGGCGACTGGACGCAGGACGGGCACCCGGTGCGGCACTCGCAGTCGGCGACCGCCGAGCGGGTCGCGGCCAGCCACCGGTCCAGCACGGCGTGCCCGCACTCGGCCAGCCCCGCACCTCCCGGATGGCCGTCGTGCACGAACACCGTGGGCAGCCCGGTGTCCGGGTGCAGGGCCGTGGAGAGGCCCCCGATGTCCCAGCGGTCGCAGATCGCGAACAGCGGCAGCAGGCCGATCGCGGCGTGCTCGGCGGCGTGCAGCGCACCCGGCAGCCGGGCGTCGTCGATCCCGGCCGCCGCCAGCGCGTCCGGGTCGACGGTGTACCAGACCGAGCGGGTGTCCAGGCTCTGCGGCGGCAGGTCGAGCGGGGTCTGGTCGAGCACCGTGCCGTCCGCGGTGCGCCGCCGGTAGGCGACCACCTGGCTGGTCACCGTGGTCTCGCCGAAGCAGACCTGCACCGGGCCGGACCGGCGGGCCGAGTGCGTCGCGAGCACCGTCACGTCGGACACCGACTGCGGCTCGGTCCGCCAGTCCGGGTCCTCCGGGTGCACGAGCGCGACACCGCCGTCGAGATCCAGCTCGTCGACGACGAAGCTGTCCCCCCGGTGCAGGTACACCGCACCGGGGTAGACGGTGGCGGGCGCGGAGCTGCCGTCCACCGTGCCGAGCATCCGCCCGGTCGCCGCCTCGACCACGGCGACCTGGCCGAGCCCCGATCCGCGGATGTCCACCTGGGCGGACGGCGCGGCACCGGTGTCCGGCCAGAACCAGCCGTGCGGGCGGCGGCGCAGCACGCCCTCCTCGACCAGCGCGTCCAGCACCTCGACCGCGGGCGCCCCGCCGAAGGTCTCGTCCACGTCGGCGGTGGTCAGCGGCATCTCGGCGGCGGCGCAGGCCAGCTGCGGGGCCAGCACGTAGGGGTTCACCGGGTTGAGCACGCAGCTCTCCACCGGCGCGCCGAGCAGCGTCTGCGGATGGTGCACCAGGTAGGTGTCCAGCGGGTCGTCCCGGGCGACCAGCACGACCAGCGCCTCGTCGGCGGCCCGCCCGGCCCGGCCGGCCTGCTGCCAGAACGACGAGCGGGTACCCGGGAACCCGGCGAGCACGACCGCGTCCAGCCCGGAGATGTCGACGCCGAGCTCGAGGGCGTTGGTGGTGGCGACCCCGAGCAGCTCGCCGGACATCAGCGCCGCCTCCAGCGCCCGCCGTTCCTCCGGCAGGTAGCCGCCGCGGTACGCGGCGATCCGGTCGGCCAGCTCGGGGGCGATCTCGGCGACCTGCCGCCGGGCCCCCAGCGCGGTCAGCTCGGCCGACCGGCGGGACCGCACGAACGCCAGCGTCCGCGCCTCCTCCAGCACCAGGTCACCGAGCATCCGGGCGGCCTCGGCGCCGGCCGGCCTGCGGACCGGGGCACCGTTGTCCCCGGTGATCTCGGGCAGCAGCGGCGGCTCCCAGAAGGCGACGGTCCGGCCGGCGTGCGGGGAGCCGTCGTCGGTGACGGCGACGACGTCGCGGCCGGTGAGCCGGGACCCGAACTCGGCGGGCCGGGCGACGGTCGCCGAGGCGAGCACGATCGTCGGCCGGGCACCGTAGCGGGCGGCGAGCCGCAGCAGCCTGCGCAGGAGCAGCGCCACGTGCGAGCCGAACACCCCCCGGTAGGTGTGGCACTCGTCGACCACCACGTAGCGCAGCCGGCGCAGGAAGTTCGACCAGCGGCCGTGCCGGGGCAGCAGCGAGCGGTGCAGCATGTCCGGGTTGGAGAACATCCAGCGGCAGTGCCGGCGGATCCAGTCGCGCTCCTCCATCGGAGTGTCGCCGTCGAACGACGCGGGCCGCACGCCGTCCGGGGCGAGACCGTCCAGCGACCGCAGCTGGTCGGCCGCCAGCGCCTTCGTCGGCGCCAGGTAGAGCGCGGTCGCCCGCGGGTCCTCGGTCAGCCCGGCCAGCACCGGGAGCTGGTAGACCAGCGACTTGCCGGACGCCGTGCCGGTCGCGACGACCACGTCGGTGCCGGACCGCACCAGCTCCGCGCCCGCCGCCTGGTGCGTCCACGGGCGGTCCACGCCGCGTCGCGCCCACGCCCGGCGCAGGTGCTCCGGGGTCCAGTCCGGCCAGTCGGCGGTGCGCCCCGGCCGGGCGGGCGTGCGCAGCACGTGCCGGAGCGGATCGTCGTGGCCGGATTCGTCCGGGACGGGCGGTTCGTCCGGTCCGGCGATCGCCTGCTCGGCGCGCCCCGGGTCGGCTCCGGAGCCGCTGAGCACCCGGCGCAGCAGCTCGACCCCGCGCCGGGACCCGTCCGCACGATTCCCGGTCGCCTCCACGACCGGCCAGGTTGGCACATCCGTTCGAACGGCGTCAGGCCGGCACCCCCGCCCCGCACCGGGCCCCGGCCCGCGGTCCGACCACCCGGCGGATCCCGTTGCACCGCTTGCGATCTGCGAGTTCCCGGATTGCATCACGACTCGTGTGGGATTGATCACTTCCGGCAGATCGTTACTTCTTGTGATCCCTCTCCCACTGAGCGATCGGACACACTCCTACACTGCACCAACCCGGCCTGCGGCGAACGCCGCCCGGGCCCAGTCGACGCCAGTGACGCCGTCGTCGGCCGGACCGGCGCGGTCATCCGCGCGCCGGACCGCCGTCGCGGCCGACCTGGTCGGATCTTGCTGAACCAGGAGGACGGATGTCCGAGTCCACCCTCGCCCAGGGCCTCGAGCTCGGTGCGGGAGACCTCACCGTCGTCGGTGTGGTCGCGGTGGTCGCCCTCGTCGCCCTGGCCGTCGGCGGTCTGCTGCTCAAGGAGGTCCTCGCCCACGGCGAGGGCACCCCGAAGATGCAGGAGATCGGCCGAGCGGTCCAGGAAGGCGCCACGGCGTACCTCAACCGCCAGTTCCGCACCCTTGCGGTGTTCGCCGCGATCGTGTTCGTGCTGCTCTTCGCGCTCCCCGCCGAGGACCTCGGTGAACGCATCGGCCGATCGATCTTCTTCGTGGTCGGCGCGGTCTTCTCCGCGATCATCGGCTATCTGGGCATGTGGCTCGCCACGCGCGCCAACATCCGGGTCGCGGCCGCGGCCCGTGAGGAGAACGGCCGCGAGAAGGCGACCCGCATCGCGTTCCGCACCGGCGGCGTCGTCGGCATGTTCACGGTCGGCCTCGGCCTGTTCGGTGCCGCGATCGTCGTCATGGTCTACGCCGGCCAGGCACCGCGGGTGCTGGAGGGCTTCGGCTTCGGCGCCGCCCTGCTGGCGATGTTCATGCGGGTCGGCGGCGGCATCTTCACCAAGGCCGCCGACGTCGGTGCCGACCTCGTCGGCAAGGTCGAGCAGGGCATCCCGGAGGACGACCCGCGCAACGCCGCGACGATCGCCGACAACGTGGGCGACAACGTCGGCGACTGCGCCGGCATGGCCGCCGACCTGTTCGAGTCCTACGCGGTGACGCTGGTCGCCGCGCTGATCCTGGGCACCGCCGCGTTCGGCCTGCAGGGCCTGCTGTTCCCGCTGATCGTCCCGGCGATCGGTGTGATCACCGCGATCCTGGGCGTCTACCTGACCAAGGCCCGCGAGGGCGAGAACACGCTGCGCGCGATCAACCGCGCCTTCTACCTCTCGGCCGTGTTCGCCGGTGCGCTGTCGATCATCGCGGCGTACGTCTACCTGCCCTCGACCTTCGACGGTCTCACCAACCCGACCGACAGCGACGTCGCCGGCCTGGTCGGCGACCCGCGCCTGATCGCCTCGGTCGCGGTCCTGATCGGCATCGTGCTCGCCGTCGTGATCCTCAAGCTGACCGGGTACTACACCGGCACCGAGGACCGTCCGGTCAAGGACGTCGGCGAGTCCTCGCTGACCGGCCCGGCGACCGTGATCCTGTCCGGGATCTCGATCGGCTTCGAGTCCGCCGTCTACACCGCGCTCGTCATCGGCGCCGCCGTCTACGGCGCGTTCCTGCTGTCCGGTTCGATCGTGGTCTCGCTGTTCGCGGTCGCGCTGGCCGGCACCGGGCTGCTGACCACCGTCGGCGTCATCGTCGCGATGGACACCTTCGGCCCGGTCTCGGACAACGCGCAGGGCATCGCCGAGATGTCCGGCGACGTGGAGGGCGAGGGCGTCGAGATCCTCACCGAGCTCGACGCCGTCGGGAACACCACCAAGGCGATCACCAAGGGCATCGCGATCGCCACCGCGGTCCTCGCCGCGACGGCGCTGTTCGGCTCCTACCGGGACGCCATCAACCAGGCGCTCGGCCAGGCCGGGGTCGCCCTGGAGGACGCCGGCACCGCGTTCGCCTACGAGGTGTTCAGCCCGAACACCCTGGTCGGCGTCATGATCGGCGCCGCGGTCGTGTTCATGTTCTCCGGCCTGGCGGTCAACGCCGTGACCCGCGCCGCCGGCGCGGTCGTCTACGAGGTGCGCCGCCAGTTCAAGACCCGGCCCGGGATCATGGACGGCACCGAGCGCCCGGAGTACGGCCGCGTGGTGGACATCTGCACCCGGGACTCGCTGCGTGAGCTGGCCACCCCCGGCCTGCTGGCGATCCTCGCGCCGATCGCGGTCGGCTTCGGCCTCGGCGTCGGCCCGCTGGCCGGCTACCTGGCCGGTGCGATCGCCTCCGGCGTGCTGATGGCGATCTTCCTGGCGAACTCGGGCGGGGCCTGGGACAACGCCAAGAAGCTCGTCGAGGACGGCAACCACGGCGGCAAGGGCTCCCCGGCGCACGAGGCGACGGTCATCGGCGACACCGTCGGCGACCCGTTCAAGGACACCGCGGGCCCGGCCATCAACCCGCTGATCAAGGTCATGAACCTGGTCGCGGTGCTGATCGCCCCGGCGGTCGTCGTGCTGTCGACGCCGGACGCCAACCCGGCGATCCGGATCGTCATCGCGCTGGCCGCGGTGGCGATCATCGCGGCGGCGATCGTGGTGTCCAAGCGCCGCACCTCGGCGATCACCGACACCCCGGCCGAGAGCTCGGTCGGATAGCGACAGCCTCCCGTAGGACCACGGCGGCCGCTCGTCCCATCGGGGCGGGCGGCCGCCGTATGTCGTCACCGCACGGAGCTAGTCTCGCTCCGGATTCGGCGGATCCGGACGATCCGGGGTGGAGGAACCATGCGTGCAGGCCCGGTCTCGGGTGCCGTGCTGGCCGTCGCCCTGCTCGCCGGCTGCGGCGCCGCCGGGCCCGGCCCGCAGGAGTGGACCGACCGGATGTGCGCGGCCGTGCTGCCGTTCATGCAGACCGCCGTCGAGGGGCCGACGGCGGGCGAGCCGCAGCAGGCCGTCGGCGACTACCTGGGCCGGACCACCGAGGCCCTCGACCGCACCCTGGGCGACCTGGACCGGCTCGGCCCCGCCCCGGTCGACGGCGGCGACACGCTCGCCGCGAACCTGCAGGGCGGGCTCGGCGAGGTGCGCTCGGCGTTCTCCGGCGCGAAGGCCAGGGTGGACGCACTGGACCCGGCCGATCCGGACGCCGTCGAACGGGACCTGCCCGGCGCGCTGGAGCCGCTGGCCCGGCTCGGCAGCACCACCGGCCCGCTGGACCAGGTGACCGGCAACCCGGAGATCGCGGTGACCTTCCGTGCCTCCGCGGCCTGCGGCAAGCTCACCCGGTTGTCCGACGCCGCCCGCGCTGCTGCGCCGGACGGCCCAGCAGTCGTTGACCCGAACGGGTCAAGTGCGGAGGGCGGCGGCGGCTGATCCGGCACCGCGTCCTACCGTCGTCACCCGACCGTCATCTCCGGGCCCGCTCCCCCGCGGGCCCTCGACCCTGGAGCCCGACGATGGCCACCCCCCGCCCGGCACGAGCCGCCCGGGTCCTGCTCCCCGCCCTGGTCGCCGCCGCCCTGCTCGGCGGATGCAGCACCACCGTCACCGGCACGGCGGCACCGGACCCCGCGCCGCGGCCCACCGAGGGCGTCGGCGCCGATCCGGTCGCCTGGGGCGACCAGGTGTGCGGGGCGCTGCTGTCCTACTACCAGCCGCTGAGCGCCCGGCCCGACTACGCGGGCGCCGACCTGCCCGGCATCAAGGACCGGCTGTCCGGCTACCTGGGCAACGTCCGGACCGGCATCGACACCGGGAAGCAGCAGCTGGCCGACGCCGGTGCGTCCCCGGTCAGCGGCGGCGACCAGTTCCGCACCTCGATCGAGGACCTGCTGAACCGGACCGGCACCACGATCGACGAGGCACGGGCCGACGTCGACCAGGCCGACCCGAACGACGTCCCCGGCTTCCAGGAGCGGTTGCAGGCGGCCGAGGAGAAGCTGCGCACGATCGGCGCGGCCGAGGGCCTCGACCAGCTGGGGGCCACGCCACGGCTGGACAAGGCCATCGCCGAGGCACCGCGGTGCGGCGAGCTGGACGCGCTGACCGCCCCGAGCTGAGCCGCCCGGCGCGCCGCGCTTGGGCAGGCTCGAACATGCGTTCTATGATGGCCCGGTGCCGCAGTTGTCGCTGTTCTCCGCGGAGGCCCGGCCGGCCGGGCTGGCCGACCTGGCCGGGCTGCTCTGCGGGCCGGGCCGGATCGAGCGGTTCGGCGCCGGGGACACCGCCCGGTTCGACGTGCCGCTGCCGTTCGACGGCCGGGCCGGCGCGCTGGCCGCACTGAGCGCGGCCCGCGGGGTCACCCTGGCCCCCGGCGCGTCCGGCCTGCGCAGCGCGTTCCGCCGGGACCTGGCCCCGCTCGCGCGCCTGTGGTGCCCCGACGGGCGCAAGCAGGTCCCCGCGGACTTCCAGCTCGACGGCGCGGCGCTGCGGCTGTGGGTGCTCGCCGCGGGCGTCGCCGACCTGCGCGGCGGGCACCTGCTCCTGCTCGACGCGCAGGCGCCGTGGACGCACGGCCCGCTGATCGCGGCCGCCACCCGGGCCGGATTGCCACCGGCGCGGCTGGCGGCCGGGGAACACGGGGCACCCGGCCCGGCGTTGCGCCTGCACGGAGCCCGGCGGATGGCCCGGTTGGTCGAACTGGTGGGTCCGGCGCCGAACGTTCTGGGAGCGTCGGACTGGCCGCGACACCACGGTCGACCGGCCGCCTGACCTGCCGAACCCCGGCTGGGGATAGGCTGTCGGCTCGCCCGGCCCCGGTGGTGGAACCCACGGCACGGGATGGCGACGGTGTGAGATCGTGCGATCGTCGACCGCAGAACGATGCTCAGCGCGATCACTCCGACACGCTCCGGACATGACGGGGTGCGCGGGGGGAGCACACTGCGGAGCCGGCACGGCACAGGCGTCGCAGACAGGCGTGACGCGGCCGAGGAGATGAGGTAGGACCACGTGGCAGCCGCTACAGGCACAGAGGGCAAGACCGGTTCGACGCGCGCGGCGGGTGGAAGCACGCGCAAGCCCACGTCGACGCGGTCCGCATCCGGACGCCCGGTCCGTCGCCTGGTGATCGTCGAGTCGCCGACCAAGGCGCGGAAGATCCAGCCGTACCTGGGTGACGACTACATCGTGGAGTCCTCGGTCGGCCACATCCGGGACCTGCCGCGCGGTGCCGCCGACGTGCCCGCCAAGTACAAGGGCGAGTCCTGGGCCCGCCTCGGGGTCGACGTCGACAACCAGTTCAGCCCGCTCTACATCGTCACGCCGGAGAAGCGGAGCACCGTCTCCGAGCTGCGCGAGGCGCTGAAGTCGGTGGACGAGCTGCTGCTCGCGACGGACCCCGACCGCGAGGGCGAGGCCATCGCCTGGCACCTGCTGGAGACGCTCAAGCCGAAGGTCCCGGTCCGCCGGATGGTGTTCCACGAGATCACCGAGTCGGCGATCCGGGCGGCCGCGGAGAACACCCGTGAGCTCGACCAGCACCTGGTCGACGCCCAGGAGACCCGCCGCATCCTGGACCGGCTCTACGGCTACGAGGTCTCCCCCGTGCTGTGGAAGAAGGTCATGCCGAAGCTGTCGGCGGGCCGCGTGCAGTCGGTGGCGACCCGGCTGATCGTGCAGCGGGAGCGCGAGCGGATCGCGTTCCGCTCGGCCGACTACTGGGACATCGCCGCGACGATGAACGCGGGCGCCGAGGCGACCCCGCGCACCTTCGGCGCCCGGCTGGTCCAGGTCGACGGCTCCCGGGTGGCGACCGGCCGTGACTTCGGGTCGGACGGCCGGCTGAAGTCCGGCTCCGACGTCGTCGTCCTCGACGAGGCGGGCGCCCGCCGGCTCGCGGAGTCGCTGCAGGGGCGCGATCTCGCCGTCTCCTCGGTGGAGTCGAAGCCCTACACCCGCAAGCCGTACGCGCCGTTCATGACCTCGACGCTGCAGCAGGAGGCGGGCCGCAAGCTGCGGTTCTCCTCGGAGCGCACGATGCGCAGCGCGCAGCGGCTCTACGAGAACGGCTACATCACCTACATGCGAACGGACTCGACCACGCTGTCGAGCTCCGCGATCGAGGCGGCCCGGGCGCAGGCCCGCGAGCTCTACGGCGACGCCTACGTCGCCGACAAGCCGCGCCAGTACACCCGCAAGGTGAAGAACGCGCAGGAGGCCCACGAGGCGATCCGGCCGGCCGGCGAGTCGTTCCGCACCCCGGGCGCGATCGCCCGCGAGGTCGACGGCGACGACTTCCGGCTCTACGAGCTGATCTGGCAGCGCACGATCGCGTCCCAGATGACCGACGCCCGCGGCACCACGGTCAGCGTCCGGATCGCCGGCACCGCCGGGACCGGCGAGGACGTCGTGTTCGCCGCGTCCGGCCGGACGATCACCTTCGCCGGGTTCCTCAAGGCCTACGTCGAGACGGTCGAGGAGGGCTCCGGCGCCGCCGCCGACGACGCCG
Source organism: Pseudonocardia kongjuensis (assembly GCF_039526905.1). NCBI lineage: Bacteria > Bacillati > Actinomycetota > Actinomycetes > Pseudonocardiales > Pseudonocardiaceae > Pseudonocardia > Pseudonocardia kongjuensis. Next base: position 237,398 of record NZ_BAAAJK010000011.1, on the reverse strand, counting down.
AGTCCCGGCTGCCGGAGCTCACCGAGGGCCAGGCGCTGACCGCCGACGAGCTGACCCCGGACGGGCACTCCACCAACCCGCCGTCCCGCTACTCCGAGCCGGCGCTGGTGAAGGCGCTGGAGGAGCTGGGCATCGGCCGCCCGTCGACCTACGCGTCGATCATCAAGACGATCCTGGACCGCGGCTACGTCTGGAAGAAGGGCTCCGCGCTCGTCCCGTCGTGGGTGGCGTTCGCCGTCGTCGGGCTGATGGAGGCGCACTTCGGCCAGCTCGTCGACTACGACTTCACCGCCGCGATGGAGGACGACCTGGACTCCATCGCGTCCGGCTCCGACTCGCGGACCGACTGGCTGTCGAAGTTCTACTTCGGCGCGCCGGACGGCGGCGAGGGCTCGATCCAGCGGGCCGGCGGGCTGAAGAAGCTGGTCGGGTCGAACCTGGAGGAGATCGACGCCCGCACGGTGAACTCGATCAAGATGTTCACCGACGCCGAGGACCGCGAGGTCGTCGTCCGGGTCGGCCGCTACGGCCCGTACCTGGAGCGGATCGTCGACGGCGAGTCGCAGCGCGCGAACCTGCCCGACGACCTGCCGCCCGACGAGCTGTCCGAGGAGGTCGCCGAGAAGCTGTTCTCGGTGCCGCAGGAGGGCCGCAAGCTGGGCACCGACCCGGTGACCGGGCACGAGATCGTGGCGAAGGAGGGCCGGTTCGGCCCGTACGTCACCGAGCTGCTGCCCGAGCCGGAGGTACCGGAGGGCGCGAAGAAGAAGCCGGCGAAGCCGAAGCCGCGCACCGGGTCGCTGTTCAAGTCGATGTCGGTGGACACGGTGACGCTGGAGGACGCGCTGAAGCTGCTGTCCCTGCCCCGCGTCGTCGGCAAGGACCCGGAGTCCGGGGACGAGATCACCGCGCAGAACGGCCGGTACGGGCCGTACCTGAAGAAGGGCACCGACTCCCGCTCGCTGGGCGACGAGGAGCAGCTGTTCACGGTGACCCTGGACGAGGCGCTGAAGATCTACGCGCAGCCCAAGCAGCGGGGCCGGGCGGCCGCCGCGCCGCCACTGCGCGAGCTCGGCGAGGACCCGTCGACCAAGAAGAAGATGGTGATCAAGGACGGCCGGTTCGGGCCGTACGTCACCGACGGCGAGACCAACGCCAGCCTCCGCAAGGGCGACTCGGTCGAGGAGATCACCGACGAGCGGGCCTCGGAGCTGCTCGCCGAGCGCCGGGCCAAGGCCCCGGCCAAGAAGAAGCCGGCCGCCCGCAGGACGGCCGCGGCGTCGAAGAGCGGCGGGACGACGGCCCGCAGCACCGCCGCGAAGAAGACCGGCACCACGTCCAGGACCCGCAAGAGCCCGACGACCTGACCCGCCGCCGCCGGTGCCCCGGGCGGGATCCGCCCGGGGCCCGGTGGGGGGTCTCAGGCCGCGGAGAGGGCCTTCTTGACGGCGGCGGCGACCCGGCCGCCCTCGGCGCGGCCCGCGGCGGCGGCGTTGGCCTTCTTCATGACCTGGCCCATCTGCCGCATGCCCGGCTGCTCGCCGGTCTCGGCCGCCACCTCCGCGACGGCGGCGCGGGCCAGCTCGGCCACCTCGTCGTCGTCCAGCTGGGTCGGCAGGTAGCGGGCGAGGACGTCGCCCTCGGCGCGCTCCCGGGCCGCCTGCTCGTCGCGCCCGGCGCCGGCGAACGCCTCCGCCGACTCGGCGCGCCGCTTGGTCTCCTTGGTGATGACGCCGCGCACCTCGTCGTCGGTCAGCTCGCGTGCGGACTCCCCCGCCACCTCGGCGTTCCCGATCGCGGTCAGCACCGACCGCAGGGTGGTGCGGACCAGCTCGTCCCTGGCCTTCATGGCAGCGGTCAGATCGGCCCGCAGCTGCTCCTTGAGAGTGCTCACGGGACGCCACGATAGTCCTGCGACGTACGCTGGCCGGTGTGAGTATCACCGGCACGATCGCCCGTCTGGCCGCCGCCACCGCCGTCACCGGGGCCGCCGGTATCGGCTACGCGGCCGGTATCGAGCTGCGGCACTGGACGCTGCGCCGGGTGGAGCTGCCGGTACTGGATCCGGGGGCCCGCCCCCTGCGGATCCTGCACCTGTCGGACCTGCACCTGACGCCCGGCCAGCGCAGCAAGATCCGCTGGGTCGCGTCGCTGGCCGCGCTCGAACCCGACCTGGTGATCGACACCGGGGACAACCTGGCGCACCCGGACGCCGTCCCGGGCGTGCTGACCGCGCTGGGCGGCCTGCTCGACCGCCCGGGCGCCTTCGTGTTCGGCAGCAACGACTACTACGGCCCCACCCCGAAGAACCCGGCCCGCTACCTGCGGCGCAGCGGCGGCCGCCGGATCCACGGCGCCCCGCTCCCGTGGACCGACCTGCGGGCGGCGTTCCGCGAGCACGGCTGGGTGGACGCGACCCACACCCGTCAGCTGCTGGAGGTGGACGGCCGCAGCGTCCGGATCGCCGGCGTCGACGACCCGCACCTCAACCGGGACCGCTACCCGCGCATCGCGGGCCACGACCCGGACGCCGACCTGCGGCTCGGCCTCACCCACTCCCCCGAGCCGCGGGTGCTCGACGGCTTCGCCGCCGACGGCTACGACCTCGTGCTCGCCGGACACACACACGGCGGCCAGCTGCGCCTGCCCGGCTACGGCGCGCTCGTCACCAACTGCGGGATCGACCGCACCCGGGCCCGCGGCACGAGCCGCTGGGGCAGCCACACCCGGCTGCACGTGTCCGCCGGACTGGGCACCTCGCCGTACGCACCGGTGCGCTTCGCGTGTCCGCCCGAGGCGTCGCTGCTGACCCTCGTTCCCCGCCCGACCAGCACCGATGCGCGCAGGGGAACCCCCGCGCAGGCCACCGGAGGCGTCGGGTAGAGTTCTCAACGGCTCACGGGGAGACCGTGACAGCCGCTCGGGGTGTGGCGCAGCTTGGTAGCGCGCTTCGTTCGGGACGAAGAGGTCGCAGGTTCAAATCCTGTCACCCCGACCACGCAGTACACAGCAAAGGCCCTGGTCAGAGACTCACACGAGAGTCACGGACCAGGGCCTTCGTCGTGTCCGGGAGCGCTGCATCCTCCCTCGACAGACGGGACCCCTCGACACGACTCGTCCCGACCTGCCCGGGACCGCATCTCCTGGAGCTCCCGGACGACGGCGGCGGTGGTCCGCTCACGATCGTCCGTCGCCAGCAGGTCCAGCATCGCGCCCCGCAGCACGGCGAGCACGGCGGTGCGACGGGCCGCCCCGGCGGGCGTGTCGCGTTCGGCCGGTGGCTGGGCCGCGGCGAGCGCGCCGAGCCAGTCGGTGACGGTGGCGCGGGCGAACCCCGCCCACGGCCCGTGCGGATCGATCAGCGACCGGGCGTAGCCCTCCACCCACAATCGGAGCAGCGCGCGATGGTCGTCGTCCGACAACCATGCCCACACCCGCTCCGCGAACGGTTCCAGCCCGTCCGGGACGTCGGCGGTTCCGGGCCGTACCCGGTCGAGCAGCTCGAGCTCGTCCGCGCGCGCTCGCGCCAGCAGCGCCCGGATCAGCCCCTCCTTGCTCCCGAACAGGAACATCAGGACCCGGGTGCTGGAACCGACGGCCGCGGCCAGCGGCCGCAGCGACAGATCCGACAGACCGTGCCGGCAGACGTAGGCGTACGCCAGCTCCAGCAGCTCGTTCTGCCGCGCCGACGGGATTGAGCTCTGAGCGGCCACACCCGTACCATGCCTCACTGACACAGTCGTGTCAGTTCGGTCGATCGCCGGATCCCGGGGGCCCCATGGACGTCGCGACGCCGACCCGGGCGGTGGTCCGCAGGCTCGGCCGGCCGGGAGATCTCGGCTGGGTGGTGATGGCCCACGGCGAGCTCTACGCCACCGAGTTCGGGTGGGACACCAGCTTCGAGGCGCTGGTCGCGCAGATCGTGGCCGGCTACGCCGCCGACCACGACCCGGCCCGGGAGGCCGCGTGGATCGCCGAGATCGACGGCCGCCGGGTCGGCTGCGTGTTCTGCGTCGCCGGCGACGACGAGGTGACCGCGAAGCTGCGGATCCTGCTCGTCGATCCCGCCGGGCGCGGTCACGGCCTGGGCCGCCGGCTGGTCGACCGATGCCTGGAGTTCGCCCGGGACGCGGGCTACCGGCGGATGACACTGTGGACCACCGACGTGCTCGTCTCCGCCCGGAACATCTACCGGGCCGCCGGGTTCGAGCTCGTCGAGCAGGAGCATCACCGCAGCTTCGGGCACGACCTGCTCGGCCAGTACTGGTCCCGGGACCTGTAGCCGCAGGACGGGCGTCCCACCCGACGATCGCGGGCACCGATCGTCGGACCCCGCTCGGCCGCCCTCACCAGACTGGAGCGCGTCGGAAGGACCGGACATGGAGCTGTGGAACCGCGCGATGGACGCCGTCGAGGAACATCTCGACCACGACGTCCCCGTCCGCGAGATCGCCGCGGTCGCGTTCACCTCGGAGTACCAGCTCCGGCGGGTGTTCTCGATGCTGGCCGGGATGCCGCTCTCGGAGTACATCCGGCGGCGGCGGATGACGGTGGCGGCGAGTGCCGTCCGCGACGGCCACGACGCCGTCCAGGACATCGCCGTGCGGTTCGGCTACTCGTCCGCGGACGCGTTCGCCCGTGCGTTCCGCAGCGTGCACGGGATCGGGCCCGAGCAGGCACGTCTGCCGGGCGCCGTCCTGCGGTCGCAGGCCCGCCTGTCCTTCCACCTCACCGTCGAAGGGAGAACGGACATGCAGTACCGCATCGTCGACAAGCCGGCGTTCCGGGTGGTGGGCCGCAGGACCCGCTCCACCGTCGCCCACGAGGGCATCAACGCCGACGCCGACCGGCTCGTCCGGTCACTGCCCGACGCCGACTGGGAGACGTTCGAGGAGCTGTCGGACCAGGAGCCGCGCGGCGCCGTCTCGGTCTGGGACGACGCCGACGGCACCGGCCTGGCCGAAGGTGACATCGCCGAGTTCTACGTCGGCGCGGCCACCGGCCGTCCGGCGCCCGCCGGGTTCGACGTCCTCGCCGTGCCGGCGCACACCTGGGCCGTGTTCAGTGCCTCCGGCGCGTTCCCGCGGTCGCTGGAAACGCTCTGGCGGGCCGTCGGGGGCGAGTGGCTGCCCGCCAACCCCTACCAGCTGGTCCCGGCACCGTCGCTGGTCCGCGCCGAGTACCACGACGAGGACGGCGAGCACGCCGACGTCGAGCTGTGGCTCGCCGTCCGGCGCGACACCTGAGAGCGACCCGCACCCGCCCGGCGGGTCGCCGCACCGCTCAGACCTGGGCGTAACCACCGTCGACGGCGAGCTCGGAGCCGTTGACGAAGCTGGCCGCGTCCGAGGCGAGGAAGACCGCCGCCGCGGCGATCTCCTCGGGCTCGCCCAGCCGGCCGAGCGGGATCGACGCCTCGGAGGCGGCCAGCTCGTCGGCCGACAGCAGATCGATCAGGCCCTGCGTCCGGGTCGAGCCCGGGGAGAGCACGTTGATCCGGTACCGGCGCTCCCCCGCGCCGTGCGCGAACCCGCGGACCAGGTTGCGGATCGCGGCCTTGGTCGCCCCGTACACGGCCAGGAACGGCTCGGGCCGCGAGGCCGCCGTCGACCCGGTGAGGATGATCGACGCCCCGGGCGAGAGCAGCGGCAGCGCCTTCTGCACGGTGAACAGCGAGCCCTTGACGTTGGTGGTGAACATCGCGTCGAACTGCTCCTCGGTGATCTCGCCCAGCGACGCCGCGATCCCGATCCCGGCGTTGGCGACCAGGACGTCGATCCGGCCCGCCTGCTCGGCGACCGTCGCGTAGAGCGCATCGAGGTCCTCCAGCCGGCCCACGTCGCCGCGGATCCCGGTCACGCCGGGCCCGAGCTCGGCCTCGATCTCGTCGAGCTGCTCCTGGCGCCGACCGACGACGAACACGCGTGCGCCCTCGGCACGGTAGGCCCGCGCGATCGCCAGTCCGATGCCCGCGTTCGCGCCGGTCACGACCGCGACCTTGTCCTGCAGAACCGCCATGGTCTCCCACTCCCAGTTTTTGACCGTCCGGTCCATGAGAACCGATATGGACCGAGCAGTCAATAATGAGCCCGGTGTCCCGCGCCACGCGCGGCGGATGGCGCTCAGGACGCGGGCAGCAGGCCGAGCCGGCCCGCGAGCACCGCGTGGGCGGCGCCGTCCGGATCCACGCGGGCGGCGACGTCGCCCTCCCGCCCGGGACCGAATCCCCCCATCAGCGCCCGCCCGCCCCGACCCGGCAGGGCCCGGATCCTCCTGCCCCGGACGCAGGGACCACAGCACCGCAGGCACGGCCAGGGCGACCAGCAGGACGGCGATCCACAGCGGACCGAGTTCGTGGCGGACCGACGCCCATCCGCCGAGCAGTGGACCGATCGTCGCGCCGATGTTGAGCGCGGGCGTGGTGGCGGCACCGCCGAGCGTCCCGGCCTCCGCCACCAGGACCAGCGACCGTGCGATCGCGGTCGCTCCGACCGCGAAACCCAGAGCCGCCGGGAGCCCGACGAGAGCCACCGCCGCCCATCCCGTGCCGAGTGCCCCGGCGAGCGTCGCCCAGCAGGCTCCGAGCACGACGCAGCCCCCGGTGAGGATCCGGCGGAAGTGCGCGTCGGCGTACCGGCCCGCCAGGGCGACACCGGCGAACGCCCCGGCCCCGAACACGGCGAGGCCGGCCGGGACGGCCGACGGCGTGAGCCCCCCTGGGCCGGTGAGCAACGGGCCGACGAACACGTACCCGGCGAACGTCGCGCCGTTGACGAGGGCGGCCGCCACCATCGTAAGCACCGCGGGCCGCCTGCTCAGCACGGCGATGTCGTGCCGCAGTGGGCCGCCCGGCGGCCGGGTGCCGCCGCGATCGGCGGGCACGCCGAGCACCACCCCGGCGAGCCCGGCCGCGGCGAGCACCGCCACCACCCAGAACGTCGCGCGCCAGCCGAAGAGCTGTCCCAGCACGGCGCCGACGGGTACGCCCGCCACCAGTGCGAGGGTCGTCCCGGCGAGCAGGGTCGTCGTCGCGAGGGCCGCCCGGCCCGGCGGGGCGATCCGCACGGCGACGGTCAGGGCGACCGCGAGAAAGCCGGCGTTCGCGAACGCCGCCAGCAGGCGGGTCCCGGCCAGGACCCAGAACAGCGTGGTCAGCGCGGCCACGACGTGCACGGCGGCGAAGACCGCGAGGAAGACCACCAGCGACGTCCGGGGCGGCAACCGGCGGGCGACGATCGCCATCACCGGCGCGCCGACGACCATGCCGACGGCGAACGCCGAGGTCAGTCCGGCGGCGGCCGGGACGGAGACGGCGAGATCGCTCGCGATCTCGCGGACCAGGCCGGCCAGCATGAACTCCGACGTCGCCTGGACGAACACGGCCGCGGCGAGGATGTACAGGACGAGGGGCACCAGCGCGCTCCAGGAGACGGCGGGCGTGCCGATCGGCACGCCCGGACGGGCGGGACCGGAACCGGTCACATCCGCACGCCACCTGCCGCGACGAGGCCATACGGCCTCGGAGAGTCGATCAGCGCCCGGAACCGGGCACGGAGCAGCAGCGCCACCGGGACGGACCGGTGGCTACCGCCTGCTCGCCTCGGGGCTGCCCACGCGGCGAACGTAGCAGCGCCCCGGCACGGCTGCGACCAGGTTCCCGGGCGCCGGAAAACCAGTCGGCACCCCCTTCGATCCCGGCTACCGTCCCGGCACCGACCACCCCGGGGAGCTGGGTCCATGACCGTCCTGCCGCGATCGGCCTCCGCCGATCACACGTCGCACCACACCGTTCCCACCGACGTGAGGCAGTACAGAACTGATGACGGACCAGACCGATCTCCCTCCTAACATCGTCGTCCGCGAGTCCGGCTCGCGGATCATCAACCCGCTCGACGACGGCAAGCTCGCCACCCTCGGCCGCGCCCTGCGGCTGCCGCCGGGCAGCACCGTGCTCGATCTCGCCTGTGGCAAGGGCGAGATGCTCTGCACCTGGGCGCGCGACCTGGGGTTCACCGGCACCGGGGTCGACCTGAGCAGCGCGTTCGTCGCCGACGCCCGGGCCAGGGCCGCCGAGCTCGGAGTGGCCGACCGGGTCCGCTTCACCCACGGCGACGCCGCCGGGCACGTCGCCGAGCGGCCGGTCGATCTCGCCGCCTGCATCGGCGCCACCTGGATCGGCGGCGGTGACAGCTGGCGGAGCCGGTTCGACGGGACGCTCGCCCTGCTCGAACGCAGTCTGCGCCCCGGCGGGGTGCTGCTGGTCGGCGAGGTGTTCTGGCGGCGCACCCCGCCGGACGAGCAGACCGTGGCGGCCTGCCACGCCGCCGCCCCGGACGACTTCGCCGAGCTGCCCGCGCTGCTCGACCGCATCGACGAGCTCGGGTTCGACCCGGTCGAGGCGGTGCTCGCCGATCCGGACAGCTGGGACCGCTACACCGCACCGCAATGGCTGGCGACCCGCCGGTGGCTCGACGCCCATCCCGGCGACGCGCTCGCCGACGAGCTGCGGGCCGATCTGCGCGCGTCGCCCCGCAGGCACCTGCTGTACCAGCGGGAGTACCTGGGCTGGGGCGTTCTCGCGCTGATGCGTCGCTGAGGTGCGGATACCCTCCCGGGGTGCCCGCGCTCCCCCGGCTCACCCCCCGTCAGCGCGCGCTGCTCGGCGACCGGTTCCCGGGCGCCGAGCTCGTCGGCGACCACAGCTGGGGCCTGATCGGCACGACCGTGCTGCGGCTGCGGCACGCGGGCCGCGATCTCGCGGTGAAGGCCGGGGACGACGCCGACACCCACATCGCCCGGGAGCTGCGCGCCCATCGGGAGTGGACCGGCCCGCTGCGCGGGTCCGCGCCCGAACTCGTGTACGCCGACGCGGACGCGAAGCTGCTGGTCACCGGATGGCTGCCGGGTGAGCTCGTGCAGGGCCGTCCCGCCGAGCAGGAACCCGGCACCTACCGGCAGGCGGGCGCCCTGCTCGCCCGGCTGCACGGGCAGGCCGGCACCGTCGACGACGGCTACGAGGCCCGCATGCGGGACCGGGCGCTGCGACAGCTGGACACCCCGCACCGGATCGCACCGGACACCGAGGCCCGGCTGCGCGCCGAGATCGCGACCTGGCCGGACGGGCCCGCGACGCTCGTCCCCACCCACGGCGACTGGCAGCCGCGCAACTGGCTGGTGCACCACGGCACCGTCACCGTGATCGACTTCGGGCGGGCGGACCTGCGCCCGGCGCACACCGATCTGTGCCGGCTCGCGGTGCAGCAGTTCCGCGACCGGCCGGAGCTGGAGCGGGCGTTCCTCGACGGCTACGGCGACGACCCGCGCACCGGGTCCGCCTGGCGCCGCGAGCTGCTGCGCGAGGCGATCGGGACCGCGGTGTGGGCGCACCGGGTCGGCGACGAGCGGTTCGAGCGCCAGGGGCACCGGATGGTGGCCGAGGCGCTCGATCCGCCGGTCAGCCGCCCGCGGCCTGCAGACCCCCGGCCGGAAGACGGTCCGCGCCCCAGCTCCGCTCGATGTAGCCGGTGATCCGCTCGATGTCGGCGGCCGGGACCCGCTCGGGCTGACCGCGCTCCAGCGGATCGACGTGGAAGATGTAGAGCCGCGACGCGAACTGGTCGAACGGCAGCGACGCCTCGCCGAAGCGCTCGCCGTTGCCCGCCGTCCCGACGACGACGCCGTCGCCCCAGTCCTGCCCGCTGTCGTTGTTCGGGTTGTAGAAGTACACCCGCATCACGTCCTGCGGATCGGGGGCGACGCGCAGGATGGTGATCGCGTGCCAGCCCACGTAGCGGGCGGCGCTGTCGGTGACGGCGACGCCGGCCGGCTGCGGGTGGATCAGCGGCTGCCCCCCGTTGTACGACGGGTGGTAGCCGGCGTGGAAGGTCCGCAGGAAGTCGTCGAGGTCGATCAGGTTCCCCGTCTCGACGTCGACGTTGATGTGGAAGCCGCGGGCGGCCCACCAGCCGTGGAACTCGGGGTTCACCCAGCGGTGCGGGTCGCCCGGCCGGCCGGCGCAGCGCCGCCCCATCTCGGCGTAGATCCGGTCCAGGTGCGGCACGACCAGCAGCGACACCGGGTCGAGATCGATCGGCATCGCCGTCGCGACCCCGCTGAGGCTCTCCTGCGAGGAGATCGGCTGCCCCTCGAAGTGCATGATGATCTCGTCGTCGCGGGCCGCCCAGACGACCATCTGCAGCAGGTAGTCCGGGTCGTTGTAGGCCCACATCGACAGCGCCCGCGCCGACTGGCAGGTCGGGTTGTCGCCCTGCCCGATGCCCAGCGGCTGGCCGAGCATCGACAGCACCCCGGCGAGCAGCCGGGCCTCCGGCTCGGGCTCGGTGCCGAACGCCTCGGCGAGCCGCTCGTGCGCGACCGGCGCCAGCTCCAGCGCGATCTGGCGCCACAGCGCGGGCACCACCGGCGGCTCGTAGAGGATGCCGCGGTCGAGCAGCAGCGCGAGCCCGTAGATGCACTGCGCGGTCTGCGGGGTGACCGCGACCTCGATCAGCCGGTGCACCAGGTCGCGATAGCGGAGCAGACAGTTCTTGCCGGTGTCGGACAGCCCGAGCGCCTCGGCGATCAGGTAGTCGCTCTCGTGCCGCAGGAACTGCAGCAGCTCGGCGTGGTACGACGACACCAGGCCGGTGTCGTGCATCGCCCGCGCGAACCCGGACGCCTCGTACTGCAGGCCGCCGGTGTCCATCGCCTCCAGCCGGGACCGGAAGACCTCCAGGCCCGGGTCCTCGCGGCAGGCCTCGGTCGTCCCGAACAGGCTGGTGACCAGCCGGTCGATCCCGTTGCCCGACGACGTGCCGAGATCGACGTCCGGGTCGCCGCGGTAGACCGCGATCCGGGTGAGCAGCGACTTCACCTGGTCGACCTGGATGGGCCGCTGGCGCAGGATCCGCCAGATCTCGTCGACCAGCTTGTCCAGCACGCTGTCGTAGCCGATCTCCTCGGCGACGTGCCGGAACAGGTCCCGGATCAGCTGCGCGGTCCGGCCCTGCCGGGTCCGCTCCGCCTCGCTCGGCGGCGTGAACAGCAGCTCCAGGTTCATCGCGAGCACCTGGGACAGGAACTCGTGAGCGTCCTCGGCGGACATCGTGGGGTGCACGTACTCGCCGCGGGCCACCGCCAGCATGCGCAGCTCGCTGGTCGCCTCCATGACGACCGTGTCGGCGTCCCCGGAGTGCAGCCCCGGCCCGACGAACGACGGGACCAGGATCTCCGGCGACGCCCAGTCGGTGCCGAGGAACAGCCCGGCCTCCTCGAGGGCCTGCGCCCGGGCCTGGACCCCGGCGGCACCGCCCGGCTGCAGCAGCACGCGCCGCAGCTGCTCGAGGACCCGCCGGAGCTTCGTGGGCTTGCCGAAGTCGGGGGTCTGGGCCAGGGCCCGGGTGGCGTCGTCGAGCGAGGCCAGGCGCTTGTCCAGCACCGTGGCCCCGCCCGGGACGTCGGCGATCGGTTTCAAAGGCTTCCTCAGACGTAGAAGTCGAGTTCTTCCTGCTTCTTCAACAGCTCACGCATGCGGTACGGGTCGTCACCGAAGAAGTACAGCAGACCCCAGTGGGTACCGAAGGCGGTCCGCTTGGTGACGGTCTCCTCCAGCGGGGCCGAGAGGTCGTGCGACTCGTAGTAGTCGTCGTCCTCGGTCTCCTCCGGGATCTGCAGGTCGCTGACGACCCGCCGCCGCGGGTAGACACCGAAGCAGCCGGCGACGCCCGACGCGTCCTCGACCTCCTTCGGGAAGAAGGCGTCGATCTCCTCCTCGGTGGTCTTCGGGTCGAAGGCCAGCACGAGAGCCTGGTACGCGTTGAACCCGTATGCCCGCTCCAGCAGCTCGAAAACCTTGAAGCCGGGCGGCCGGTAGGCGACCTCGCCGAAGTACATCTCGCCGTCGGAGGTGACGAAGTACTCCGGGTGCACGAACCCGAACTCGATGTCGAAGGTCTTGATCAGCTTCTCGATCTGGGCGGTGATCGCCGGCCGGTACCGCTCCAGCTCGGGGGTGGCCGGGACGAACACGGAGTAGCCGAGCGTGACGTACTCCGAGATGTTCAGGAACTTGATCTTGCCCTTGTGCACCCACGCCTCGACGGCGAACTCCCAGCCGTCCAGGTGCGACTCCATCAGGACCGGGAACTCCTCGTCCGGAATGGTGTCGACCTCGTCCGGCGTGCGGATCACCCGGTGCCCGAGGCAGCCGGCCTTGTCGAACGCCTTGAGGTGGATCGGGTCGTTCGGGTCACCGTCGAGCTTGAGCAGCGTCTGGTTGACCCGCTTGAGGAAGCGGATGACGTCGTCGCGGTCGTGGGCCTCCTCGAAGATCCCGACCCGGATGCCGCCCAGCTGGGCCCGGCGCTTCATCAGCGCCTTGTCCCGCAGCAGCATCGCCTGACCGAACAGACGCGGATTGTCGAGCAGCACCGAATTGATCGCGCCGGCCCATTCGACGGTTTCCTCGAACAGCGGGATCGCGACGTCGACCTGCATTTCCTGCAGGGTCTCGGCGATCTCCATCGAACGGTCGTTGAGCCGCTCGAAGTTCCAGGGAACGTACGGGATGTCGTGCTCCTGGCAGTACTCCTCGGCCCAGTCCGGGGCGACGACGACGTACCTGCGGTCGAACCGGGCCAGCGCCTCGACCGCGTTCAGACTCCAGCCGAGGAGCGCCACGAAACCCTTTTCTGGATTCTTTCCGACCGGCTCGGCCTGAGGCATACAGCAATTCCTCCCAGTTCAGCGAATTCACGTCCACATATTTCGATCACCCCGACCATACCTGGCACCGGATTTTCTCGTGGATCGTGGCGTCGCTCAGGGGCGGCCGGCCCGCTCCTCGGCGCACCGCACGAGCCGCCGCAGCCGGCCCGCGACGGTGTCCTTCGACAGCGGCGGATCGGCCAGCGTGCCGAGCCGGGACAGCGACAGCGTGGCGTGCTCGATCCGCAGCAGCCCGGCGGCGCGCAGCAGCGGCGGGGCGTCCGGGCCCAGCACGTCGAGGGCCCACCGGACCCGGGCCGCGGTCCGGTCGGCGGCCTCCGCGCTGCGCCGCGCGTTCACCGTCTCCAGCATCGGGTTCGGCGCGGCCGAGGGCTCCCGCTCCGGGACCCGGGCGCAGCGCAGCAGCAGATCGGCGACGCCGGGCGCCCCGGTCGCGCGCAGCAGCGCGTCGATGCTGCCGGGATCGCGGATCAGCACCCGGTGCCCGCCCGCGGTCTCCTGCCCGGTGGCCAGCGCGCCGAGCGCGCGGGCGGCGCCGACCAGCGCGAGCGCGACGGCCGGTCCCGGGCAGGTCACCAGCAGCCGGACCCGGCCCGACGAGCGGGCGATCCGGCCTCGGGCGAGCAGCGCGCCGCGCCAGATCCCGGCCGCGACGGTCGCCCCGCCGGCGACGACGGCGGGCGGGAGCCCGTGCACCGGCCGGCCGAGCCGGTCCACCAGCCCGGTCGCCCTGGCCAGGTCGGAGCCCCTCGACGTCATCCTGACGAGATAGCGCTGGGGGCGGCCGCCCGCGGTCACCACGTCGCCGCGGCCGCAGGTGCGGCCGTAGAGCTCGGTCAGGTCCCGGCGCAGCCGGACGGCGGCCTCGGGGGTGTCGAACTCGGCACGGACGACGGTGCGGCCGCCCGCCGTGCTCACCTCGCCGGCCAGCCGCAGCTGGGTGGCGACGCCGGCGTGCCGGACCGCCGGCCGGTCGTCGCGGACCGCACCGAGCTCGCGGTGCAGCTCCGCCGTGAGGCGCTCGGGATCGAACACAGGCCCTCCTGCGGGTGCGCACGAGGGCGGGGTGGGATCACACGTCCCCCGAGGGTGATCCCACCCCGCCGGCCGGACGGGGCGGTGGGACAGCCCCGTCGTGGTCGTGGTCAGGCCCCGTCGGGGGCGGCGTGCATCGGACAGCGCGGATCGACGCACGGGTCCTCGACCGTGCCCGAGCGGTACGCCGCGTTGGCCAGCACCGAACACAGGCAGCCGCGGGCCTTCGCCCGTGGTCCGCCCGGCGCCAGGTCGTCCGGACCGCCCGGTTTCGGACGTTCCGCCTCCCGGTCGCTCGTCCCCTCGATCATGGATCCCCCTCCGCACGCGATGCGCCGGCCTCCCGCGCGGGAGGACCGATTGCATGTACACGCAGTAATCAACCGGCTTGCGATAGTTGCGCACCGTGCCGACCGGGCGGGAGATTACTCTATACGCGGAGTAACGACTATTTCGGACCACTGGCCGTTGGGAGGGGTGCATCCGGGTCGAGCACCAGGCCGTGCTGGCGCGCGATGCCGTCGATCTGCGCCCAGATCAGCACCGTCAGGTGCTCGGTGACCACGTCCCGCTTCATCGTCCGGTGCACCAGCCACCACTCCGCGGTCGCCTGGACCGCGCCGACCAGCGACTGCCCCCACACCTGGACCAGCTCGGGCTCCTCGAACCCGAGCGAGCCCAGGTAGTCGGCCAGCAGCCCGGTCAGCGCGCCGGAGACGAACTCCCGGCCGGCGTCGACGACGTCGCCGCCCTGACCCGGCAGCCGCCGCCGGAACAGCAGATGGACGTTCGGCGAGTCGTCGAGGAACCCGACGAACGCGCCGACCGACGCCCGGATCCGCGGCCGGATCGCGCCGTCGTCGTAGAGGGCCGGCATCAGCCGTTCCATCAGCAGGTTCGTCGCCCGCTCGGCCATCGCGTCCAGCAGCGCCGCCCGGTCCCCGAAGTGCCGGTAGATCACCGGCTTGGTCACCCCGGCCTCCAGCGCCACCTGGTCCAGGCCCAGGTCCCGGCCCTCCCGGCCCAGCACCAGCAGCGCCGCGTCCACCACCTGCTCCCGCCGGCGGGCGCGATGGGCGTCCCAGCGGGTGCTCCGGCCGTCGGCCGGCCGCTCCGCACCGGGGCCGTTCGCATGGCGATCGGGGGACACGGTCGCGATGATCCTCCTTCGGAGCGGCTCCGCACGCCCCCGGACGGACCCGATCGGGCGCGATCACCGGGAGTGGATCACGTCCCGGGCCCGGGTGCCCACCCGGTCCGGACGGCGGGCCGGCCGCCGACCACGATGCGAGGAGGCGCGATGCGACGGGTGCTCTGCCGGGAGTTCGCCGATCCGGAACGGCTGACCGTCGTCGAGGAGCCGGATCCGGTCCCCGGCCCGGGCGAGGTGCTCGTCGAGGTCGAGGCGGCCGCGGTCAGCTTCGTCGACGGCCTGATCGCCCGCGGCGGCTACCAGCTGCGGCCGCCGCTGCCGTTCACCCCGGGCAGCGCGGTCGCCGGGCGGGCCGGCGGCGACCGGGTGCTCGCGCTGCTGCCCTCGTTCGGCGGGTTCGCCTCGCACCTGCTCGCCGATCCGGACCGGCTGGTGCCGGTGCCGGACGGGGTGGACCCCCGGATCGCCGCGTCGTCGGCGGAGAACTACGGCACCATCGCGTTCGCCCTGCAGCACCGGGTCGCCGTCCGGCCCGGCGAGTGGGTCGTCGTGCTCGGCGCGGCCGGCGCGATCGGGCTGGCCGCCGTCGACTGCGCCCGGGCCGCCGGGGCCCGGGTGCTCGCCGTCGCCTCCGACGAGGCGAAGCGGGCCGCCGCGCTCGCCGCGGGCGCGCAGGCCGCCACCGGGTACGACGACCTGAAGACCGCGATCCGCGAGCACACCGGCGGCGGCGCGGACGTCGTCGTCGACCCGGTCGGCGGCCCGGCGGCGGAGGCCGCGCTGCGCGCGCTGGGGCCCGGCGGGCGGTTCTGCGTGCTCGGCTTCACCTCCGGGGAGATCCCGCGGCTGCCGGCCAACGTGGTGCTGCTGCGCAACCGGACCGTGGTCGGCGTCGACTGGGGCGACTGGTCGCGCTCCGACCCGGCCGCCGCCCGCGACCTGGCCGCCGACGTGCTGCGCCGGATCGCCGCCGGCGAGCTGCACCCGCCGGAGCCGGCCGGGCTCCCGCTCACCGGGGCCGGCACCGCGACCCGCGCCCACGCCGAGCGCACCGCCGTCGGGAAGTACGTGCTGGTCCCCTGATCCCGGCGGATCCGCAGCTGGCCGGGACCGGGCACCCGCGGGCATCATGGACGTGGTGAACGAACCGGTGCATCCCGACCAGGTCCGGATCTCCGACGCCGACCGGCAGGCGATGGCCGACCGGCTGCGCACCGCACACGACGACGGCTTCATCGACCTCACCGAGTTCGACGAGCGGATCGCCGAGGTGTGGCGGATGCGCACCCGCGGCGAGCTGGGCCGGGTCACCCGCGACCTGCCCCCGCCGCAGCGCCGGCGCAACGACGGGCTGGTCTTCGCCGACTCGCCCGGCGGCGTCGCGATGAAGGTGCTGGCCGTCATCTGGCTGTGCCTGACCGCGGTCGCCGTGTCCGGCTGGGGGATCGTCGCGCTCACCGCCGGCGTCGAGTACCCGTGGTTCCTGTGGGTGTCCGGCCCGCCCGGGGCGGTCCTGCTGACGCTGTGGCTGACCGGGGCCGGCCGGCCCCGGCGCGGCGACCGGTAGACGATCCGACCGTCCACCGCCGGATGAACGGCCGGTGTACGGACGTTCATCCGGACCCGATACGTTTCCGATCATGGGACACCGCGAGGAGCTGCTGGACGGGGCCGCGCAGTGCCTCTACGAGAAGGGCTTCGGCCGCACGACCGCCCGCGACGTCGTCGCCGCGTCGGGCACGAACCTCGCCTCCATCGGCTACCACTTCGGGTCCAAGGACGCGCTGCTCGTCGAGGCGCTGCTGCGCGCCACCGCCGCCTGGGGCGAGGAGCTGGACCGGGCGCTGGCCGAGCCCGGGCCCGAGCCGGGTCATCCGGACCGGGTCGAGAGCACCTGGAGCCGGGTGGTCGGGCTGTTCACCACCCAGCGCCGGCTGTGGTCCACCCACGTCGAGGCGCTCGCCCAGGCGGAGCGGCTGCCCGAGCTGCGGGCCCGGCTCGCCGAGGCCCAGCGCGAGGTGCGCGAGGGCCTGGCGCTGACCTTCCACACGGTGTCCGAGGAGGACCCGGCGGCCGCCGACCGGCGGGTGCACGTGCTCGGCGCCGTCTACCAGGCGCTGCTCACCGGCGTGATGGTGCAGTGGCTGCTCGATCCCGACACCGCGCCGACCGGCGCCGACATCGCCGAGGGCCTGCGCGCCATCGCCGAGCGCGCCGACGAGCTGGTCTGACCCGCACCGGCCACCCCGGCCACCCGGCCGCTCAGTGCCGGGGCTGCACCCGGCCGATGATCGTCCCGCCGCGGTCCTCGCCGGGCTCGGTGACCCGCACCGACAGCGTGCCGAGCGCGATGAACCGGACCGTCACGGTGCCGCCCGCCGTCACGTCGACCCGGCGCCCCTGCTCGGGGATCAGCACCCGGCGGGCCACGTCGCTGCCGACGGTGAGCACCACCGTCGTCCCGCGCGGGACGATCACCGTCGGTACCGCCTCGACCGGCTCGGTGGAGCGGTGGTCGAACCGGACGGGGGTCATCCCGTCGGCGCCGGCGGTCGCGACCGTCGTCGGCCCGGCCGGCCCCGCACCGGCCACCGGCACGCCGCAGGCCGTGGTCGCGACCAGCACCCCGGCGAGCATCAACCCGGCCGCCCTCCGCATGACCCCATGCTGCCGCAAGGGGCGTTGCGACCCCCTCCCGGCACACCCGATCGTGGCGTTCGGCACCATCGCGTGGTGACCTCCCATCCCGCCGCTCCGGTCCCCGCGACCCTCTTCGACGACGAGCGCGAACAGCGCTGGCGTTCCCGGTTCACCGCGGTGCGGATGTCGAGGCCGTCCTGGGCGGAGGACGCGCCGGACCGCACCGTCTACGTCTCCAACGCGACCGGCACCTTCGAGATCCACGCCTGGGACCGCGGCACCGGTGAGCACCGGCAGGTGACCGACCGCCGCAACGGCACGACGTCGGCGGTGCTGCCGCCGGACGGCGCGCAGGTGTGGTGGTTCGCCGACACCGACGGCGACGAGTTCGGGCACTGGGTCGCCCAGCCCTACGACGCCGTGCCCGGCGCGCCCACCGGGCCCGCCGTGCCCGGGGCCGGCGACGGCTACCCGGCCGGACTGCAGATCGGGCGGCGCCGGACCGCGGTCGGCGTCTCCACCGACGACGGCACCACCCTGCTGGTGCACGAGCGCGGCGCCGCCGACGACGCCCGGATCGTCTACCGGCACACCGAGGACGCCGCCGTCGGCGCGCTGTCCGAGGACGAGACGCTGCTCGCGATCTCGCACTCCGAGCACGGCGACTCCCGGCACCCGTCGCTACGGGTGCTCGATCTCGACGGCGGGGACACCGTCGCCGAGCTGCACGACGGCCCCGGCCGCGGCCTGGACGCGCTGGAGTTCTCGCCGGTCGCCGGGGACCAGCGGCTGCTCGTCGGGCACGAGCGCCGCGGCCGCGACGAACTGCTGATCTGGAACCCGGTCACCGGCGAGGTCACCGAGCTCGCGATCGACCTGCCGGGTGAGCTGGTCGGCGGCTTCTACCCGGACGCCTCGGCGCTGCTGGTCGCGCACACGCACGCCGCCCGCACCCGGCTGCACCGTTACGACCTGGCCGGCGGCGAGCTCACCGAGCTGCCCACGGCGCCCGGCTGCGTCGGTTCCGCCGACGTCCGCCGGGACGGCTCGGTCGAGTACTCGTCGTCGTCGGCGGCGACCCCGTCCCAGATCCGGGTGCTCCGCCCGGACGGCACCGACGACGTGCTCCTCACCCCGCCGGGAGAGCGCCCGCCGGGCTCGCTGCCGGTCCGCGACGTGTGGGCCGACGGGCCGGGCGGCGCCGTGCACGCGCTGGTCACGGTCGCCCCCGGGACCGGCGGGCGTCCGGCACCGGCGGTGTTCGTGCTGCACGGCGGCCCGCACGCGGCCGACGAGGACCGGTTCGACGCCGGCCGGGCCACCTGGGTGGACGCCGGGTTCACCGTCGTCGAGGTCAACTACCGGGGCTCCACCGGTTACGGCTCGGCGTGGCGGGACGCGATCGAGGGGCGGCCCGGGCTGACCGAGCTGGCCGACGTCGCCGCGGTGCAGGACGCGCTGGTCGCCGACGGCACCGTCGATCCGGACCGGTGCGCCGTCGACGGCTGGTCCTGGGGCGGCTACCTGGCGCTGCTGGCCGCCGGGACCCAGCCGCAGCGGTGGGCGGCGGCCGTCGCCGGGGTGCCGGTGGCCGACTACGTCGCCGCCTACGCCGACGAGATGGAGCAGCTGCGCGCGTTCGACCGGGCGCTGTTCGGCGGCTCCCCGGACGAGCTGCCCGACCTCTACCGGGAGACGTCGCCGCTGACCTACGTCGACGACGTCCGGGTGCCGGTGCTGGTGCTGGCCGGCGAGAACGACCCGCGCTGCCCGATCCGGCAGATCGACAACTACCTCGACGCGCTGGCCGCCCGGGCCGCCCGCGGCGAGCCGGTCGCCTACGAGGTCAGCCGGTTCGACGCCGGGCACGGCTCGCTGGTCGTCTCCGACCAGCTGGACCTGATCGCCACCGAGGTCGACTTCGTCCGGCGCGCGCTCGGCTGATCCGGCGTCCCGGGGGCGCCGCTGCGGGCGCACCCGGGACCCGGATCACGATCGGGCGTCGAGCAGGGACAGCACGTTCTCCGGCGGCCGGCCCAGCACCGCCCGGTCACCGGAGCGCACCAGCGGCCGCTCGATCAGCCGCGGCTCGGCGGCCAGCGCGTCGAGCAGGGTGTCCCGGTCGGCCCCCGTGAGACCCTGCTCGCGGAACGCCGGCTCGCCGGTCCGGGCGAGCGCCAGCGGATCGTCGGTGCCGAGCTCGGCCAGCGCCCGCTCCAGCTCGGCCCGCGACGGCGGGTCGTCCAGGTAGCGGCGCACGGTCGGCTCGACGCCGTGCTCCTGCAGCAGCGCGAGGGTGGCGCGGCTCTTCGAGCAGCGCGGGTTGTGCCAGATCTCCACGCCCCGAGCCTAGGAGGCCCGCACCGCCTGCTCGATCCGGTCACCGATGCCCTTGTCGACGTTGCGCCAGTACTCGAAGGCGCGCTGCAGGATCGGCTCGGACACCCCGTCGGACAGGTGCCCGGCGACGTTGTTCACGAACCGCTCGCGGGCCGCGTCGTCGAACACCTCGCGGACCATCGTCCCGGCCTGGCCCCAGTCGTCGTCCTGCTCGTGCAGCACGTTCGCGGTGCGGATCATGTCGCCGTCGGCGTGCCAGAGCGCCTCGGCGACCCGCTTCGGGTCGGCCTCCGGCCCGCCGTAGGAGTTCGGCGCGTAGATCGGGTCACGCGAGTTCGTGATCCGCATCGCGCCGTCCTTGGCGTAGTTGTTCACCTCGGAGCGCGGCGCGTTGACCGGGATCTGCTTGTAGTTCACGCCGAGCCGGGCGCGGTGCGCGTCGGCGTAGGAGAAGCCGCGGGCCAGCAGCATCCGGTCCGGGGACAGGCCGGTCCCGGGCACCAGGTTGTTCGGCTCGAACGCGGCCTGCTCCATCTCCGCGTGGTAGTCCTCGACGTTCCGGTCCAGGGTCAGCGTCCCGACCTTGATCAGCGGGTAGTCCGCGTGCGGCCACACCTTGGTCAGGTCGAACGGGTTGAACCGGTAGGTCTTCGCGTCGGCGAACGGCATGACCTGCACGTGCAGCGTCCAGGACGGGTGGTTCCCGGCCTCGATCTGGTCGTAGAGGTCGCGCTGGTGGTAGTCGGCGTCGGCGCCGGCGAGGTGGTCGGCCTCCTCCTGGGTCAGGCACTCGACGCCCTGGTCGGTCTTGAAGTGGTACTTGACCCAGAACAGCTCACCGGCGGCGTTGATCCAGCTGTAGGTGTGGCTGGAGTAGCCGTTCATGTGCCGCCAGGTCTTCGGCACGCCCCGGTCGCCCATCAGCCAGGTGACCTGGTGCGCGGACTCCGGCGACAGCGTCCAGAAGTCCCACTGCATGTCGTGGTCGCGCAGGTTGTTCGCGACCCGGCGCTTCTGCGAGCGGATGAAGTGCTGGAACTTCATCGGGTCGCGGACGAAGAACACCGGCGTGTTGTTGCCGACCATGTCCCAGACGCCCTCGTCGGTCCACAGCTTCAGCGAGAACCCGCGCGGGTCGCGCCAGGTGTCCGGGCTGCCCCGCTCACCGGCCACGGTGGAGAACCGGATGACGCCGCGGGTCTCCGCTCCCGGCTGCAGGAAGCCGGCCCGGGTGTAGGCGCTGACGTCCTCGGTGGTCTCGAACCTCAGGAACGCGCCGCCGCCCTTCGCGTGCGGCTGGCGCTCCGGGATGCGCTCCCGGTTGAAGTTCGCCATCTGCTCGATCAGGTAGTGGTCGTTCAGCAGGAGCGGACCGTCCGGGCCGACGGTCAGCGAGTGCTCGTCACTGGCGACCGGGCTGCCGGAATCGGTGGTGGTCGGCTTGGGCTGCGAGCTGGTCACTGCCGGGCCTCCTCGTGGTGGGTGGTGCGTCCCCGGCTGGTTTCCCGTGCCCCCCGGAACCAAACAAGTGCCCGCCGGAAACCGCTGGACGGCACGACGCAGGATGGACGGGTGCCCGACGCCACCCACCCCACCGGACCACCGCGTACCGGGCTCGGCGCCTTCGCCGACGTGCTGCGCCATCCCGGCGTCCGCGCGGTCACCGCGATCGGGATGGCCGCCCGGATCCCGGTGACGGCCGTGTCGGTCACCCTGACCCTGCACACCGTGCTGACCCTCGGCCACGGCTTCGCCGCCGCCGGGCTGGTCGCGGCGGCCGTCCCGACCGGGATGGCGATCGGCGCCCCGCTGCTCGGCTCGGTCATCGACCGGTACGGCCTGCGCCCGGTGCTGCTGCTGACGATGACCTCCGGGGTGGCGTTCTGGTCGGTCGCCCCGCTGCTCGGCTACGCCGGGCTGCTGGGTGCCGCCTTCGTCGCCGGGGTGTTGACGCTGCCGGTGTTCTCGCTGGTGCGGCAGGTGATCGCGGCGATCGTCCCGGCCGGGCGGCGGCGCCCGGCGTTCGCGCTGGACGCGATGTCGGTCGAGATCTCGTACATGACCGGCCCGGCGGTCGGGTCGCTGCTGACCCTGTGGCTGGGCAGCGCGGTCGCGATGCGGGTGGTCGGTGCCGGTTTCGTGCTCGCCGGGCTGGCCCTGTGGTGGCTGAACCCGCCGGTCCGGTCGGACGGCCACGCCCCCGGCCGGGAACGACGGCCACCGGTGCGGAGCTGGCTGACCCGCCCGCTGGTCGGCGCGCTGCTCACCGTGTCCGCGGCGGTGCTCGCGATCATGGGCACCGAGTTCGCGTTCATCGCGGCGCTCACCGACGCCGGTGAGGTGTGGGCGATCCCGGTCGTGCTGGCCGGGTGGGGCCTGGCGTCGATGGTCGGCGGCTTCGTCCACGGCGCCGCCCGGCGCACCGTCCCGCTGCCGCTGCTGCTGGCCGTGCTGGGCCTGGCGACGCTGCCTGCCGCGCTGGCCTGGTCGTGGTGGAGCCTGCTGTTCCTGCTGGTACCCGCCGGCCTGGTGACCGCGCCGACGCTGGCCGCCGGCAGCGACGCGATCGGCGGGCTCGCCCCGGACCGGGTCCGCGGGCTGGTCACCGGCCTGCAGGGCTCGGCGACGATGATCGGGGTCGCCGTCGCCGGGCCGCTGTCCGGGTTCCTGGTCGACGTGGCCTCCCCCGCGGTCGCGATCGTCGTGTGCGGGTCGGTCGCGACCGTGCTCGCCGGTGTCGCCGCGCTGCTGATGCGCGGCGGCGGACGCTCCGCCGCCGGGACCGGACGGCCGGGCGGGGACGGCGAACGGCCGATCGCGCAAGCCGGTGGCTGAGAGGCTCCACAGGCGATCGGCGCATCACACCGCCGATCCCGGCGGCGGCACCTCCGGCTCGGGCAGACTTGACTCTCGTGAGCGCGCCGCCCCACCCCGACGCCGAGACCCAGCCGATCCGCCGCGAACGGCCCCGCCGCCGGGTCGGCGCACTCCGCTGGGCGTTCGCGCTGCTGCTCGCCGCGGGGGCGGCCCTCGCGGTCCTGCCCGACCAGGTCGGCCTGGACACCCGCTCGCCGTTCGCGCAGGTCATCGCGTTCCGGCCGCTGATGGTGGCCGGGCTGCTGGTGCTCGTCGTGCTGGGCGCGCTGATCACCGTGTTCGCCCGCCGGTTCTGGCCGGTGCCGGTGGCCCTGGCCGTGGTGGCGCTGATCGGGGCCGCGCTCGTGCTGCCGCGCACCGTCCCGGTCACGACGACGCCCACGGCCGGCGGGCCGACGTTGAAGGTGCTCGCGGCCAACGTGTACGAGGGCCGCGCCGACGCCGACTCGCTCGCCGCGCTGATCGAGGCCGAGGACCCGGACGTGGTCTCGATCCCCGAGTCGGGCGCGAACTACGAGTCCCAGCTCGCGCCGCTGCTGGAGCCGATGGGCTACCGGACCGCGGCCAGCGTCGGGCCGTGGGAGCGCGACGTCACCGGCAACACCGTGGTCTGGGCCGACCGGCTCGGTGACGTGCGGACCCGGATCGGCGAGGACACCCGGTTCCCGTACGTCGAGATCACCGGCGGCGGGCTCGGCGAGCTGCGCTTCGTGGCCTTCCACTCCGTCGCCCCGGTGCCGCGCTCGGTCGCCACCTGGCGGTCAGACCTGTCCGAGGTGCAGAAGTGGTGCTCCAGCGGGTCCCCGGCGATCATCGCCGGCGACTTCAACGCCACCCTCGACCACTCGGTCTTCCGGGACACCATCGCCGGCTGCGGCGACGCCGCGGCGCAGACCGGCAACGGGCTGGCCGGCACCTGGCCGACCTGGGCCCCGCAGTGGCTGGGCCCGCAGATCGACCACGTCCTCGCGACCGCACCGATCACCGCGGAGTCGTTCGAGACCCGGCTGGTGCCGGGCTCGGACCACCGGGCGATCGTCGCGACGCTGCGGCTGCCGGCGTCCTGAGCGGGCGGCCCGGTGCCCGGCCGGGCTCCCCGGCCGCGGGCCGGTGCCGCCCGCGCAACGGCGACGGCCGCCACCCCGGGATGCGGGGCGGCGGCCGTCGTCGTGCTGCCGTGCGCGGGGCTCAGCCCGCGGCGGCGACCGCCTCGGCGACCTCGTAGGTGTTCAGTGCGGCGCCCTTGCGCAGGTTGTCACCGCAGACGAACAGCTCCAGGGTGTTCGGGAAGTCCAGCGACTGCCGGATCCGGCCCACCACGGTCGGGTCCCCGCCGACGGCGTCGGCCGGGGTCGGCCACTCGCCGGCGGCCGGGTCGTCCTTCACCACGATCGTCGGCTGCGCGGACAGCACCTTGCGGGCCGCCTCGACCGACACGTCGCGGGAGAAGGTCGCGTGGATCGCCAGCGCGTGCGTGGTGACCACCGGCACCCGCACGCAGGTCGCGGAGACCTTCAGCTCCGGGATGCCGAGGATCTTGCGGGACTCGTTGCGGACCTTCAGCTCCTCGGACGACCAGCCGTCGTCCTTCAGCGAGCCGGCCCAGGGGACCACGTTCAGCGCCAGCGGCGCCGGGAACGGGGAGCCGTCGCCGACCGGGACGCCCGCCGCCTTCAGCGCGTCGGCGACATCGCCGGAGACGCTCCCGACCTGCTTGCCGGCCAGCGCCTCGATCTCGGCGTAGAGCTGGTCGACGCCGGGCTGGCCGGCGCCGGAGGCGGCCTGGTACGAGGAGACGACGAGCGCCTCCAGGCCGAACTCGCGGTGCAGCGCACCCATCGCCGCCATCATCGACAGCGTCGTGCAGTTCGGGTTCGCGATGATGCCCTTGGGGCGGTCGGTCACCTTGTCGGCGTTGACCTCGGGCACGACGAGCGGGACGTCGGGGTCCATCCGGAACGCACCGGAGTTGTC
The DNA here is from genome assembly GCF_039526905.1 of Pseudonocardia kongjuensis. NCBI lineage: Bacteria > Bacillati > Actinomycetota > Actinomycetes > Pseudonocardiales > Pseudonocardiaceae > Pseudonocardia > Pseudonocardia kongjuensis. Next base: position 212,653 of record NZ_BAAAJK010000011.1, on the reverse strand, counting down.
GACCGCGACCGCGCCGCGGGCGGCCGCGACCGGCGCCCACTCGGCGCTGACCTCGTCCGGGACGTCGAACATGGCGATGTCGACGCCGTCGAACACCTCGGGCTTGAGCTCCAGGACGGTGACGTCCTCGCCGCGCACCTGCAGCACCTTGCCGGCGCTGCGGGCCGAGGCGATCAGCCGGACCTCGCCCCACGGCACCGACTCGCGGGAGCCGATGATGTCGATCATGGTCGTGCCGACGGCGCCGGTGGCGCCGACCAGCGCGAGAACGGGCTTGTTCATGGCCATCTCAGCTCACCGGCCCGTTCCCGCGGCGACCACCGCGTCGTCCTCGGCGCCCAGCCCGAACGCCTCGTGCAGCGCCTGCACCGCGTCGTCCAGCTGGTCCGACCGGCAGATGACCGAGATCCGGATCTCGGAGGTGTTCATCGTCTCGATGTTGATCCCGGCGTTCGACAGCGCCTCGCAGAACGTCGCGGTGACGCCCGGGTGGTTGCGCATGCCGGCGCCGACCAGCGACACCTTGCCGATGTCGTTGTCGTAGATCAGCTCGGAGAAGCCGATCTCGCCCTTCGCGCGCTCCAGCGCCGCGACGGCGGTGTCGCCGTCGGTGCGGGGCAGCGAGAACGTGATGTCGGTCTTCTTGTCCGACACGTTGGAGATGTTCTGCAACACCATGTCGATGTTGATCTCCGCGTCGGCGACCGTGCGGAAGATCTTCGCCGCCATGCCCGGGGTGTCCGGCACACCGGTGACGGTGATCTTGCCTTCGGACCGGTCGTGCGCGACGCCGGTGATGATCGGATTCTCCAACGGGATCTCCTCGATCGAGCCGGAGACCAGCGTGCCCGGCTTGTCGTTGTAGGAACTGCGCACCCGCAACGGCACGCCGTAGCGGCGGGCGTACTCGACGGCGCGCAGGTGCAGCACCTTCGCGCCGGAGGCGGCGAGCTCGAGCATCTCCTCGTAGGTGACGGTCTCGAGCAGGCTGGCCCGGGGGACGATCCGCGGGTCGGCCGAGTAGACGCCGTCGACGTCGGAGTAGATCTCGCAGACGTCGGCGTTCAGCGCCGCGGCCAGCGCGACGGCGGTCGTGTCCGATCCGCCGCGGCCCAGCGTGGTGATGTCCTTGGAGTCGGCGCTCATCCCCTGGAAGCCGGCGACGAGCACGATGTAGCCCTCGTCCAGGGCCTCCCGGAGCCGGTACGGGTTCACCTCGGTGATCCGCGCGTCACCGTGCCGCGAGGTGGTCAGCATCCCGGCCTGGGAGCCGGTGAACGACCGCGCCTCGGCCCCGAGCGAGTGGATGGCCATGGCCACCAGCGCGTTCGAGATGCGCTCACCCGCGGTGAGGAGCATGTCCATCTCGCGGGCCGGGGGTTTCGGGGAGATCTGCTCGGCGAGGTCGGTCAGTTCGTCGGTGGTGTCCCCCATGGCGGACACGACGACGACGACGTCGTGTCCCTCCTTGCGGGTACGGACGATCCGCTCGGCGACCTTCTTGATGCGCTCTGCGCTCTCGACCGACGATCCGCCGTACTTCTGCACGACGAGGGCCACGCCGACCTCCTGTCCTGGCTCCGCTTCTCGAAGCCGTCGGGTGCTCTCTTCGGCCGCGGGCGAGCGTGGGTGGAACGCCCGCGGCGCTGGTCGGAAAGGCACACTACCGGCGGACGGCATCCGATTTCAGGCTCTGACCGGCCGTCGATGACTCAGGACACACGGGCGTGTCACCGGCGCGCCCGTCCGGTATCCCGCAGCGCGCGCGGCCACGGATGATGATGCCCCGCCCGGCCCGCCGGGCGGGGCCGTCAGGCGGCCCGCCCGGACTGGCGGAGCCGGTGCCTGCGGACCGCGTCGGTGTTGCCGCAGCGGGCACTGCAGTAGCGCTGCCTGCCGTTGCGCGACACATCGGCGAAGATCCGCTCGCAGCCCGGCGCGGCGCACCGGCCGAGCCGGTCCATCCCCCGGGTCGCCAGGTGCGTCGCGGTGCCGATCGCGATCAGCGCGTGCAGCACCGCGGCCAGCCCCAGGCCGTCGTCGCGGTGGTGCAGGTGCCAGTGCCCGTCGTGGTCGGTCAGCCGCGGCGGGCCGGTCCCCTCGGCGAGCAGCGCGTTCAGCAGCTCCGCCCGCGCACCGGCCGCCGGCGCGTCGACCACCTCGGCCCAGCGGGCCAGGAAGGCCGTGACGGCGCCGAGATCGGCCGGCTGCGGCGTCCACTCCCGGGCCAGCCCCGCCGCGACGCAGCGGTCGGCCAGCTCGGCCACCGACGACGGCGGGTCGTTCGCCAGGTCGGCGGCCAGCAGCACCGGATCGCGACCGTAAGGGTTGATGTGCACCAAGCCATTACAGCAGGGTCGGACGGGTGAGCACACCCCTGGACCACGAGTGGGAGACGGTGTCCCGGCACCGCACGTCGGACGGGACCGTCCGCTACCGGCGGTGCCGGTGCGGCGCATGGCGGATCGAGCCGGGCGGCGACGTGCCGCCGGCGGTCGTGCTGCCGGGTCAGACCCGGCGCAGCAGCCGGACGACGACGGTGGTCAGCACCAGCCAGAGGACCGCGGCGACGCCGTAGTTCAGGGTCACCGCCAGCTTCGGCTGCTCGGGCGTGAACAGGTCGCCCAGGCCAAGGTTGAACTGCGCGGCCCAGCCCGCGACGAACTCGGTGAGGAAGTTCGCCGGGTTCGCGTCGAGCAGGGTCAGGACGATGTGGGCGACCAGGATGCCGACGATCACCAGCCCGACCACGCGCACGATCGTCGCGATGATGCCGAGCCCCTGTCGCAGGGTCGTTCCCACGGTTGCCGCCATCAGCACACCTCTCCCGTCGTGACGGACGCCATGGTCCCATCCGGGCGCCCTCGCCACCCCTTCAACGACGCGGGCGGCGGCCGGTTGTGATCTCTTCGTTGCGACCGCACATCGCCCCGGCCGAGATCCGCCCGAGATCCACCCGGTCACCGGGTTGCCGCGCAACGGGGGTACCGGGCTACGGTGGACACATGGCGCGCCTGCTCCTTCGCCGCCGCGGCGGGGTCTGACCGACCGGCCCCTCGTCGCGGGGTCTCGCGTGTCCGCCGGTCGCCACGGCCGTCCGGCGAACACAGCGACATCGCCACACTGCGACACATCAGGAGCACCTTCCCGTGACCACGTCTCCCGACGCCTTCGAGTCCCGCGCCCGCAGCAACGTCCGCACCCCGCAGGGCGCACCGCACGACGGGCAGCCCGCGTGGAACCGCCAGCGCGGCTCACAGCTGCCGTTCCACCGGTACAAGCCGTTCCATCAGCTGGTCGAGCCGGTCTCGCTGCCCGACCGCACCTGGCCGGACAAGGTGATCGACACCGCGCCGCTGTGGTGCGCGGTGGACCTGCGCGACGGCAACCAGGCGTTGATCGACCCGATGAGCCCGCTGCGCAAGCGGCGCATGTTCGACCTGCTGGTACGCATGGGCTACAAGCAGATCGAGGTCGGCTTCCCGGCGGCGAGCCAGACCGACTTCGACTTCGTCCGGGAGATCATCGAGCAGGGCGCGATCCCGGACGACGTGCAGATCCAGGTCCTCACCCAGGCCCGGCCGGAGCTGATCGAGCGCACCTTCGCGGCCTGTGAGGGCGCGCACTCGGCGATCGTCCACCTCTACAACTCGACCTCGATCCTGCAGCGCCGGGTGGTGTTCCGGTCCGACCGGCCGGGCATCACCAAGATCGCCACCGACGGCGCGGAGCACGTCCGGCGGATCGCCGAGAAGTACCCGAGCACGGACTGGACGTTCCAGTACTCGCCGGAGTCCTACACCGGCACCGAGCTGGAGTACGCGGTCGAGATCTGCGACGCGGTCAGCGCGGTCTGGGAGCCGACGCCGGAGCGCCCGATGATCGTCAACCTGCCCGCGACGGTGGAGATGGCGACCCCGAACGTCTACGCCGACTCCATCGAGTGGATGCACCGCCGGCTGGCCCGCCGCGACGCGCTGGTGCTCTCGCTGCACCCGCACAACGACCGCGGCTCCGGCATCGCCGCCGCCGAGCTGGGCTACCAGGCGGGCGCCGACCGGATCGAGGGCTGCCTGTTCGGCAACGGCGAGCGCACCGGCAACGTCGACCTGGTCGCGCTCGGGATGAACCTGTTCACCCAGGGCGTCGACCCGCAGATCGACTTCTCCGACATCGACGAGATCCGGCGCACCGTCGAGTACTGCAACCAGCTGCCGGTGCCCGAGCGCCACCCGTGGGGCGGCGACCTCGTGTACACGGCGTTCTCCGGCTCGCACCAGGACGCGATCAACAAGGGCTTCGCAGCCATGCAGGCCGACGCCGCCGAGGCCGGCCGGCCGGTCGACGACCACCCGTGGGAGGTGCCCTACCTGCCCGTCGACCCGCGCGACATCGGCCGCACGTACGAGGCCGTGATCCGGGTGAACTCGCAGTCCGGCAAGGGCGGCATCGCCTACATCATGAAGACCGAGCACCAGATGGACCTGCCGCGCCGGCTGCAGATCGAGTTCAGCCACGTCATCCAGGCCTACACCGACACCGAGGGCGGCGAGGTCGAGCCGAAGGCCATGCGCGACGCGTTCGACGTCGAGTACCTGGGCCGGGAGACGCCGCTCAAGCTGGTCCGGCACCGGATCACCAGCGACGGCGAGGGCCGGGACGAGATCGTCGCGACCGTCCGGGTGGAGTCCGACCTGCACGAGATCACCGGCTCCGGCAACGGCCCGATCGCCGCGTTCGTCGATGCGCTGGCCGGGATCGGGTTCGACGTCCGGGTGCTCGACTACCACGAGCACGCGATGGGCGGCGGGGACGACGCCCGCGCCGCCGCCTACGTCGAGTGCGCCGTCGAGGAGAAGGTGTTCTGGGGCGTCGGGATCGACAGCTCGATCACCAGCGCCAGCCTGAAGGCCGTGGTCAGCGCGATCAACCGCGCCCTGCGCTGAGGTTCAGCGGCCGATCGCGTCGGTCACCGAGAGCGCCGGCCCGGGAACGTCCGGGCCGGCGTCCGGGCCGGTCGCCGGATCCGCCGCCTGCGGGGTGACCTCGTGCGCGGCGATCCGGCCGTCCCGGATCGCCTCGGCGTGGTGGCAGGCCACCCGGTGCCCGGGCCCGATCTCGCGCAGCACCGGCCGCTCGGTGTCGCACCGGTCGGCCTGCCGCCACGGGCAGCGGGTGTGGAAGCGGCACCTGGGCGGCGGCGCCGCGGGCGAGGGCAGGTCGCCGGTGAGCAGGATCCGCTCCCGGGCGTCCTCGGCGGCCGGGTCCGGCTGCGGCACCGCGGACAGCAGCGCCCGGGTGTAGGGGTGCAGCGGCCGTGCGTACAGGTCGGCCGCCGGCCCCTCCTCGACGATCGAGCCCAGGTACATCACGCCGACCCGGTCCGACACGTGTCGCACCACCGCCAGGTCGTGCGCGATCACCAGGTAGGTCAGGCCGAGCTCGCGTTGCAGCGCGCGCAGCAGGTTCAGCACCTGGGCCTGCACCGACACGTCCAGTGCGGACACCGGCTCGTCGGCGACGACCAGGTCCGGCTCGACGCAGAGCGCCCTGGCGATCCCGATCCGCTGCCGCTGCCCGCCGGAGAACTCGTGCGGGTAGCGGTTCAGCGCGGCCTCCGGCAGGCCGACCGCGCCCATCAGGCCGCGCAGCCGCTCCGCGGTGATCGGCAGCCCGTGCGCCGCCATGCCCTCCCGGAGCATCGACCCGACCGACTGCCGCGGGTCCAGGCTGGACAGCGGGTCCTGGAACACCATCTGGAACCGGCGCCGCATCCGGCGCAGCGGCTCCCCGGACAGCGACGCGACGTCGGTCCCGTCGAACCGGACCGAGCCCGCGGTCGGGGCGGTCAGCTTCAGCACCGCCCGGCCCAGCGTGGACTTGCCGCAGCCGGACTCCCCCACCAGCCCGTAGGTCTCGCCGCGCGGGATCCGCAGGGACACCCCGTCGACGGCCCGGACGTGCCCGACGGTGCGCGACACCAGCACGCCCTGGGTGATCGGGAAGTGCACCTCGAGATCGTCGACCTCCAGCAGCGCGTTCATGCGTCGGCTCCGATCGGCTCCGGATTGTGGCAGCGCAGCAGCCCGCCGGCGCCGACGGCGGCCGGCGGGGTGAGCTCGGTGCAGGTCCCGAGTGCGCGCGGGCAGCGCGGCGCGAACGCGCAGGCGTGCTCCCACGGCAGGTTGTCGGCCACCGAGCCGGTGATCGCCGGCAGCTCGTCGGCCGGGTCGGAGTCCAGCCGTGGGATCGAGTGGATCAGGCCGGAGGTGTACGGGTGCCGCGGACCGGCGAACAGCGCGTGCCGGTCGGCCCGCTCGACGACCCGGCCGCCGTAGAGCACGTTGACCCGGTCGCACAGCCCGGCGACGACGCCGAGATCGTGCGTGATCATCACCAGCGCCGTCCCGGTCTCGGCGACGAGCTCGCGCAGCAGCTCCAGGATCTGCGCCTGGATCGTCACGTCCAGCGCCGTCGTCGGCTCGTCGGCGATCAGCAGCCGGGGGCGGCAGGCCAGCGCGATCGCGATCAGCGCTCGCTGCCGCATGCCGCCCGACATCTGGTGCGGGTAGGACCGCAGCCGGAGCACCGGATCGGGGATGCCGACCCGGTCCAGCAGGGTGAGCGCCTCGTCCCGGGCCGCCTTCCGGTCCATCCCGCGGTGCCGGGTGAGCGCCTCGGTGATCTGCACGCCGACCGGCACCACCGGGTTCAGCGACGACAGCGGGTCCTGGAAGACCATCCCGATGTCGCGGCCGCGCCGCTGCCGCAGCTCGGCGTCGGACAGGGTGAGCAGGTCGACCGGCGGGCTCCCGTCGAGCAGTACCGAGCCGGACACCCGGGGGGTGCGCCCGGGCAGCAGTCCCATGATCGCCAGCGAGGTCACCGACTTGCCGCAGCCGGACTCGCCGACCAGCCCGACGACCTCGCCCGGCCGGACGTCGAACGACACCCCGTCCACGGCGACGACGTCGGCCTCGCCCCGGCGGACGAACCGGACCGACAGGTCCTGCACGGACAGCAGCGGGTTCACCGGCGCCCCTTCGGGTCGAGTGCCTCGCGCAGCGACTCGCCGAGCAGCGTGAACCCGAGCGCGACGACGATGATCGCGACCGCCGGGTAGATCGCCAGCGCGGGCCGGATGTCCAGGTAGGGCTGCGCGGAGGCGAGCATCAGGCCCCACTCGGCGCGGGCCGGGTCGGCGTCGCCGAGACCGAGGAAGGACAGTGCGGCGGCGTCCAGGATCGAGGTGGCCAGGGTCAGCGTGGCCTGCACGATCACCGGGCCGATCGCGTTGGGCAGCATGTGCCGCAGCACGACGGCGCGCCGTCGCACCCCGAGCGCGGTGGCCGCCAGCACGTGATCGGACTCCCGCTGGGCGAGCATCGAGCCGCGCAGCAGCCGGGCGAAGATCGGCACGTTCACCAGTGCCACCGCGATGATCACGGTGGTCTGGCTGGGCCGGGCGGCCAGCGCCGCGACCGAGATCGCGAGCAGCAGCGACGGGATCGACAGCAGCACGTCGGTGACCCGCATCAGCACCGTGTCGGCCCAGCCGCCGAGCGCGCCGGCGACGCCGCCGATCAGCGCACCGACGGCCAGCCCGAGCAGGGTGGCGAGCACGCCGACGAGCAGGGTCTGCCGGGAGGCCAGCAGCATCCGGGAGAACTCGTCGCGCCCGTTCTGGTCGCTGCCGAGCGGGAAGCCGTCCTGCGGGCCGGGGATCGAGCCGGGGCGCAGCTCGTCGAGCAGCTCCGGGAACGCCTGCGCCGGATCGTGCGGCGCCAGCACCGGCGCGAGCACCGACACCAGCACGAACAGCCCGACGATCAGCACGCCGACGATCGCGGTGGGGCTGCGCCGCAACCGGCGCAGCGCGTCGGCGCCGAGACTGCGCCCGGCGGTGTCGTCGATCCGCTCGCGGCGCCGGCGCGCCCACGTCGTGGTGCTCACCGCAGCCTGACCCGCGGGTCGATCACGGCGTAGGAGAGATCGACGAGCAGGTTCACCAGCACGTAGATCAGCGCGCCGAGCAGCACCACGGCCTGCAGCCGGGGATAGTCCCGGCGCTCGATGCCCTCGGCGACCAGGGTGCCGATGCCGGGCCGGTTGAACACCTTCTCGGTGAGCACCGCGCCGGCGAGCAGCAGGCCGGTCTGCAGGCCGATCGTCGTCGAGACCGGGAGCAGCGCGTTGCGCAGCACGTGCCGGCCGCGGACGGTGCCGGGGGCCAGCCCCTTGGCGTTCGCGGTGCGCACGAAGTCGGACTCCAGGACGTCGAGCACCGAGGCCCGGGTGATCCGGACGATCACCGCGAGCGGGATGGTGGCGAGGGTGACCGCGGGCAGCACCAGGTGGGTGAGCGCGTCCCAGCTGGCGTCGAACTCGCGGGTGAGCAGGCCGTCGAGGGTCGGGAAGCCGGTGACCGTGGTGGCGTCGATCCCGGTGGCCTGCAGCCCGGACGGCGGGAACCAGCCCAGCTCGACGGCGAAGACCTGCTTGAGCACGTAGCCGAGGAAGAACACCGGGACGGCGACCCCGACCAGGGTCCCGACGATCGTCACGTTGTCCCAGGGCCTGCCCCGGTGGCGGGCGGCCAGGTAGCCGAGCGGGATGCCGGCGAGCACCGCCAGCAGCAGGGCGCAGACGGCCAGCTCGACGGTCGCGGGCAGCGAGCGCCCCAGCTCGCCGAGCACCGGATCGCCGCTGACCAGCGACGCACCGAAGTCGCCGGTGACGGCCCGGCCGAGATAGCGCAGGTACTGGACCGGGATCGGCTGGTCCAGGCCGAGCGTGCGGTTGAGCGCCGCGATCGACTCCGGGGTGGCCTTGTCGCCGAGCAGCGCCCCGGCCGGTCCGCCGGGCAGCGAGCGCAGCCAGGCGAACAGCAGCAGGGACAGGATCAGCAGCGTCAGGATCACCTGGAGCAGGCGGCGCGCGACGAAACGCAGCATGCGGGGAGGTCCTCGTGGTGGGAGGGCGCGAGCCCGGGTGCCGCGAGGTCGTCGCGGCACCCGGGTGCGGACGTCAGTTCTTGGTGACGGTCGAGAAGCGCTCGTCGGTCAGCGGGGACGGGACGAGGCCCTGCACGCCGTCCTTCACGACGATCGCCGGGCCGGTGGTCAGGATCGGCACGGCGGGCAGGTAGCGCGCCATGATGTCCCGGTTGACCTGCTGGTACGCGGCGGCGTGCCCGGCCGGGTCCGGGATCGAGTCGGCGGCGGCGAGCGCGGCGTACATCGCCGGGTCCTGCGGGCCGAACTCGGCCTTCTCGCGGCCGAAGAACGTGCCGACGAAGTTGCCGGCGTCGTTGTAGTCGCCGGTCCAGCCGAGCATGTGCAGGTCGTGCTTGCCGGCCTTCTGGACGTCGTCCTTGTAGCCGCCGTTCCACGGCCGGGCGACCGGGTTCACGGTGATCCCGACGGCCTGCAGGTTCGCCGACATCGCGGAGAACAGGTCGGCCGGGTTCGGCATGTAGGGCCGGGTCACCTCGGTCGGGTAGTAGAAGTTGAGGGTCAGGTTCTGCGCCCCGGCCTCGGCGAGCAGCTGCTTGGCGCGCTCCGGGTCGTAGGGGTACTCGGTGACGTCGTCGGCGTATCCGGCGACGGTCGGCGGCACGAACTCCTTCGCGACCGCGGAACCCTCCGGCATCTTGGTGCGGACCAGGGACTCCCGGTCGATCGCGTGCGCGATCGCCTGGCGCACCCGGACGTCGGCCAGCGCCGGGTTGTTCGTGGTGTTGATACCGAGGTAGAGGATCGAGAACGGGTCCCGGATGAGGACCTGGTTGCCCTGCTCGGTCAACGTGCCGTAGTCCGCGGGCGAGGGGTAGTCGTAGCCGTCGATGGTGCCGGCGGCGAGCTCCTGCTTGCGCGCGTTCTCATCCGGGATGATCTTGAAGATCAGCCGGTCGACCTTGGCCTTCTCGCCCCAGTAGTCGTCGTTGCGGACCAGCGTGATGGTGCCGTTCGCCTTGTCGAAACCCTCGAACCGGAACGGTCCGGTACCGGTCGGGTGTTCGGTGGCGTAGGCGGGATAGGTGAACGAGTCGCCGCTCTGGCTGACGTTGTCGGCGTCGTAGCGCTCCAGCGCGGTCGGGCTGGAGATCGACAGCGAGGTCAGTCCGAACGCCGCCGGGAACGCACCCTTGAAGGTGTTCAGCGACAGCACCGCGGTGGTCGGGTTCTCGGCGGTGCAGGACTTGTAGACCGGATCGCCCGAGGCGTCGCCCTCGTTCTGCTCGAAGCCGCCGAAGACGTCGCCGTAGTAGATCATCTGGCTCTGCGCGGCGGCGCCCTTCATGGTGAACCAGCGGTCGAAGTTCGCGCAGACGGCGGCCGCGTCGAACGGGGTGCCGTCGTGGAACGTCACGCCGTCGCGCAGGGTGAAGGTCCAGGTCCGGCCGTCCGGCGAGGACTCCCACGCGGTCGCGAGCCCGGGCTCCAGCTCGGTGCTGCCCGGCTTGTAGGTGATCAGCGTGTCGAACATCTGCCGGGCGGGCCGGAAGCTCTCGCCGTCGTCGTTGAAGATCGGGTCGAAGTTCTTCGGCGCCCCGGCGGCGCCGAAGACGAACGTGCCCCCGGTCGCGCCCGCCTCGCCGGCTGCGTCCCCGCGCTCCGACGTCGCACAGGCCGCCATCGTCAGCGCCAGCAGACCCGCGGTGACCGCGGTACTCCACCGTCTGGCTCGCATCCATCCCCCAGTCATCGGATGACTGGGGAACCTATAGCGTTGCGTTACTCAACGGTAGATCGTTGCGTCACGATCGTGCTACGAACTGGCACGGGCGTACCAGGTCGGGTCCGGGCGGTGCGCGGGGCCCGTTCAGCCCAGGGTCCGCTCCAGGTCGTCGAGGATCAGCCCGGCGCCGGTGGGGCCGATCGCGAGCATCCAGGCGTCGTCGTCGACGGTGAAGGCGCGGCCCTCCCGCACCGCGGGCAGCGTCTCCCAGAGCGGCGCGACCTGCGCGAACGGCTGGTCGTCGGCGAGCCCGTAGGAGGTCACGTAGACGACGTCGGCGTCGGCGGACCCGATCTGCTCCGGGCCGATGCGGACCGCGATGTCCGGCTCGTCGCGGACGATCTCCGGCTGCGGGAAGCCGGCGTCGGCGAGCACCGAGCCGACGAACGAGCGCGGGCCGTAGAGCCGGATCTCCTCGGGCAGGAAGCGCACCACGCTCACCGTGCGATCGGCCGCGCCGAGCCGGTCGCCCACCTCGGCGGCCCGGGCGGTGTGCGCGTCCAGCAGGTCGCGGCCATGCTGCTCGCGGTTCAGCGCGCCTGCGTAGAGCGCCAGGTTCTCCTTCCAGGCGTCGCCGGTGCGCTCGGCGAACACGGTCGGCGCGATCGCCGACAGCTGCGGGTACAGCGCCTCGTGCCGCAGCTTCGAGGACAGGATCAGGTCCGGCGCGAGCGCGGCGATCGCCTCCAGGTCGGGGGTCGCCATCGGGCCGACCACGGTGATCCCGTCCGGGACCTCCAGGTAGGACGGCAGCGCACCGTCCGCCGCGGCACTCGCCACCCCGACCGGCTCGACGCCCAGCGACAGCGCCACGTCGAGCTCCTGGCTGTCCAGCACGACGACCCGCGCCGGCGACTCCGGGACGGTGGTCGTGCCCATCGCGTGCGCGATCTCGCGCCCGCCCGGATCCGGCGCCGGCTGTTCGCCGGGGGCCGCGGAGCAGCCGGCGAGCAGGGCCGCGGCGAGCAGGAGCAGGACGGGACGAAGCGGACGTACGGTCACCGGCGGAGTGAATCAAGGCGCAACGGGTTCGGCAAGCCTCACCTTGCCGGTGCGGCGATCGTCATGATCAGCCGGCGGCGGCGACCGCGGCGGCGCGGTGCCGGTCGCGGTGGTGCGCGATCAGCGCCCGGGACGCCTCCGGCTCCAGCGCGTCCGCCCGCGCGTCGGCCAGCACCCGGCGGTAGGTCTCCAGGTCCCGCGCCGTGTCGAGGAACGACTCGCCGGCGTGGCCCTCGGTGTGCACCAGGTCCGAGCCCAGCTCGTCCGGGATCGCGAGCACCGAGAACCGCCCGGCGTGCGCCCGCTGCACGCCCGCCGAGAACGGCAGGACCAGCAGGATGACGTTGGGCAGCCGGGACAGCTCCAGCAGCCGGTCGAGCTGGTCGGCCATCACCGACGGCCCGCCGGTCGCCCGCGCCAGCACCGACTCGTCGATCACCGAGCGCAGCCGCAGCGGCGGGTCCGATGTGAGGGCCTCGTGCCGGCGGCGGCGCAGGTGCACCAGCTGGTCGATCTCCCAGCCGTCGTGGCCGGGGAGCCGCGCGGCGAGCACCGCGCGGGCGTAGTCCGGGGTCTGCAGCAGGCCGTGCAGCACCGACAGGTCGAACGCGTCGACGCCGGTCGCGTCGGTCTCGACGGCGGCGTACCGGCCGGGGGCGGGCAGCACGTAGCGCTCGGTGCGCAGGCCCTCGGTGAAGGGTTCCCACCAGCCGCGGGTGCGGCTCTGCGCGACGAGCCGGCGGAGCATCTCCGCCTCCATGCCCTCGACGCCGCCGTAGAGGGCCAGCAGGGCGTCCACGTCGACGGGGCGGGGCACGCCCTTCCCGTTCTCCAGCCGGCTGATCTTCGACGCCGAGCACCTCAGCCCGCGGGCGGCGTCCTCGAGCTTCAACCCGGCGTTGAGCCGCAGGCGGCGCAGCTCCGCGCCGAGCCGGCGCCGCGCGCCGGTGGGCTCCTGCTCCACCTCGTCCTCCTGTCGTCGGGGCCACCCGCTGTCGGTGTCGTCGGAGGGCGCCCGCTGCCAGTGCACTGCACACCTCCGGCTCGTGCAATCCGCCGCGCCGTGCAACTTTCATCAGGAATGCAATTGCACAGAGGCGGGAGGTCGGGCACCCTGGGAGATGCTGGAAGTGACACACAGCACAGTTCGGAACGTACGACGGCCGGGAGGAACGACCAGCACACACACCGAAGGGGGAGGAACATGATCGGCACATCTTCGATCGGCACGGCACGGGTGGGGTGGCCGCGGGCCGACGCGGGGCGGTGGACACCATGACCGCACTGGTGGTACTGGCCGCGGTCGGGATCGTGGTGCTCGGGATCACCGCGATCGTGATCGGCGTGATCGACTCCAGGCGGGCCGGGGCCCGCAGGCGGATCGCCGCCGAGCGGCGGCTGGCCTGGGAGCGGCGGCAGCGACAGCTGCACGGCGGCCCGTACGAGGTCGACGCCTGGGGTGACGAGGACACCGACTGACGGGTCGGCAGGACGGCGCGCCCGGTGGGGGCCGGCGCGCCGGGGCCGGTCGCGTCCGGGGCGTACCCGGCGGGACCGGCCGTCGTCGTGTCCGGGGGCCGTGCGGGTGCTCTGCGGCTGCGGTGCGACTGCCGTGCAGTTGCTCTGCGGGTGCTAGAGCGCGCGGCGGCCGGCGAGCGCCCGGCCGAGCGTCATCTCGTCGGCGAACTCCAGGTCGCCACCCATCGGCAGCCCGGACGCGAGCCGGGTCACGGTGAGCCCCGGGAAGTCGCGCAACAGCCGGACCAGGTAGGTGGCGGTCGCCTCGCCCTCGGTGTTGGGGTCGGTGGCGATGATGACCTCGGCGATCGCGGTCTCGTCGGACGCGGGGCCGGTGCCGCCGAGCCGGGCGAGCAGCTCCCGGACGCGCAGCGTGTCCGGTCCGATCCCGGCCAGCGGGTCCAGCGCGCCGCCGAGCACGTGGTAGCGCCCCTTGAACTCCCGGGTCCGTTCGACGGCCAGGACGTCCTTGGGTTCCTCGACCACGCACACCAACGTCGGGTCGCGGCGCGCGTCGGCGCAGTACCGGCAGCGGGTGTCCGCCGAGACGTTGCCGCAGACCTCGCAGAACGCGACGCCCTGCTTGACCGTCTGCAGGACCTCCTGGAGCCGGGCGATGTCCGCCGGGTCGGCCGCCAGCAGGTGGAACGCGATCCGCTGGGCGCTCTTCGGGCCGACGCCGGGCAGCCGGCCCAGCTCGTCGATCAGGTCCTGGACCGGCCCCTCGAACACCTCAGGCGCCCGGGAGGCCCAGGCCGCCCATGTCCAGACCGCCGGCGAGCGGGCCCATCTTCTGCTGCTGCAGCTCCTGGGCGCGGCGGACGGCGTCGGCGAGCGCACCGGCGACCAGGTCCTGCAGCGTCTCCACGTCGTCCGGGTCGACCACCTTCGGGTCGATCTTCACCGAGCGCGGCTCGAGGCCGGCGGTCACGGTGACCTCGACGAGGCCGTTGCCGGCCTGGCCGGTCACCTCGGCGGCGGCGAGCTCGGCCTGTGCCTCCTGCAGCTGCTGCTGCATCTTCTGGGCCTGCTGCAGGATCATCTGCATGTCGGGCTGACCGGGTTGCACGCGTACCCCTCGCTGTTGCTCCCGGCTCGCGGTCACGGGGGAATCCCCCGACACGGCCGGCGCGGACGTCTCCGCACACCAGGGTAGCCGTGTCAGGCTCTCCGACCGTGCACGCCCCGATCCGTCCCGTCGCCGTCGTCCTGGCCGCGGTCGCGCTCTGCGCGGCGTGCGCCGGAGCCGCCCCGGCCGCCCCGGTCACCCCGTCCGGCACCCCGGAACCCGTCCCACCCGCGCCGCCGCCGGTGGTCGTGCTCGATCCCGGGCACAACGGCGGCAACGCCGCGGACCCGGCCGCGATCAACCGTCCGGTGCCGGACGGCCGGGGCGGGACGAAGGCCTGCAACACCACCGGGACCGCCACCGACGACGGCTATCCCGAGCACGCCTTCAACTGGGACCTCGCCCAGCGGGTCCGGCAGCGGCTGGAGGCCGCGGGTGTGCGGGTGGTGCTGACCCGGCCGGACGACGACGGCGTCGGCCCCTGCGTCGACGAGCGCGGCGCGGCGGGTGGCCGGGCCGGGGCCGCGGCGGTGGTGTCGCTGCACGCCGACGGGGCGGCGCCGGCCGCGGCCGGGTTCCACGTGGCGCACGCCGATCCGCCGGTGCACGGCACCGGACCGGAGGCGCTGCGGCTCGCCGGCACCCTGCGCGACGCGCTGCGGGCCGGGGGTTTCACCCCGGCCGGCTACATCGGGCAGGACGGGCTGGACGGCCGCCCCGATCTCGCCGGGCTGAACCACTCGACCGTCCCGGCGGCGCTGGTCGAGGCCGGGAACATGCGCAACGCCGCGGAGGCACGGGTGCTGTCGAGCCCGGAGGGCCGGGAGCGGTACGCCGACGCGGTCAGCGCCGGGGTGCTCGGGTACCTCGGGCGCTGACCGGCACCGTCATTTCGGGTCGATCGTGCGCGCGCCCAGGTGGGTGGTGAGGATCTCCAGCGCCGCCGCCTCCGGGTCCCGCCGGACGCCGGGCGTCGCCGCCTCGGCCGCGGCCTCGGCGAGCATCGACTCCTCCACCTCGGCCTCGCTGACCGGCCGGGCCGGGCGGGCCACGCCGCCGGACCGGCCGCCGGTCTCGTTCGGATCGGGCGGGGCGTCGTCCGGGGGCGGCTCGGGCGGCAGCGGGATGTCGGAGTCCGGACCGGCCGGGCGCCGGGCCGGGCGGCCGCCGCGCTGCTGGTCACCGCCCTGTCGGTCACCGCCCTGTCGGTCGCTGCCCTGGTGGTCACCGCCCTGGTGGCCGCCGCCGGGCCGCTGGGACGGGCGCTGCGGGATCGGGCGTTGCGGGCGCTCGGCAGCCGGCCGGTTGCGGGCGGCGGTGGCCTCGCCCTGGTCGCAGCGGACCTGCCACTGCACGCCGAGGACGGCCCGGAGCGCGTCACTGATCACGTCGGTGTTGCGCTGCTCGGAGAGCCGCCTGGCCAGCGGCGGCGCCCCGATCGCGAGCACCAGGGTGTCCCCGTCGACGGCCCGGACGGTCGCGTTGACCAGCAGCGCCTCGGTGCTGCGGCTGCGCTTGCGGACCGCGGCGAGGATCTCCGGCCAGACCCGCCGGACGGCGGTGGCGTCCAGCGAGGCCGCCATCGGGGCGGGCTGCGCGGACGCCGGCGGCGCGGCGTCCGGCGGTGCCCCGTCCCGCGGCGGGGCGGGGGTGGTCGCCGGTGGGGTCGGTGGGGCCTGCTCGGTGGGCCCGTCCGGAGCCGGTTTCGCGGAACGCGCCGCGGGCGGTCCGGCGGCGTCGCCCGGCCCGGCGGCGTCGCCCGCGCCCGGACCGGTGGGGTCGCCCGCGCCCGGACCGGCCTGCCCGGCGCCGGTCGGTTCCGCGGAACGCGCCACCCCCGGGTCGGCGGTCTCCCCCGAACCCGGCCCTGCGGCAACCCCCGCGGCGCGTTCCGCGGAACGCGCGCCGGTGTCCCCCGTGCCCGGCCCGGCCGACCCGGCGCCCGCCGGTCCCGCGGAACGCGCAGCGCCCGGTCCGGCGGTCTCGCCCGTGCCCGGTCCGGCGGGCTCGCCGGTGCCCGGTCCGGCCGACCCGGCACCGGCCGGTTCCGCGGAACGCGCGGCCCCCCGATCGGCGGTCTCCCCCGAACCCGACCCTGCGGCAACCCCCGCGGCGCGTTCCGCGGAACGCGCGCCGGTGTCCCCCGTGCCCGGCCCGGCCGACCCGGCGCCCGCCGGTCCCGCGGAACGCGCAGCGCCCGGTCCGGCGGTCTCGCCCGTGCCCGGCCCCGCTCCGGCCGGTCCCGCGGAACGCGTCGCACCCGGTCCGGCGGTCTCACTGGTGCCACGGCCGGCCGGCCCGGCAGCGGTCGGTTCCGCGGAACGCACGGCGCCCGAGCCCCCGGCATCCCCGGCAGCCGGTTCCGCGGAACGCGCCGCGCCCGATCCGGTGGCCGGCTCCGGTGCGGCGGAACCGGCCGCCGCGGGCCGGGATCCCGCCGCGGGACCCGGCTCGGCGGGCCGCTCGCTGGGCCGCACGAACTGCCGGGCCCGGCCGCCGTCGTCGGCGCCGGGGCCGGCGGGATCGGAGACGATCGCGTTCCGCCGCTCGATCCGCTCCAGCCGTTCCAGCAGGCCGCCGTCGGAGGTGGTCGCCGCGGGCAGCAGCATCCGCGCGCACAGCAGCTCCAGGAGCAGCCGCGGCGCGGTCGCCCCGCGCATCTCGATCAGGCCCTGGTGCAGGATCTCGCCGTAGCGGGTCAGCGTCGCCGGGCCGACCCGGGCCGCCTGGTCCGCCATCCGGGACAGCTCGTCGGCAGCGCCGTCGACCAGGCCCTGCTCGGCGGCGTCGGGCACCGCCTGGACGAGCATCAGGTCGCGGAAGCGCTGCAGCAGGTCCGAGGCGAAGCGGCGCGGATCGTGACCGGCCTCGACCAGCCGGTCCACCGCGCCGTAGACGGCGGCGCCGTCGGCCGCGGCCAGCGCGTCCACCGTGTCGTCGATGAGCCCCGCATCGGTGACGCCGAGCAGCGCGACCGCCCGCTCGTAGGTCACCCCCTGCGGACCGGCGCCCGCCAGGAGCTGGTCGAGCACCGACAGCGTGTCCCGGGCCGAGCCGCCACCGGCCCGGATGACCAGCGGGAACACCGGCGGGGCGACGGTCACCTCCTCCTCGCCGCAGATCCGCTCCAGCAGCGAGCGCATGGTGCCCGGCGGGATCAGCCGGAACGGGTAGTGGTGCGTCCGCGAGCGGATGGTCGGCAGGACCTTCTCCGGCTCGGTGGTGGCGAACACGAACACCAGGTGCTCCGGCGGCTCCTCGACGATCTTGAGGAGCGCGTTGAAACCCTGGTTGGTGACCATGTGCGCCTCGTCGACCACGAACACCCGGTAGCGCGACTCGGCCGGCGCGTAGAACGCGCGGTCGCGCAGCTCCCGGGCATCCTCGACGCCACCGTGCGACGCCGCGTCGAGCTCGACGACGTCGATGTTGCCCGGCCCCTCCGGGGCCAGTGCCACGCACGAGGAGCACTCGCCGCAGGGGTCCGGCGTCGGCCCCTGCACACAGTTCAGCGAGCGCGCCAGGATCCGCGCCGACGACGTCTTCCCGCAGCCGCGCGGGCCGGAGAACAGGTACGCATGGTTGATGCGGCCCGCGGTCAGCGCCGTCGACAGGGGCTCGGTGACGTGCTCCTGCCCCACGACGTCGGCCAGCTTGGCCGGGCGGTACTTGCGGTACAGAGCCAGAGCCACGACCGCGAGGCTACCGAGGGGGTCCGACACTCCTCGAGGCGCGGGACGGGCCGCGACACCGGCCCGGAACATGAGGGGACCCCGCGCACCCGCCAGAGCCTGTTGACCCTTGCTGCCTTCCGGCCCTGGGGGAGTTCACAGGATGGACGCCGCACGGGGTCCACGGACAGTGTGCCACGCCGGGGACCCCGCAGCGCGAGGGGGCGGTGACGGTTCGGGAGAGACGGCAGGTAGCCTTCTCCGCGGAGGATTCGCCTAGTGGCCTAGGGCGCACGCTTGGAAAGCGTGTTGGGAGCAATCCCTCACGGGTTCAAATCCCGTATCCTCCGCCAGCCGCAGCAGGCAGAGCGCCGGGCAGCCCCTCGTGGGCGGCCCGGCGTTCGGCGTTCGGCGCTGTTGCGAGACGGCCCTCGGCCCGTGACCCCGCGCCGCCGGCTCCCACCGGAGACCCCGATCCGGGCGGCCCCGCCCGGCCGTCCGGCACGCGACGTGGCCGGCGCCTCGCGGCGGAGTGGCACCCGGCCGGGCAGGGCCGGCGCCGGTAGCATCGCGCCGCGCCTGGCGCCCTTCGTCGGAGACTCGATTCCCGGGACCGGCACTTCTCCGTCGTGGTGCGACCTGGTGAACTGCGATCCGATCGACGCGGTCGGCACAGGAGGACGAGTGAGCTTCGCCGACCAGGTCCGACGTGCAATTGCCCGCACCGAGGACCTGAACTCACTCCGCTATGCGGACCAGCAGGAGATTCGCGAGGCCTGGAGCAAACTCACAGGCCAGGCGGTCGACGACTCGTTCCACCTGATACCTCCGGTCTACTCGGACCACGGGGTCGGAATTCGGGTCGGCCGGAACGTCTTCATCAATCAGAACTGTCGCTTCAATGATCTCGGCGGCATCGAGATCGGTGACGACGTGATGCTCGGCCCGGGCGTCAGCCTGATCTCCTCCGGCCACCCCGTGAGCCCGGAGGAGCGGCGGACCGGGGTGACCACGGGGGCGATCCGGATCGGACGCAACGTGTGGGTCGGCGCCTCGGCGATGATCATGCAGGGCGTGTGCGTGGGCGACGACGCAGTGGTCGCAGCCGGAGCCGTGGTCACCCGTGACGTGCCTGAGCGGACCGTGGTGGGTGGCGTCCCGGCGCGGGTCATCAAGGTCATCGACTGACGGGTCCGGACGAACGGGGTGCGATCGACGGCGGCGTACGCCGGCCCGGAACGCCCTCCGTACCTGCCGGGCGCACGCACACCGAAGTGCCTTTTGTAGACCCTCCACAACTCACCCATGATGCTGTTACGAACCAGCAGTGAGGTAGGAGAGGGACGATGGTTGATCAGGCACCGCACCCCGGCGGTTCGACGTTCGCGATCGAGTTCTGGTCGGATCTCGGCTGCCCGTGGTGCTACCTGGGGAAGCACCGGCTCCGGACCGCGATCGCCCGGCGCCCGGACGCGGGCCGGTTCGAGATCCGCGTGCGGTCGTTCGAACTGAACCCCGCGGCGTCCCGTGAACCGGAGACGATCGAGCAGGCATTCATCCGCACCCACGGCGGCACCGCCGCCGACGTCCTGCGGGGCGAGCAGCAGATCCAGGCCGTCGCCCGTTCCGAGGGCCTCCCGTTCACCCTGGACCGACTCAGCGCCAACACCTTCGACCTGCACCGCGTGGTGCAGTACGCCACTGATCAGGGACTCGGGTTCGAGTTCTTCTCCGGGGTTCAGGACGGGTTCTTCTCCGGAGACCTCGATCCGTACGCCCCTGCCGCCCTGGCCGCTGCGGCGGAGTCGGCCGGGATCGACGGCCGGCGCGTCCGCGAGATCCTGGCGGGCGACGAGTACGCCGACCGCGTGCGCGCCGACCGGGCCGAGGGCCTGGCGCTGGGCGCGACCGGTGTCCCGTTCGTGGTGATCGACCGCCGGGTCGGCGCTCCGGGAGCCCAGGCGGTGCAGGTCTACGCGCAGCTGCTGGCGCAGGTGGCCGGCCCGGTACCGGTCGAGCGTGCGTCGTGAGCGAACCGCGCGACGGCCTGCACATCGTCGCGGCCCCCGCAGCCGGCTGGTGCGAGCCCGACACCGGGACCTGCCGGATCGACCCCTCCGACGACGGGGCCACCGACCCGGATCCGACGGATCGGTCGGCAGGGCCGGCCTCCGACCCGTCTACGTCGTGACCCGAGCCCTGCCCCGACCGACCCCGGTCCGCTCGCTGGTGGCCCGGTTGGCGGCGATCTCCCGGTGGTGGGCGACCGCCCAACCGGCCATCGCCATCACCGCGTCCATCAGCGACCGGCCCAGGCCGGTCAGCTCGTAGTCCACCCGCGGCGGGACCTGGGCGTACGCGGTCCGGGTCACCAGTCCGTCCCGCTCGAGATGCTTGAGCGTCCGGGTCAGCATCCGCTGCGAGATCCCGGGGATGCTCGCCTGCAGGTCGGAGTAGCGCAGCGGGCCCGTGCTCAGGGTGCTGATGATCAACACCGTCCATTTGTCGCCGATCCGGTCCAGCACCTCCCGGATGAACGCGCCGTCCCCGGGCCACGCCTGACAGGGACCGGCGATCTGTCGTGCTGCCGCCACCTCGACACCTCCATCTCAGCAGGTAACCGCACCAACAGTATGTGACGACGTCCCACGACGACCGACCCGAACAGGAGATCCCGTCATGCCCGTCATCGCCATCGTCGGGGCCGGCCCCGGCCTCGGCCTGTCCATCGCCACCACCTTCGGCAGCCACGGCTTCTCCGTCGCGCTCGTCTCCCGCACCCGGGACAAGCTCGATCAGCTCGCCGACGGGCTGACCCGCAACGGCATCGAGGCGGCCGGGTTCGCCGCCGACGTCATGGATCCGCCGTCGATCGCTGCGGCGTTCGACCGCATCAAGGGCCGCTTCGGCGCCGTCGACGTGCTCGAGTACTCGCCCGCCCCGCACGATCCCGTTCCCGGCCCGGCCGATCCGGATCCGCTCCGGGCAACGCGCGACGATCTCCAGCCCCAGCTGGACTACTACCTCTACGGCGGCATCGCCGCCACCCGGCAGGTCCTCCCCGACATGGTCGAACGCGGCAGCGGGACCGTGATCTACACGACCGGCGGCTCCTCCATGGATCCGCTCGCAGCGCCGACCGAGTTCACCGCGACCGCCATCGGCAGCGGCGCGCTGCGCACCTATGCGCTGAAGCTGCACCAGGCCACCGCCGGTACCGGTGTGTACGTGGCGCACGTCCCGATCTTCACCTGGATCGGCGCCGGCGGGCCCGCGACCCGGGCCGACACCATCGCCCGGCACTACTGGAACCTCTACCGCACCCGGGACGGTGCCGAACATCCCTACGCCGCCCCGTGAGGAGCTCGACGGGCCCGGGCCCGGCCGTCCGCCGCTCAGGAACCTGCCGGCGGTGGGCTGTCGATGGCACTGCGCAGCCCGTCCAGCCAGGCGAGGTGGCCCCGCAGGGCCGCGCGACCGGCCGGGGTGAGGCGCAGCCAGGTCCGTGGTCGGCGACCGACCGAGCCCTTGCGGACCTCGAGGTGACCGGCCTCCTCCAGGGTCCGGCTGTGCTTGGAGACGGCGGAGTCGCTGACCCCGACGAGATCGCGGACGGTGCCGAACTCGACCCAGTCCGCGCCCTGGAGCAGGGCGCACAGCGCCAGCCGGGGGCCGGTCTCGAAGATCGCGTGCCGCTCGCCCGCGGCCGCGTCGCCGGCGCCACCGCTCACGGCGTGACCCGGCCGGCCGCGATGTCGTCGCGCATCCGGGAACGGATCCGGACCTGCCCCAGGAAGACGGCCACGGCGACGACCACCAGCAGGACCAGCGCGGCCGGCCGGAGCCCGTTCGCGACCAGCAGCTGGATACCGACGAGGCCGGCGACGGTGGCGACGAGGACGGCGAGCCACAGCCGCCGGGCACCGGGGTAGGCGCCGATCCGGCGCGGGAGGTGCACCCCGGACCGGCGGCGGCCGATCACCGCGTGGGCGGCCGCGGCCAGGGCCACCACGAGCAGGGCCCACTGGACGCCCGGGAGCCCGCCGGGCAGGTACGACGCCCAGATCGGGATTCCCGCGATCAGCACGAGCGCTATCCCGTAGAGGGCCCAGTAGGTCCGTGGGAGCTCGGCGTGCACGGAGAGCCTGCGGCGCGCCTCGGCGACCTGGTCGAGCTCGGGGGTCCCGGACATGTCGTTCTCCCGTCTGCATCAACTTTCGATATGGAAAGCGTATGCGAGTTCGACAGGACAGGTCAACCGGGCAGGTCACCGCGCACTCGACGGGGCGCGACCGGTCGGGCATGGTGGGTGGCAGCGCGACTGGCGGGACGAGGATGGGGAACCATCGGGAAGCCGGATCGCGGGTGCCGACCGCCTGGGTGCCCGCCGAGGCGGTCCCATGACGATCTCCCCCTCCCCCGCACGCCTGCTGCCCGGCGCACCCGTCGCCGAGGCGGTCCTCGCGTCCGTGACGGCCCGGGCCCGGGTGCTCCGCGAGCGCGGCACCGTCCCCTCGCTCGCGACGATCCTGGTCGGCGACGACGACGCGAGCGCCGGCTACATCCGGATCAAGCAGCGCCGGGCCGCCGCGCTCGGGTTCCGCTCCCCGCACGTGCACCTGCCCGCCGACACCACGCAGCAGCAGCTGCACGACGCGATCCGCGCCCTCAACGACGACCCGGACGTGCACGGCGTCCTCGTCCAGCACCCGCTCCCGGCGCACCTGGACCACGGCGCCGCGCTCGAGATCGTCGCCCCGGACAAGGACGTCGACGGCATGCACCCGGTGAACCTGGGCCGGCTGGCGGCCGGGCTGCCCGCGCCGACGCCGTGCACGCCGGCCGGGATCGAGGCACTGCTCGACCACTACGACATCCCGGTCCGCGGCCGGCACGTCGTCGTCCTCGGCCGGGGCGCGACGCTGGGCCGGCCGCTGTCGATCCTGCTGTCGCAGAAGCGGGAGACCGCCGACGCCGCCGTCACGGTCGTGCACACCGGGGTGCCGGACTGGGGCGCCCACACCCGGGCCGCCGACATCCTGGTCGCCGCCGCCGGGGTGCCGGGGATCGTCCGGCCCGAGCACGTCCGGCCCGGCGGCGTCGTCATCGGCGGTGGGGTGCGCTACGACGGACGACGGCTGCTGCCCGACGTCGACGAGTCCTGCGCCGGGACGGCCGGCGCGATCACCCCGCGGGTCGGCGGGGTCGGACCGACGACGGTCGCGATGCTGTTCCGGAACACGATCGACGCCGCGGAGGCGATGGCCGCCGGAGCGTGAGGCGGCACCCGGATCCGGCCGCGCGGCTCACCCGGCCCGCAACTACAGCAGGCAGAACTCGTTGCCCTCCGGATCCCGCATGACGATCCACTCGGCGGCCTCGCCCTGTCCGATGTCGACGCGCGTCGCACCGCGGGCCTCCAGGAGCTCGACCGCAGCGGCCCGGTCCTGCACGCGGAGATCGAGGTGCAGACGGTTCTTCGTCGTCTTGCCCTCGGCGGCCGGTTCGAAGAAGAGGCTCGGACGCCGTCCGTCCGGCGGACGCACCTCGAGCCCGTCCGGAGCGACCTCCCAGCCGAGGGTCTCGGCCCACCAGCGGGCGCAGGCCCGCGGGTCCCGGGCGTCCACGGTCAGCGCTTCCCAGGAGAAGAACACCGGCGGACGGTAGGGGTCAGGCCTGCGCGTTGCCCAGCCGGATCCCGCTGAACCCGAGCGTGCTCGCCGCGACGGCCGCCCAGAAGTCGCCGATCCGGGGCAGCACCCGCAGCCCGATCCCGGCCGCCTCGTGCAGCGCGAGCAGGTCGCCGACCGGTTCCGGCGGCCCGAGCGGCCGGAACCGTCGCGGTCGCGACGTGCGCGTGCGGCTCCGGCTCCCCGAGCGGCGTGAACGGCTCCGCGGGCAGCCGGTAGGCGAACAGCTCGACGCTCCGGATCCGGTCCAGCCACGCGTACTCGACGGCGTGCACGCGCGAGCCCGCGCCGGGGCCGATGATGTGCGCGGCGTCGGCGGTCGTCGTGCGCGGCGTGGTCCAGGCCATCGCCCGGGGGCACTGTCGCGGGAACCAGTAGGCCGGTGCCCGCTCGGCGTCGACGGCCCACACGTAGGCGGCCGCCTGCCGGGAGGTCCGGGCGACGTGCGGCGCGAACACGGTGATCGTCGGGTCCTCGGAGAAGTGCAGCACCTGTCCGGCGTCGGGACGCATCACCCCATCGTCCCGCAGCCGGGGCCGCGGGTCCCCGGGCTCAGCCGACCTGGTTGACCCGGATCAGGTTCCCGGCCGGGTCGCGGAAGGCGCAGTCGCGCACGCCGTAGTCCTGGTCGATGGGTTCCTGGACGACGTCGGCGCCGGCGGCCTGCAGCCGCTCGAACAGCCCGTCGAGGTCGTCGGTGGCCAGCGTGACGGCGGTGTAGGCGCCCTTCGCGATCAGCTCCAGGATCGTGCTGCGCTCGGCGTCGGTGACCCCGGGATCGGCCGCCGGGGGGTGCAGCACGATCGAGGTGCCGGCCCCGCCGGCCGGGCCGACGGTGATCCAGCGCATGTCCTGGTAGCCGACGTCCTGCCGGATCTCGAAGCCGAGCGTGTCGCGGTAGAAGCCGATGGCGGCGTCGGCGTCGGTGTGCGGGAGGAAGGCGTAGTGGATGCTGAGGCTCATGGCGACGACCCTAGGGACGGTCGTCCGGTCCGGGCTTCTCGATTCCTGACCGGTTCCGGACCGGCCTCGTGACCTGCTTCGCCAGGCACGGCGGGATGCCCTCGGCGGCCTGCGAGTGGTCGCGCCGGTAGACGCTCGGGGACACACCGACCAGCTCGGTGAACCGGGTGCTGAAGGTGCCCAGCGACGACGAGCCCACCGCGAAGCAGACCTCGGTGACGGTCAGGTCCCCGCGGCGCAGCAGCGTCATCGCCCGCTCGATCCGCCGGGTCATCAGGTACGAGTACACCGACTCGCCGTAGACGCGGCGGAACTCGCGGCTCAGGTGACCGACCGACATGTGCGCCCCGCGGGCCAGCGCCTCGACGTTCAGCGGCCGGGCGTACTCCCGGTCGATCCGGTCGCGCACCCGCCGGAGGACGACGATGTCGCGCAGCCGCTGCTCCTCCGTCCGGCCCCCGCCCATGCCGTCATCGTGCCACGGGCGGGACCGCACCCTCCGTGACCGGGACCGGTCACCCGTCCGGCATCTCCCGATCGGGGAGTCCGTCGCCCCGGGTCGCCGAAAACTCCCGTTCCGGTCGCATTCCGGCCGAATCGATTTCACCCCATTCAGCGAGTATCGGAACCGTCGGTAATTCATTAGCTCGATGGGGTTGCGCGCATTGCTTTGCAGGCCAACGGATCGCGATCATTCTCGGCAGTCGGTACGGGCTCCCACCTGTTCGTTGTGCCGACACGGAGGGGCGGGCTCTCGGGCACGGCCACGACACATCAGGAGCAAACTGTGCTGAAGAAGGCTGGAATCGTCGTTGCGGCATCGGCGGCGGCCCTGCTCGCCATCAGCCCGATGGCGTTCGCCTCGGACGGCGGCAGCGAGATCGACAAGGACGCCAAGGGCCTCATCGCGGGTCTGAACGGCAACAACGTCAACGTGCCGGTCCAGGTCTGCAACAACAACGTGCCGGTCAACGTGCTGGGCGTCCAGGTTCCGATCGAGGACGCGGCGGCGGGCAACGGCCTGACCGGTGCCCTCGGCATCCTGGGCGACGCCTCGGCCAAGAGCGGCGACTCGGTCACCGACCAGTCCGACGCCTGCGCCCAGTCCTCCGGGGCCGGCGACAGCATCGGCTGACAGCTGACGAGGTCCGCATCCGCGGACACCAGGACGGGCCCCGGGGCGACCATGCCCCGGGGCCCGTCCTGCGTGGGTTGCCTCGCTGTGGGCGATATCTCGTCGGTGTGACGAATCAGCCGCGGCGGTGTCCCAGCGGTCGGTGGCGGGACCGCACCGCCATGAGGTCCCGCCACCGCCCCGCCCGCCTCGACCCGGTGACGGTGACGACGATGCCCCTGCCCGAGACCACCGCGACCGGCACCTGCCCCACGTACCGGCTGGCCACCGGCGCGTTGTGCGCGACGGCGTTCCACCGGCCGGGTGGACGCCTGGTGGTGTGCTGCCTGGGCGCGGTCGACGGCGCGTCCGCCGCCGCCCTCGGCAGCTTCCTGCGGGAGCTGACCGGGCCGGCCCGCTGCGTGGTGCTGGACCTGTCCGGCGTCGAGCACCTCGGCACCGCCGCGATCGAGACCCTCGTCGCGGTCCGCCGGGACGGCACCCGGGTCCGGATCCGCCGCGGACGGACCCGGGACGTGCACCGGGCGCTGGCCGGTAGCGGCGCGCTGACCGTCCTGGAGGACGGCTGAGCAGGGCCCGGGCCGCTCAGCTGCCCGCCGGCACCGGCCGCCGCGCGCCGCGGTACCGGGCGATCACCCCGTGCCGCGGCCCGAACAGGTAGGCCAGCACGAACGCGACGGCGAGGCTGAGCACGACCGATCCGCCGGTGGAGACGTTCGCGTAGTAGCTGACGTAGCTGCCCACCACCCCGGACAGCACGGCCACCGCGACGGCGACCGCCAGCATCGGCTCCATCCGGTCGGTCAGCAGGTACGCGGTCGCCCCCGGGATGATCAGGACCGCGACGACCAGCACGATCCCCACCGCCTGCAGCGCGACCACGACGGCCAGCGCGAGCAGCCCGAGCAGCAGCGCCTCGACCCGGCGCGGATCGATCCCGATCGCGTGCGCGTGCACCCGGTCGAAGGCGACGAGGGTGAAGTCCCGGTGCCGCAGCAGCACCACCGCGACGGTGACCAGCCCGAGCACGACGATCTGCACGACGTCACCGGTGGAGAGCCCCAGCAGGTTGCCGAACAGGATGTGCGACAGGTCGGTGTCGCTGGGCGTGCGCGAGATCAGCACCAGCCCGAGCGCGAACAGCCCGGTGAACACGACGCCGATCGCGGCGTCCTCCTTGACCCGCGAGGTGCGGCGCACCAGCCCGATCAACCCGACCGCGCCGGCCCCGAAGACGAACGCGCCGACGCCGAACGGGATGCCGACGATGTAGGACAGCACCACCCCGGGCAGCACCGCATGCGACACCGCGTCCCCCATCAGCGACCAGCCGACCAGGGTCAGCCAGCAGGACAGCAGCGCGCCGACCGTGCCCGCCACGACGGCGACCAGCAGCGCCCGCTGCATGAACCCGAACTGCAGCGGCTCCAGCAGCCAGGCGATCATCGGGCCTCCCCCTCGCGGACCGGCGGGATGCCGAACACCCGGCCGAGCACCTCCGGTGTGACGACGGCGGACGGCGGGCCGTCGGCCAGCAGCCGGCCGGCCAGCAGCACCGCCCGGTCGCACAGCGTGTCGACGCCCGCGATGTCGTGCGTGGAGACCAGCACGGTCCGGCCGTCGTCGCGCAGCTCGTGCAGCACCGTCGTCATGGCCTCCTGGGTGCCCCGGTCGACCCCGGCGAACGGCTCGTCGAGCAGCAGCAGCGGGGCGTCCTGGGCGATCGCCCTGGCCAGGAACACGCGCTTGCGCTGCCCGCCGGACAGCCGGCCGATCTGGCGGCCCGCGAGATCGGCCAGCCCGACCCGGGCGAGCGCGTCGTCGACGGCCGCCCGGTCCGCGGCGCGGGCCCGGCGGGCGATCCCCATCCGGCCGAAGCGCCCGGTCAGGACGACCTCGCGGGCGGTGACCGGGAAGTCCGGGTCGATCGCCTCGGCCTGCGGCATGTAGGCGATCGCGGCGGACCGGCGGGCCGACCGGACGTCGCCGCCGAGGATCCGGACGGTGCCCGCGTACGGCCGGAGCAGGCCCATCGTGGCCTTGAACAGGGTGGACTTGCCGGAGCCGTTGGCGCCGAGCAGGCCGCACACGGTGCCCGTGCCGAGCTGCAGGTCGACCGCGTCGAGCGCGGTCACCTCGCCGTAGCGGACCGAGACCCCGCGGACGTCGAGCACCGTCACCGGACACCCCCGGTGAGCCCGTCGGCGATCACCCGGGCGTCGTGCCGGAGCAGCTCCAGGTAGCTGGGCACCGGACCGTCCGGTTCGGACAGCGAGTCCACGTAGAGCGGGCCGGCGAGGCGGGCCCCGGTCTCGGCCGCGACCTGGCGCTGCGCGGAGTCGTTGACGGTGCTCTCGCAGAACACCGCGGGGACGGCGTTGTCCCGGACGAAGCCGATCGTGCTCGCGATCTGGTCCGGGGTGCCCTCGGCGTCGCTGTTCACCGGCCAGAGGTACGCCTCGCGCAGGCCGAGATCGCGGGCCAGGTAGGAGAAGGCGCCCTCGCAGGTCACCAGGGCCCGCTGGGTCTCGGGCAGGGCGCCGAGCTCGGTCCGCAGGTCGTCGCCGACCCGGCGGATCTCGGCGGCGTAGCGCTCGGCGTTCGCGGTGTAGACGTCGCGGCCCGCCGGATCGAGCTCGATCAGCGCGTCCCGGATGTTCTGCACGTACCGCTCCCCCGCCACCGGCGACATCCAGGCGTGCGGGTTCGGCCGGTCGCGGTACTCGCCGGCCACGATCGGCAGCACCTCGACGCCCTCGCTGACGGTCACCGAGGTGGCCTCGGAGCGGTCGACGAACTGCTCGAACCAGCGCTCCAGGCCCAGGCCGTTGTCCAGCACCAGATCCGCCCCGGCCCCGCGGACCAGGTCCCCGGGCACCGGCTCGTAGTCGTGGATCTCCGCGCCCGGCCGGGTGATCGACTCGACCCGGACCCGGTCGCCGCCGACCTCGCGGGCCATGTCGGCGATCACCGTGAAGGTCGCCAGCACCACCGGCCGCGGGTCGTCGTCGGCGGCGCCCGGGGCCGGTCCCTGGCCGCACGCGCCGGCCAGCACCGCCACCGCGAGCAGGACCGCCGCGAGCGCCGGAGTTCGCCGCGGCAGCCAGCGCGAGTTAGGCATGGCGAACACTATGTGGCACGAGCCGCCACACGGCAAGGACAGGAGATTGAGATCAGGTGCGGAGCCCGCCGAGCACGCGATCCAGCTCGTCGAGGCAGGCCAGCCCGGCGGAGACCGAGTACCCGTCCCACCAGGCGAGCGGATCGACCTGCGCCACCCGGCCGGCCCGCACCGCGGGCAGCTGCTCCCACAGCCCGCCGGCGGTGTAGCGCTCGAACGTCGCGTCCGCCTCGTCGACCAGGCCGCCGCCCCCGAGGAAGTAGAGGAGCACGTCGGCGTCGGCGAGCACACCGACCGACTCGTCGCCGATCGGCACGTGCGTCTGCTGCGGCGAGGGCAGGTCGGTGGACGGCGGACGGGTCAGCCCGGCGTCGGCCAGGACCGCGGAGCCGAAGATCTGGCCGCGCACGATCCGCAGCTCGTCGGTGGTGAACCGGAGCAGTGCGACGGTGTACCGGTCGATCACCCCGGTGTGCGCCGACCGCACCTGGTCCAGGCGTTCGGCGTAGGCCGCCAGCCTCCGCTCGATCTCCTCGCCCGCGCCGAGCACG
The DNA here is from genome assembly GCF_039526905.1 of Pseudonocardia kongjuensis. Classification (NCBI taxonomy): domain Bacteria; kingdom Bacillati; phylum Actinomycetota; class Actinomycetes; order Pseudonocardiales; family Pseudonocardiaceae; genus Pseudonocardia; species Pseudonocardia kongjuensis. The sequence continues at coordinate 183,193 of NZ_BAAAJK010000011.1, read as the reverse complement.
TCGCCGATGGTGCGTACCGCCTGCTGCCAGACGGCGCCGCGCCCGGCGTTCTCGTAGGCGACGGTCGGCGCGATCGCGGCGAGCCGGTCGTAGTGCTCCTCGATCCGCTGGGTGTTGCCGATGATGAGATCCGGGCCCATCGCGACCAGCTGCTCCAGGTTGAGCTGGTTGAACCCGAGCGGGGTGAAGTCCGCCGCCGGCGCCGGCAGGTAGGGCGGCACCGGGGCGGCGCCCTGCAACGTCTCGGAGGCGATCAGCGGCACCCCGGCCTCGAGCGCGACCTGCAGGCCGCCGTTGCTGTCCAGCGACACGATCCGCTGCGGCGCCACCGGCACCTGCGCCGTCCCCAGTGGATGCTCGACCGTCCGGCCGCCGTCCGGGGCGTCACCGGCCGGGGCGGCGGGCGAGCACCCGGCCGCGGCGGCCAGACCGGCGAGCGCGCCGGCGGCGAGGAAGCCGCGCCGGTCCAGAGCGGAGCGCGGACGGGCGGTCACGGTGCGGGGGCGGTCCGGCGCGAGCAGCACGATCCGGACGGTAGAGGCGAGCCCTACTTCCGTCCAGCGAGGTCGGAGGCGGCCCACTTCCGGGCCCGCTCCCCGGCGTCGAGCACCGGGCAGGTCAGGCACATCCCGTGCACGCCGTCGGTGAAGTCCAGGCAGCAGGCGCCGCGGACGCCCCACACCTGGTCGTCGGTGGCGCCGTAGCGGACCAGGGCCGGCACCGAGCGGCGCGGCAGCCCGGCCTCGAACAGGTGCCCGGCCAGCGTCTCGGCCCGCCGCCAGGCGGGTGCGCGCTCCCGGCCGAGCTGACGGGCCACGTTCATCATCCCGAAGTGGAGCATGTCGACGACGTAGCTCCACAGTGTCCGCGAGCCCACCCGGGTCCGCTCCCCCAGCAGCCCGACGAGCGGGGCGAGGGTGCCGACGAACGCGGGGGCCAGCTCGCGATCGGCGGCCGGGGCGCCGTCCACCACCAGGACCCGCCCGGTGACGGCGCCGGACTCGACCCGGCAGAGGTAGCGCTGCGGCGACGGCGCAGGGGCGGTCCCGGACAGGTACACCGAGCCCGCCGTCGCGAAGACCAGCTCGCGGACCAGGTCGCGCAGGGTGTGCACGGCGCGCGGGCCGGGCGGTGCGTCGCGGCGGGCGTCGAGCAGCCGGTCCAGGATCGGGTCGCCGGGATCGGCGATCCGGGCCAGCGGGACCCAGCCGGGGCCGGTGGGCGGCGCGGTCGCGAACCCGGGGAGCGGGGCGAACGCCAGCGGCGCGCAGCGCTCGCGGAGCTCGGCCATCGGTCCGCCGGGGCCGGTGTCGGTCATGGCACCAGGGTCGCACGAACCCGCGTCCCGGCCGGCCCGGTCCGATCGGTCACCATCGGGTCCCCCGGGCGGGCCGGTCCGGCATGCTGGGTCCCGGACCGCCGCACGGCGGCACCCCGGACGAGACGCGCCGTACCCGGACCGCCAAGACGACGCACCCTTCGGGAGGACGTGCGTCATGGCGTGGATCTACCTGGTGGTCTCGGGTGTGCTGGAGACGGTGTGGGCGGCGGCGCTGTCGCAGAGCCGGGGTTTCTCCCGGCTCGGGCCGTCGCTGCTGTTCGGCGGCGCGCTGTTCCTGAGCATGGGCGGTCTGGCGCTGGCCCTGCGGGAGCTGCCGGTCGGGACCGCGTACGCGGTGTGGGTCGGGATCGGTGCGGTCGGCACCGCGATCTACGGGATGGTGGCGCTCGGCGAGCCCGCGACGACGGCGCGGCTGCTGTGCCTGCTGGCGATCGTCGCCGGCGTGGTGGGCCTGAAGGTCCTGCACTGAAGGACCGGCCCAGAAGGATCAGGACTGAAGGATCAGTACTGAAGGATCAGGACTGAAGGATCAGGACTGACGGACCGGCCCTGCGGGACCGGGCGGCCCGGGAACGACGGCGGGGCCGCACCCCGTGTGGGATGCGGCCCCGCCGACCGGGGAGCCCCTTTACTCGAAGGGTCCGTTCTTGATGAGCCCGCCGACCGGCCCCTCGACGTAGCCGGCGTTCAGCGGCGGGAGCTCGGTCTCGGTCCCGCTGACGCCGTCCGGGCGGTTGCTCGGCAGGTAGCTGTCCGCGGCGTCGACGAAGCCGAACTGCGCGGTGTCGACCAGCGAGCCGACGGCGTCGATCGCCTGGGTCGGGCTCTGGGTGCTCGGGAAGCCGGTGGTGGCGTCCTCCGCGCCCTCGTCGGCCGCGGCGATCCCGGCGAGCGGGAAGGCCACGGCGCCCAGGGCGCCGACGGCGATCAGCGAGCGTCGCATCCGGTTCTTCATCGAATCCGTCCTTCGTCTGGGGAGCGAGCAGGCCGTCACTCTAACGGCCTAGTGGCGTGCGGCGTATGGACCACGCCGCACGACGATCACATGTTGTCCGCGCCGGTCTTGATGGCCTCGCGGATCCGGTTGTAGGTCCCGCAGCGGCAGATGTTGCGGATCTCGTCCAGGGCCGCGTCGTCGATCTTGCGCCCCTCCTCCTTGCACCGCCGCACCAGCGACACCGCAGCCATGATCTGACCCGGCTGGCAGTACCCGCACTGCGCCACGTCGTTGTCGATCCACGCCTGCTGCATCGGGTGCAGCTCGTCACCGTCGGCCAGACCCTCGATCGTCGTGACCTCGTCGGACTCCGACAGCGCACCGACCGGCACCGCGCAGGGGTTGAACGCCTTGCCGTTCACGTGCGACGTGCACGCCTTGCAGACGTTGATGCCGCAGCCGTACTTCGGCCCGGTGACGCCGAGGACGTCGCGGAGCACCCAGAGCAGGCGGACGTCGTCCTCGACCTCGACCGAGACGCGCTCGCCGTTGAGCGTGAAGGTGTGTGTGGGCATGGGGAAGCTCCTGCTCTCAGCGGGCCAGCTCGAGGCCGTTGGTGGGGGCGGGCGGCACGGGCGGGATCGTCGGGTACGGCTCGAACGGCAGCGGGTCCTTGTGCAGGATCGGGAAGTACTGCGGGACCGTGCCGGTGGCGCGGGCGTAGGCGCAGGCGATCGCGCCGCAGGTGGCGGCGACGCCGAACTCGCCGGCGCCGCCGGGCTCCGGGGCCTCGGAGTCGTCGATGATCACGATGTTCATCTCGGGCGGGGTGTTCCACTGCCGGGTGTAGAAGTAGTTGTCCCAGCTGGCCTCGACGAAGTGCCCGTCGACCAGGTGCAGCCCGGAGGTCAGCGTCATCGCGATGCCGTCGTTGATGCCGCCCATCATCTGCGCCTCGAGCCCGCGCGGGTTGATCACCAGGCCGATGTCGACGACGTAGGTCACCTTGGTGACGCGCGGCCCGGTCCGGGCCTCGCGGATCCGGCGGTTCACCGTCTCCGGGCGGCAGTCGAGCTCGACGACGGCGCAGGCGATGCCCTTGTACTCCTGGTGGATGGCGATGCCCTGGGCGGTGCCCTCCGGCATCGACTTCCCCCAGTCCGCCTCCTCGGCGGCCCGGTCGACGACCTTCTTGAACCGGTCGAGCTTCACGAAGCCGGACCGGAACTCGTACGGGTCCTTGCCGAGCTTCGCGGCGACCTGGTCGATCATCAGCTCGCGGGCGGTGGCCGTGTCCGGCGAGTAGATGTTGCGCATCGAGCAGGTGTTGAAGCGCATGTCGACCTCGTTGAGCAGTGAGGTCGCGACGCCGACGTTGTACGGGTTGGTCTGCGTGGTCAGGTAGATGGCCTGGGAGACCGAGTAGTTGCCGAGCGGGAGCTTCGCGACCGCGGCGGTGATCCCCTCGGAGAAGCCGGGATTCACCTCGGTGGACACGCTGGTGTGCCGGATCTCGAAGCTGGACACCGACTCGCCGGTGACCTGCGCGCGCACCCGGGTGGTGGCCAGCGGGTGCACCCGGCCCTGCCGGGAGTCGTCGGCCCGGGTCCACATGAGCTTGACCGGCTTGCCCATCACCTTCGAGACCTCGGCGGCCTCCTGCAGCGCGTCGAAGAACAGCCGCCTGCCGAACGAGCCGCCGCCCTCGGTGACGTGGATGGTGACCGCGTTCTGCGGCAGCCCGAGCTCCTGGGCGATCTCGGCCTGGGCCGCGATCGGGCTCTTGGACGGGCCCCACAGCTCGGCCGAGCCGCTGCGGACGTCGGCGATCGCGCAGTTGGTCTCCAGTGCGGAGTTGCTGCGGAAGTAGAAGACGAAGTCGCCCTCGACGGTCTCGCCGGGCGCCTGCGGCACGGCCAGCGGCAGCTCGGCGCGGCGCACCGCGGCCAGGATCGACTCGTCGTCCTCGCCCTCGACGGTGCCGCCGTCCCAGCTCACGTCGAGCGCGTTGACCGCGTCGACGGCCTGGCCGAAGGTGACCGCGCGGACCGCGACGCCGGTGCGGACCTGCTCGACGTCGGTGACGCCCGGCATGTTCCGGACCTCGTCGAGGTTGTTCACGCCGGTCGGGGCGGAGTTGAGGTTCGGGCCGCGGCAGATCACGGTCGGCAGCGCGTCCGGGATCTGCAGGTCGGTGAGGAACTTCTTCCGGCCGGTGACCATCGCCCGCGCGTCGGACTTGGTCCGCGGCGTGCCGATGACGGTGAACTCCTCGCGCGGCTTGAGCACGACCTCGACGGCGTCGTCCACCGGGCTCGCGGCGAGCTCGGTGAGCTCGCCGAACGGCAGCTCCTCGCCGTTCTGGCCGAGGATCAGGCCGGTCCGGCTGGTGAGGACGCTCTTCTCCTGGCCCAGCTGCGCGGCGGCGGCGTCGAGCAGCCTGCCCTGGGCCAGCGCGGCGGCGACCCGGATCGGGGTGTAGGTGGAGAACGTCGTCGTCGAGCCGCCGGTGAGCTGGTTGAACACCAGCTCGGGGCGGGCGTCGGCGAGGGTGACGACGACCTGGTCCGGGTCCAGGTTCATCTCCTCGGCGATGATCATCTGGGTGGACGTGATGATGCCCTGGCCGTTGTCCGAGCGGGGCAGCGCGAACGAGACCGTCCCGTCCCGGTTGACCTCGATCCGGATCAGGTTCGCGGTCGGCCGGGCCGCGTCGCGGACGGCGTCGAGCAGGTCGTAGACCTCGGCGGGCAGCGGCGGCGACGGGATCGCCGCGGCGCTGGCCTGCGGCACGCCGCCGCCGAACAGGGTCTGCCGGCCCATCTCGGCGGCGACCACGAGGGTCGGCGCCGCGACGAGGTAGCCGAGGAAGCGGCGTCGGCTGACGTTCGACCGGGGGCCGTCGGACGCCGGACGCTCGGGGGCGGGGGCGCGATGAGCGGGCATCGTTGTCCTCTCCAGGGTGCTGCGGTGACCCACGTGGCGCCCCGCGTGCGGGGAGCGGGGGCGCCATGGGCTCTCGGGGCAGGCAACGAGGCCGATCGTTCGACGGTTACGCGCCGGTAGGCCTTTCCGGTGTCGATCGAATCCGCGCGTCCGCTCGCGGCCGATCACGTTCTTCGCAGGTCAACGAGGTGCCACTCAGGGGAGCCTTACCCGCATCTGCGGAGAAAACACCCTGCACGGCCCCGCACGGCCGCCGTTTCACCCTGTGAGGTGAACCACCCGTCCGGGTGAGGGTCGCTGATTGACACCGAACCGCTGAGGGGGTGTCGTCCGAAGGGGGTCACGTCCGCCGCCGGGAGCCCTGGCGGCGGACGCGACGACCCCGGCGCGTCACCGTGGGCGTCTCACATGGCGTCGGCGCCGGCTCTGATCGCCTCGCGGATCCGGTTGTAGGTCCCGCACCGGCAGATGTTGCGGATCTCGTCCAGGGCCGCGTCGTCGATCTTGCGACCCTCCTCCTTGCACCGCCGCACCAGCGACACCGCAGCCATGATCTGACCCGGCTGGCAGTACCCGCACTGCGCCACGTCGTTGTCGATCCACGCCTGCTGCATCGGGTGCAGCTCGTCACCGTCGGCCAGACCCTCGATCGTCGTGACCTCGTCGGACTCCGACAGCGCACCGACCGGCGTCGCGCACGGGTTGAACGCCTTGCCGTTGATGTGGCTGGTGCAGGCCTTGCAGACGTTGATCCCGCAGCCGTACTTCGGCCCGGTCACCCCGAGCAGGTCGCGCAGGACCCACAGCAGGCGGACGTCGTCGGCGACCTCGACCGAGACCTGCTCGCCGTTGAGCGTGAAGGTGTGTGTGGACATGTGGTGGGAGCTCCTCAGATCGGGCGACGCGTCAACGGGCCAGCTCGAGACCGTTGGTCGGCGAGGGCGGGATCGGGGGGACGGTCGGGTACGGCTCGAACGGCAGCGGGTCCTTGTGCAGGATCGGGAAGTACTGCGGCACCGTCCCGGTCGCGCGGGCGTAGGCGTTCGCGATCGCCCCGCAGGTCGGCGCGACGGAGAGCTCGCCGACGCCGCCCGGCTCGGGCCGCCCGCTGTCGACGATGAAGATGTCCATCTCGGGCGGGGTGTTCCACTGCCGGGTGTAGAAGTAGTTGTCCCAGCTGGCCTCGACGAAGTGCCCGTCGACCAGGTGCAGCCCGGAGGTCAGCGTCATCGCGATCGCGTCGTTGATGCCGCCCATGATCTGGGCCTTGTAGCCGAGCGGGTTGATCACCAGACCGCCGTCGCTGGCGAACACGACCTTGGTGATCCGCGGCCCGGTGCGGGCGGCGCGGATCTCCCGGCCCACCGTCTCCGGCCGGCAGTCGATCTCCACCAGGCAGGCCGCGAAGCTCTTGTACTCGACGTGGAACCCGAGGCCCTGGGCGGTGCCGTCCTTCATGGACCGGCCCCAGTCACCCTCCTCGGCGACCTTGTCGAGGACCGCGCGCATCGCGTCGTTGCGCAGGAACTCGCGGCGGAACTCGTACGGGTCCTTGCCCATCTTCGCGGCGATCTGGTCGACGATCAGGTCGCGCGCGGTGCCGACGTCCGGTGAGTACACGTTGCGCATCGATCCGGTGTTGAACCGCATGTCCACCTCGGACAGCGTGCGGGTCTGCACACCGAAGTCGTACGGCGTGTTCTGGGTGAGCTCCCAGATCGCCTCGGCGACGCCGACCTGGCCGAGCGGCGCCTTGGCCGCGGCGGCGGTGACCGCGTCGCCGAAGCCGTGCCCGAAGTCGCAGGCCACGCTGGTGTGCCGCTGCTCGAAGCTGACCACCGACTCGCCGGCGACGACCGCGCGGATCCGCGAGGTGGCCAGCGGGTGCACCCGGCCCTGGCGGGAGTCGTCGGCCCGGCTCCAGATCAGCTTGACCGGCTTGCCGATCTTCTGCGAGATCTCGGCGGCCTCCATGGCGGCGTCGCCGAACAGCCTGCGGCCGAACGATCCGCCACCCTGGACGATGTGGATGGTCACCGCGTTGACCGGCAGGCCGAGCTGCTCGGCGATGTCGTACTGCACGGTGATCGGGATCTTCAGCGAGGTCCAGATCGTCGCCTTGCCGTCGCGGACGTCGGCGATCGCGGTGTTCGTCTCCAGCGCCGAGCTGCTGCGGAAGTAGAAGGCGAACTCGCCCTCGACGGTCTCGCCGGGCACGGACGGCACGGCGAGCGGCAGCTCCGCGGCGCGGACCTTCGCCAGGATCGACTCGTCGTCCTCGCCCTCGATCGTGCCGGCGTCCCAGCGCACGCGCAGCGCGTTGACGGCGTCGACGGCCTGGCCGTAGGTGTGCGCGCGGACCGCGACGCCGGTGCGGACCTCGACGACGTCGGTGACGCCCGGCATGTCCCGGACCTCGTCGGCGTTCGCGACGCCGAGCGGTGCGGAGTTCAGGTTCGGGCCGCGGCAGATCAGCGTCGGCAGCGCGTCCGGGATCTTCAGGTCGGCGATGAACTCCTTCTTGCCGGTGACGATCGCGCGGGCGTCGTTCTTGGTCCGCGGGGTGCCGATCACCCGGAAGTCCTCGCGCGGCTTCAGCGCGACCTGCACCTCGCGGGTGACGTCGCTGGCCGCGGCCTCGGTGAGCTCGCCGAACGGGATCGCGCTGCCGCCGGCACCGGTGATCAGGCCGGCCCGGCTGGTGAGCGTGTCGACGTCCTGGCCGAGGATGTGCGCGGCCGCGTCGAGCAGCCTGCCCTTGGCGAGCGCCGCGGCGACCCGGATCGGGGTGAAGGTGGAGAACGTCGTGCTCGAACCACCGGTGAGCTGGTTGAACACCAGTTCCGGCCGGGAGTCGGCGAGCGTGACGATCACCTGCTCGGGCTCCAGGTCCATCTCCTCGGCGATGATCATCGCGGTCGAGGTGACGATGCCCTGGCCGTTGTCCGAGCGGGGCAGCTGGAACGACACCGTGCCGTCCCGGTTGACCTCGACCCGGACCAGGTTCGCGGTCGGCCGCGAGGAGTCGCGGACCGCGTCGAGCAGGTCGTAGACATCGGCGACCTGGGGCGGCGAGGGGATCGCCGCGGCCGACGCCCCGGGCGGGGCGAACAGCTGCTGGCGACCCAGCTCGGCCGCGACGACCAGGGTGGGCGCGGCGACCAGGTAGCCGAGAAAGCGCCGTCGGCTGACGTCGCTGCGTGGTGTGCGTGCACGAGTCGGGGCAGACATCGTCGTCCTCTCCATCACCTCCGGCAGCTGTGAAGCAGGGGAGCCGCTCGCCGGAGTCCGTCGAGGGCGAAACGAGGGCCGGTTCGCAGGGATGCGCGCAGCGGTTCGACCCCGATCCGGGGTACTTCTCCGCAGCATGTGCGGTCATCCGCCGGGTTCCCGCAGGTAGATCGGCCACCGTCGAATCTCACGATTCCGCAGATGCGGATGACAGTCGTCACGTTAATCCGCATTAACACGTTGCGGGACGGATTTCGCGATGACCTGTTCGTGTGAGCGTGGACACCTTCTTCGGTGGGTAGGCGCCCGTTCCGGCGTCAGCGGCGGCCGGCCCTCAGCAACCGGACGAAGGTCCACGGCAGCACGACGAGCACGGCGACCGCGGCCAGCACGAGCCCGATCGCGATCGTCCAGGCCGGGGCCCCGCCCGCACCGGACAGCACGCCGAGCACCGGCAGCGCCGCCGGCACGACGACGACCGCCGGCCACACCAGCGTGCCCAGCCACTTCTCGCCGACCGTCCACGCCCGGCCGGTCCAGAGCATCACCACGCCGGCCAGCCAGCCGACGACCGGCAGCACGAAGCCGCCCAGCATCAGCATCAGCACGGTCAGCACGGGGTAGGCGTCCGGGTCGCCGGCGCTGCGCGGGGCCGGGCCGGTCGGGTCGGTCGGGTCGGTCGTCATGGTGGCCATCTCCTGCTCCTCCGTTCCGCGCCGGGTTCCGGCGCCGTGTCCACAGCGTCTCCCGGGGCCGGGGTGCGGGGCATCGGAGCAGGGACGGATCGTGCGCGTCGGACCGTGGTCGGACGCCGGGCGCCGGGGCTCAGCCCCGGTCGGCCAGCGCGCCGTCGAGCACGGTGTCCAGCAGCGCCGCCAGCTCCGCCGCGAGATCGAACGGGGGCGGCTCGACGTGGATCCAGCGCACCACGGCCGAGTAGTAGCCCAGCGAGAGCAGCCGGCCGACCCGGGTCGGGTCCGCCGAGGGACGCAACCGCGCCCCACCGGCCGCGATCAGCTCGGCCAGCTCCTCGCCCAGGTCGTGCCCGAGCAGTGTGTTGCTGTTGCGCAGTGCCACCTCCATCAGCGCCGTCGTCTCGCCGCGGGTCGCGACGTTGAGCGCGGCGAGCGCGGCGAGGTAGCCGCCGAGCAGCTCGCGCAGCGACCGTCCGGCGGGATCGGCGGCGTCCAGCGAACGGGCCGCCGCCTCCCGGCGCCGGCGGGCCCACTCGTCGAGGAACAGCGCCTTGCGCGGGAAGTGGTTGAACACCGTCGTCCGGGCGACCCCGGAGCGGAGCGCGATCTCGTCCATCGAGGTCGCGTCGAAACCCTGCTCGACGAACAACTCGACGGCCGCGGCGTACACCCGGTCCCGGCGCTCGTTGCGCTTGCGGGTGCGCCGGGTCAGCGGCGGCGGGGCGTGCACCGCGGTGGACTCCATCCGGTTCAGTACAGCACAGCTCGACGGACGAAGTTGTACTCGGGTCTTGCTTCGTCGCGGCTCCGAGCCTACCTTCGGCCACACCGAATCTGTACTTGAGTACGGCTTCTCAGGCGAGAGGGACGGTGCACCGTGGCATCAACGACGACCATCCGGGACGTGCTCCGACGGGCGAACCCATGAGGTGGGTGACCTACGACGCCGGGTCCGGCCCGCGCGCCGGGCTGCTGGACGGGGAGACGGTCCGCGGCCTGCCCGCCGGCGTCACCCTGCTCGGACTGCTCGGCGACGACGGCGAGCAGCTCGCCGACGCCGGTGCCACCGCCCGGTCGGCGCCCGCCGAGGTGCATCCGCTGGCCGGCGTCCGGCTGCTGGCCCCCATCCCGCGACCCCCCTCGGTCCGGGACGGTCTGTGCTTCCTGGACCACCTGCGCGGCTGCTACCGGGCCCTCGGCCGGCCCGCCGACCTGCACCCGGCCTGGTCGCAGACCCCCGCCTTCTACTTCGGGAACCCGGCCGCCGTGATCGGCCCGCACGACGACGTCCCGATCGCGCCCGGATCGCGCTGGTTCGACTTCGAGCTGGAGGTCGGCGCCGTCGTCGGCCGGGGTGGCCGTGATCTGCACCCGGACACCGCCGCGCGGCACATCGTCGGCTACACCTTCTACAACGACTGGACCGCCCGCGACCACCAGCTGCGCGACATGGCGCAGGGCATCGGGATGGGCAAGTCGAAGGACAGCGCGATCACCCTCGGCCCGGCCCTGGTCACCGCCGACGAGGTGCCGCCCGGGTTCGAGGTCGCCGCCGCCGTGAACGGCCGGGAGATCGCCCGCGGCTCGCTGTCCGGCATGGACTGGAGCTGGGGCGAGCTGCTCGCGTTCCTCTCCCGCGGCACCGACCTGGTGCCCGGCGACGTGATCGGGTCCGGCACCGTGCCCGGCGGCTGCCTGCTCGAACACGTCGACACGCCCGATCTCGGGGCCTTCACCGGGTGGCTCGCCCCCGGCGACGAGGTCGTGCTCTCCGCGACGGCGCTGGGCGAGACCCGGCAGACCGTCCGCCCGGCCGTAACACCGGTGCCCCTGAGTTCCGGGCACTGAGTTCCGGCACCGAGTTCCGGCACCGAGTTCCCGGCACCGAGCTCGACCCGCCCACCCCCCATCACCCGACGTCAACGCAGACGGAGGACCTCGTGTCCGTTGTCCCACCCCCCGCCGGAACCCCTGCCCCGCAGGCGTCCGCCCCCGTGGAGTCGCTGTTCCTCGGCGGGCTCGCCGATCCCTACCCGCTCTACGCCGAGCTGCGCGAGACCGGCGACGGTGTCCACTGGTCCGACGTGCTGGGCGCCTACGTGGTCACCCGCTACGCCGATGTCCGGCGGATCGGGGCCGACCCGAAGCTCTTCTCCAGCGACGTCTTCCACGACGCCGCCCCGAGCATGCACGACCCGTCCGACCCGGAGCACCTGCGCTTCCTGGACGCGGCGTCGCGGCTGTTCATGTTCGCCGATCCGCCGGTGCACACCCGGATCCGGTCGACCTTCCGGCACGTCTTCACCGCGCAGGCCGTGCAGCGCTGGCGCCCGCTGGTGGAGCGGGTCACCGCGGAGCTGATCGACCGCTACCCGCGCGGCGAGGAGTTCGACATCATGCCCGGCTTCGCCGCGGACGTGCCGGTCGCGGTGATCGCCGCGATCCTCGGTGTGCCCGACGAGATGCGCCCGCGGTTCCGGGACTGGTCCTACGCCTACGCGTCCACGTTCGACCCGGTCGTCCAGGGACCGCGCCGGGACCGGGCGATCGCCACCTCGCTGGAACTGTTCGACTATCTCGGCGAGCTGGTCGCGGCGCGCCGAGCCGAGCCCCGCGACGACCTGATCAGCACCCTCGTGCAGACCGAGACGATCGACGGCGACACCCTCGGCGACATCGAGCTGCTCGCCCAGCTGGCGCTGCTGCTGGTCGCCGGCAACGAGACCACGACCACCCTGATCGGCGCCGGCCTGACCCTGCTGTTCGACCACCCCGAGGTCCGCGGGCGGATCGAGACGGACATGTCGCTGCTGCCCGCGGCGATCGAGGAGATGCTGCGGATCGACCCGCCGCTGCACCTGGTGATCCGCAAGACCACCGCCGACGTCGAGATCGGCGACCGCACGCTCCCGGCCGGGACGATGCTGTTCCCCAGCCCCGCCGCGGCCAACCGGGACCCACGCCGGTTCGACGCGCCGGACACCTTCCTGGTCCCCCGCGAGGACAACAAGCACCTGGCCTTCTACCACGGGGTGCACTTCTGCGTCGGCGCACCGCTGGCCCGGCTGGAGGGCCAGGTCGTGTTCGAGAGCATCCTGCGGTCGTTCCCGGACGCCCGGCCCGGCACCGTGCCGGCGGTCCGCCGCACCACCAACTCGGTCGCCCGCGGCTGGGAGAGCCGGCCGGTGATCCTGTGATCCCGGTCGTCCATCCGGAGTTCTGCGCCGGGAGCGGCGCCTGCGCCCGGGCCGCGCCCACCGTGTTCGGCCTGGACGACCGCGGCTGGGTGGAGCTGCTCGACAGCCACCCCGGGCCGGAGCGGGCCGCCGCACTGCTCGAGGCCCGCGACGCCTGCCCGCTCGCCGCGATCGAGGTGCTCGACGAGCACGGCGATCCGGTCGGCTGAGGCACCCACCGACGATGAGGAGCACCATGAGCACATCGGACTACCGCCGGGGGCTGCACGACCTGGGTCGCGGCTGCCACGCCTGGCTGCAGCCGGACGGCAGCTGGGGCTGGAGCAACGCCGGCCTGGTCACCGGCTCCGGGACGTCGCTGATGGTCGACACCCTGTTCGACCTGACACTCACCCGGGCGATGCTCGACGGCATCGCCCCGGTCGTCGACGAGTTCCCGCTGCGCACCCTGGTCAACACCCACCACGATCCGGACCACACCTTCGGCAACGAGCTGCTCGCCGCCCGCGACGTCGAGATCGTCGCCACCGCCGCGGCCGCCGCGCTGATGACCCAGGAGGCGGCCGACGCCGTCACCGGGGTGAAGCAGCTGGACGGCGCGCTCGGCGACTTCGCCCGGCACATCTTCGGGCCCTTCGATCTCGACGGCATCACGATGACCGGGCCGGACCGCACCTTCACCGGGGAGGAGAGCGTCGACGTCGGCGGACGCGAGGTCCGGCTGATCCAGGTCGGCCCGGCACACACCCCGGGTGACGCGCTGGTGCACGTGCCGGACGCCCGGTTGCTCTACGCCGGCGACGTCGTCTTCGTCGGGGGCACGCCGATCGCCTGGGCTGGGCCGATCGAGCGCTGGGTGGCGGCGCTGGACCTGATCCTGGACATGGAGATCGACACCGTGGTGCCGGGGCACGGCCCGGTCAGCGGGAAGCCCGAGGTCGCGGACATGCGCGAGTACCTGGTATTCGTCGAGGCCGAGGCGCGGAAGCGGTACGAGGACGGCATCGGGGTGGACGAGGCGGTCGCCTCGATCGATCTCGGCAAGTTCGCCGAGCTGCCGGAGTCCGGGCGGCTCGCGCAGAACGTGCTGAACACCTACCAGCACCTCGACCCGACCGTCGAGCGACCGGAGCGGCTCACCGTGCTGACGAAGATCGCCGCACTGGAGGGCTTCCCCGGCACCCCCTGACCCGACCACCCCGGAGGACGCTCCCGCGATGATCCACGACGCGTACGACCTGCTCACGGCCACCGCGACCGCCCGGCCGGAGGCGCCGTTCCTGCTGTTCGACGGCGACGACGGGCCGGTCCGGATCGGCTACGCCGAGCAGGTCCGGCGGGCGGACGCGACCGCGGGCCTGCTCGCCGGGCTCGGGGTGGGCGCCGGTGACCGGGTGCACCTGATCACGGCGAACCGGCCGGAGTTCCTGGACGTCTGGTTCGGCTGCGCCCGGCTCGGCGCCGTCGTCGTGCCGGTGAACCCGCTGTCCACCACCGCCGAGGTCGCGCACCAGCTCACCGACTCGCACGCGACGCTGTCGGTCGCCGATCCGCAGCTGCGGGCCACGGTCGTCGCCGCGGCCGGTGACCTGCCCGTGCTGGACGCCGACGAGCTACCGGCCCGCCGGGCCGACGCGCCGCCACCGCCGCCGCACCGGCCCGCCGCGACCGCGGCGATCATGTTCACCTCCGGCACCACCAGCGCCCCGAAGGGCGTGCAGGTCACCCCGGCCAACTACCTGCGGGTCGGCCGGGCCGTCGCCGCGCACCTGGGCGTCACCGCCGAGGACCGGTGGCTGGTCACGCTGCCGCTGTTCCACGGCAACGCCCAGTACTACTGCCTGATGTCCGCGCTGGTCGCGGGCGGTTCGATCGCGCTCACGCCGCGGTTCTCCGCGACCGGCTGGCCGCGCCAGGCCCGGGTGCTGGAACCGACCCTGGCCAGCCTGTTCGCCGCGCCGATCCGGATGCTGCTCGCCCGCTCCGAGCCCGACCCGGCGGACACGGCCAACGCGCTGCGCCTGGTGCTGTTCGCGCAGAACCTGTCCGGCTCCCAGGCCGCCGCGTTCGAGGCCCGGTTCGGCGCCCCGCTGGTCCAGCTCTACGGGATGACCGAGACCGTCGTCCCGCCGCTGGTGAACCCGCTCGACGAGCGGCGCCGCTGGGACTCGATCGGATTGCCGCTGCCCGGCGTGCAGGTCCGGGTCGTCGACGCCGACGGCGCCCCGGTGCCGCCCGGCACCCCCGGCGAGCTGCAGATCGGCGGGACCCCCGGCGTCGACCTGACCCCCGGCTACGACGGCCGTCCCGACGCCACCGCCGCCCTGTTCGACGACGGCTGGCTGCGCACCGGCGATCTCGTCCGGCTGGACGACGCCGGCCGCGCCTACTTCGTCGACCGGGCCGGTGACCTGGTCAAACGGGCCGGGGAGAACGTGTCGACCGGCGAGGTCGAGCAGGTGCTCGGCGGGCACCCTGCGGTGCTGGAGAGCGCCGTGCACGGGATGCCCGATCCGGTGTACGACGAGATCGTCGTCGCGCACGTCGTGCTCCGGGACGGGCACGAGGCCGGGCCGGAGGAGCTGATCGCCTGGTGCCGGGAGCGGCTGTCCCGGTTCAAGGTCCCGGAGCGGGTGCTGGTGCGCTCCGAGCTGCCCCGCACGACCATCGGGAAGATCCGCAAGGACGTGCTGCGCGCCGAGTTCACCGAACAACAGCACGAGGAAGGACCCGTCCGATGACCCCGATCTCAGGTGCAGTCGCACCTGCCCGGGGGTCGCCGAGATGAAGCTGC
Organism: Pseudonocardia kongjuensis; assembly: GCF_039526905.1. NCBI lineage: Bacteria > Bacillati > Actinomycetota > Actinomycetes > Pseudonocardiales > Pseudonocardiaceae > Pseudonocardia > Pseudonocardia kongjuensis. The sequence continues at coordinate 168,051 of NZ_BAAAJK010000011.1, read as the reverse complement.
GGAGCATCGCCGACGGTGCTGCCCTCGTCGGGGTCTGAGCCGTTCTGCGGCCCCGGGGCCGGCGCGCGCCGGAACGCCGGTAGAGACGGAGCGCACCGGGGCCCGGATCGGGACCGGTCAGGCCACCGTCCGGTCCATCCGGAGGAACTCCGTGATGCGCAGGATCCGCGGTGGCCGGGCCCCCTCGGGCAGGATCCGCTCCGCCTCCTCTTCGGAGACCAGGCGCGGTGCGGACAGCGTCACCTCCTTCCCCTCCACGCGGAGCCCGGCGCCGCCCGCGGCCAGCACGTTCCGCACCCAGTCCGACCGCGACCCGTACACCAGCACGAACAGGTATCCGCCGGGGACGGCATGCGCATCGAGCGGAGTGCGGTACGACCGGCCGGAGCGCCGCCCGACGTGGGTCAGCACCGGCCAACGGCCTCCGGACAGCGCCCGTGGGTTGAAAACACGATTGTTGATCTTCCCCCACCACAGCGGCATCGGCATGCCGATCCCCTCCTCCGTGTCCGGCCCTGCGACGATCGTCGACCATCCGCGGATTCAGGGCTACGGCCGTGCGGAGGAGCCCGCGCCCGTCAGGAGCGCTCGACCGGGGTCCCGCAGTGAACGCGAACGGTTCGTCCCGCCGCCCGTGGGTGCCTACGCCGCGCGGGCCGGCCGGTCCACCACCTCCACGCGGATCTCTGCTCGGACCCGTGCGATGAGCGACGCGAGCGTGGCATCGTCGGGTGCGGCGAGTTGCACCCTCGCGACCTCGGCCCCCAGGGCGGTGGTGGTCCCGATGGGGCTGCCCGGCGCCGCGGCGGCGACCCCCTCCACACCGGTCCAGGTCGGCACGGTGTCCAGGCCGTGGACGGCCCGGAGGACACCCGCCGGACCGTCGTGTCTGACGAAGCACATCCCGAGGCGCGCGTCGAAACCCGGTTCGAGGGTGGTGGGGCTCTCACCGAGGTGGACGGCGAGGGTGTCGGCATAGGGGCGCAAGGCGCTGTGCCGTTCCCACTGCGACGGAATGCCCGCACCGGGCAAGCGGGCGCCGAGCTCGATCAGCACGGGATCACCGTCGGTGGGCAGCTTGATCTCGACGTGAGCGGGCCCGAGGGCGATCTCGAAGGCGTCGAGGACGCGCTGGGCGAACCACGCGACCGTCGCTCGGCCGGGAGTGTCCGGTCCGACCTGGACGAAGTCCCAGTAGGGGTTGTCGTAGTCCCCCGGACCCGGCTGTCGGTACTCCCAGACGTCGAGGACGGTGTGTCCACCGTCAACGGTGAAGGTGTTGACCGCGAACTCGCGGCCGCGGACGTACTCCTCGACCAGCCACTCGTCGATAGCGTCGCCGAACAGGTCGTGTCGATCGGCCCTCGCGATGCGGTCGAGGTCGTTGGGCTCGCGAACCAAGAACACGTTGTGGGACCCGGCTCCGCTCGTGGGCTTGACGATCGCTGGGAGGCCGGTGTGGTGCAGGGCCTCTGCGAGACCCACGGCCGCGGTGGTGAATCGGGGAACTCGGATCCCACGGGCTCGGGCATGCCTGCGCATCCGGCGCTTGTCCCGCAGTGCGGGCGCGACGGCGGCCGGCTGCCCCGGTAGCCCGAACCCACCTGCCAGTCTGGCGGCGACGAGTACACCCGGCTCGGTGGCGGGCACGACTGCCGCCGGGCGGGTGGGCACGTCGGGCTCCCGGGCGTAGACGCTGCGGACGTCCCCCGCGGCGTGGTCAGGGTCCATGGCGGTCACCACGGGGCGGTCGATCGTGTAGACGCCGACAACGTCGAGCCCCCGGTCTGCGCACGCCATCTTGAACGGCGCGCCGTTGAGCACGGGGTCGACGAGAACGACACTGTCACGCTGGGGCACGGTGATCTCCTCAGAGCGTTCGCGTCGGCCGCACGGGGGCGAGCTCGACGACGGCGCGGACCGACTCAGCCTGTCGCCGTGCGGCCTCGAGGGCTCCGGGACCCGTGACCAGTGAGTACGCGACCCGCGAGTCCGAGTTGAGCGGCTGCGCCACCGGATCTCCGGGTTCAAGCAGCGCGACGGTGCCGGCGGACTCCAGGTCGCGCAACGTGCCGCCTGCGGGCGGCAGCGCGTACCAGATCGCCGCGGTGGGTCCAGCTCCACGGGCGGCTCGGACGCCGGTTAGAACGGCGTGGCCCGCCGCCTGACGGGCCGTTGCCTCGACCAGGTCTACGCCCGTCGAGAGCCGCACCAGTTCAGGGATCTCGTCTCCCGCGAGGCGGATGTGGGTCTCGACGACCCGCGGCCCGTCCGGGGTGAGCACCAGCTCCGTGTGGGTGGGTCCGTCGGTCACGCCGAGGGCCGTGAGGACGGCGCGCACGAAGGCGAGCACCTCGGGCCCGACCGGCTCCGGCGGCGGGGTCACGTGGCCGAGCTCCACGACCGTGGCCGGATCCGAGAACTTGCGGACCACGGCGACGACCTCGTGCACGCCTTTCTCGGAGATCGCCTCGACGCTGTACTGCGGCCCGGTGTGGAACCGCTCGACCAGCACCCCCGCGGGCGTGATCCCGTCGAACGGGGTCACGGCCAGCGCGTACGCCGCCTCCGCCCGGTCGGGCGAGTCCACCACGGTCACCCCGGCGCTGCCCGCGCCCCGCGCCGGTTTGACCACGCACGGGCCACCGTGCTCGGCGAGGAAGTCGGTGATGCCGCGGGCGTCGGCGACCAGGACCGACGGGGTCGGGTCCTGTCCGGCGGCCCGCAGCCATGCCCGCATTGCGGCCTTGTCGTGGACGAGCTCCACCGTCTGGGGGGCGGTGGCGGGAACCCCGAGTGCGCTGCCGATCGCCGCGGCGCGGTCCTGGTCCAGCTCGCCGAACGCGGCGACCCGGGTGATCGGGTGATCGGCGTGGACGACCTTCGCGTGCGGTGTCCAGTCCTCCCGCTCGTCGACCTCGACGATCTCTCGGACCAGCTCCTGGTCACGCACTCGGATCCCACCGCCCGCGCGGCACAGCACGGTGACCTGAGCTCCGGCGGCGTGCAAGCGGCTGGGGAAGTCCTGGCCCGTCCCGACGACGAGAACGTGGGGGGTCAGCATCGCCGTGCCTCCTCGGCACGGGTCCGGGTCTGCACGTACCGGATCCGCTGGTCGACTCCCTCCGGGTCGGTCGGCGCAACCGTCGCCGACTCCCGGAAACCGTCCTTGACCAGCCGGATCGGCGCCTCGGCAGCCACCAGGACGTCCACGTCGAGCGGGCTGCGTCGCAGGTTCGCCTGTACGGGCAGGTCGATCTCCAGGCGGGTTCCCACCCGAAGCTCGGCGAGACCGCGAGCGCAGGCGATGTAGGCGGACGCGGTCGCCCGAGCGGCAGCCGCGTCCGCGGCGATGGGTGCGAACCGCCCGACAACGGCGGCGATCCCGTCGTCGTGCAGGCCGCGGTCCACCGCATCCGCGTCGGCGAACCGCTCACCGGCGACGAACCGGGTGTCCAGGTCGGGTGTCATCCCGCTCACCCCGCCTTCGCCAGGGAGCCGCAGCCGGTCCCGCAGCCCGTCCGCTCGGTTGTCGCGAGTGGCAGCAGCGGGCGGCGGGTTCTCGGACCGGTGGGCCGGACCGGGGTCGTACTACGCACCCCGTCGTTCAGCCCGGGGTTGGTGTCCCGCGCGGCCACGAACTCGTCGAGGATGCGCCGGTCGTCCGCAGGGCTGAGGTAGTACATCAGGTTCACGTACCAGGTCCAGCCCAGCTCGGTGAGGGCGTACTCGTGGCCCCGGTCGACGACCATTCCCTCACGGATAAGCTCGTCGAGCCTGCCGAGGATCTCGGGGGAGATCCGCTCGAACGGGATCCGGTCCTTGTCGATCGAGCCGTGGTAGGGCAGCCCGAGGACCAGTCCACGCTCGTAGGGCACGCCGTCCGCCTCGGTGACCTTCACCTTGACGGTGCGGTCCTGCTCGATGGAACGGACATAGCTCGCCCGGGCCTCGTCGTTCATCACGGTCCACCGGCCGGTCTGGGTGACGGCACTGGAGCCGAAACCGACCAGGTCGTCGTCCCAGTGGGACCAGCAGTACTCGTGGTAGGCGTTCGTGTACCGCTTGGAGACGAAGGTCGGCTCGGTCCCGGGGTCCGTCAGCCGGGCGTAGCCGTGGCCGTTGTAGAGCTGGAAACCCGAGGAACGCATGTAGTGGTTGAGGAAGACAGTCAGGCCCATCTTGTCGATGTAGGACAACGGTTCCCGGCCCGCGTCGCGGTAGTTGGTGTGCAGCGTGTTGGTGGTGACGAGATGGTTGACCGGGTAGAACTCACAGGTCTCCGTGCCGAGGTCGATCGCCTGCTGGATGTCGCTCGCGAACTCGCTCACGGTTTGGCCGTGCATCCCGTACAGGATGTCGAAGCTGCGGTGGTCGAAGTACTCGCCGAGCATCTCGGCCGCCGCGTGGGTCTGGTCCAACGTGGCGGTGATGTTGAACAACCTGCGGTACTCGGGGTCGAAGGTCTGCAGGCCGAACCGGGCCTTGGTCACCCCGATCTCCCTGAACGCCTCGGCCTTCTCCCGCGTGGTGCTCTTGACCTCGAACTCGACGGTCCACTCCTCGACCTGGGAAAGGTCGAAGTGCTCGTGCATTGCGGCACCGATGCGGCGGATCTGGTCGGCGGTGAGAATGGACGGGGAGCCGCCGCCGAACCACACCACCCGCGGTGGGACCGCCGTGACAGCGGGGATGCGGGACTTGATCGCGAACTCTGCGCACAGTGCATCGACATAGCGGTTGATCGCCTCGTCGCCCTCGCTGCCCAGACCTCGGTTGAGCGAACAGAAGGTGCAGATCGTCTCACAGAAGGGAATGTGGACGTAGAAGGCCCGGGAGCGGATCGCGGACACATCGAGCAGATCGTGCGCGGAGTGCAGGCCGAACCGGTCGGTGTCCTGGCCCTTGAGCGGGTAGAGCCAGTTGTAGACCGGGAGCTGGCGGTCGAACTTCGTGAGGGTGTGACCGGGGTTGAGCTTCATGGCGTTCTCCTCCATTGGTCAGGCGGGCATCAGATGGGCCCGGGTGTGGTCCCCGCGGCCGACGATGTCCGCGCGGTGTCGGCACTCGCCGAGGCTCGCGAGCAGCTCGGTCAGGATCGTCTCGGGCATGCAGTGGTCGCCGCAGGTGAAGGCGTCGAAGAACAGCGACCGCTGTTCAGGGTAGGTGTGGATGGAGACGTGGGATTCCGAGAGCAGGAAGATCGCGGTCATGCCGGTGGGCTCGAACCGCTTGGTCTGCATCCCACACAGCGTGGCGCCCGAGCGCGTGATGCCGCGCAGCAGCCCGTCGAGCAGCAGTTGCTCGTCGGTCAGGGTGGCGAGGTCGATCTCCGACACATCGGCGATCACGTGGGTGCCCGCGAACGCGAAGTCGCTCATGTCTCCCACCTCGTCAGGTGCTCGGTCAGATCGAGGCAGGCCTGCAGATTCTTCTCGACGTCCATGCTGTCGGTCCCTTCGGCGACGTATCCGATGATCGAGTCGGTGCTGCCATGTGCTCCGTCGAAGTCCCGGGGCACCGGGGTCTTGACGACGAAGTCGGTCATGAAGTCCGGCCGGTCCGCGCCGGGATCGCGCAGCTCGACGAGCCGACCACGGCGCGGCGGGACCAGCAGCCAGCCGTGCCTGCGGTCACCCGCGGCGATCGGGGTACCTGCCCCGTCGGCGAGCCCGAGCTGGTCGCGGATCCACAGACGGGCCGGGTTCACCCCGGTCGTGCGGGCGAAGGACTCCATGATGTGCGCGCCGCCGAGCCGGCAGGCGATCTCGCAGAACACAAGCTCCCCGTCCGGGCGATTGAACACCTCGAGGTGGTAGGGGCTGAACTCCAGCGGCGGCAGAGCGGCGACCACCCGCCGGGTCAGCTCGGCGAGTCGGGGGACGAGTTCGTCGCAGGAGTCGAGCTGGACGCTCCCGAGCGGCTCACCGTCCTGGAACGCCAGGCAGCCGTTGAGGTAGCGCGACGGCAGGACGGACAGGGTCTCCCCCGCCCGGGCGAACCCATCGACGTGGTGGACCTCGCCCGGGACGAACTCCTCGACCAGCACATCCTCGGAAGCGCGGCAGGCGATCTCGGTGGCGAGGGCTGCGGCGTCGCGCACGACGACCACCCCGTGCGACGAGAACCCGAAGCGCGGCTTGACCACCAGCGGGAAGCCGTGGGTCGCGGCGAATGCCCGGACATCGCTGTCCGGACCGGCGAAGGCGGGGGTACGGATCCCCGCGGCGGCGACCCGTTCCTTCATCCGGAGCTTGTCCCGCCAGGGCAGCACGTCCGAGGGGCGCGAGCCGGGCAGGTCGTGACGGTCGCGGGCAGCGGCCGCACGGAGCACGTCGTCCTCGGTCACGTGGACGAGCCCGGACACGGCGTCCGCGCGGCAGGCCGCATCGATCGCTTGCACGACTCCCGGGCCCTCGACGTAGTCGGACACGCCGACGACGCGGGGAAACCTGCCTGCATAGCCGGGCTCGGACTCGACGGACGTGATCAGGGTGATCCGGTCGGTGACCTCGGCGAGCCAGTCGTCGAGCGGGGTGACGGAGTGGGGAATTCGGTGTAGTACGACGAGATCGGTCATGACACCTTCCCGGGATGGATGCGCCTGCTCGCCGCGACGAGCAGCGGCCAGGCGGCGAGCACGACGACGGCAAGCACGCCGAACCACAGGACGCTGCTGTGCGACAGCAATGCCCCTCCGACGACCGGGCCGAGGAAGAACCCGACGTAGCGCAGCTCTGCCAGCCCGAAGGAGGCGCCGGCGCGTGCCGGCGGCACGTGCTCGTGGATGAGGACGTCCGGGAGCGGGACCAGGACGGCTTCCCCGACCGTCCACGCCACGACCCCGGCGAACAGGAACAGCGGCGACACGGTGAGCAGCCCGAACAGTGGAAGCGCCACCGCGAAACCGCACACGCCGATCGCGGCCATCGTGCTCGGCGACCAGCGCCGGGACAGCCGCTCGACGGGGAACTGGAGCAGGATGCCGAGAGCCGCGTTCGCGGCGAGGAGCACGGAGAACCACCCGACGGCCGCCGCCCCGCGCTGCTCCTTGACGAACAGCGGCAGGATCGACTCGAACTGCGAGAACACGAAGAACACGACGAACCCGCCCGCGAGGACCAGCAGCAGCGTGCGGTCTCGCAGGGCCGCGGACCAACTCCCGGGCCCGTCGGCGGCATCGGTCGGAGCATCCAGTCTGCGAAGCCGCGAGGCCTGCACGGAGAAGAAGACCAGGTATCCGGTGAACACCACCGCCGGCAGCACGAACAGCGCCTGCCGGGCGAACGTGTAGAGGCCGGCGCCGACCAGCGGACCGACGATCGCGCCGAGGCACAGCGTGACGTACCGGATGCGGAACACGGCGCTGCCGGTCCCGGATGCCGCGAGCGAGAGCAGCTTCTTCATCGACGGTTCGACGAGCAGCCTCCCCACGCCGAGCAGCAGGATCAGCGGGATCACGAGCCCGACACGCTCGGTCGTCGTGAGCAGGAGGTAGAGCCCGATGTAGAGGGCGAGGCCCGAGCGGATGAGATGCACCGCTCCCCACCGGTCGGTGAGCACCCCACCCAGCAGCCCGCCGACCGCCGCGATCAGGGCGACGGCACCCACCACGGCACCGATCGCGGCGTGCGACAGCGTCGAGATGTCGGACAGGTAGAGAGTCAGGAACGGCAGCGTGGCGAAGAACGCGATGCTGTTGAGGAGGGCTCCGGCCACCAGCAGACGCAGCACCGGGTCTCGCAGCCAGGAACCCGTAGCCGGGCTCGCGGTGGTGGTCACGGCGCCTCCTCGTCGATCCCGTGTGGCCGGTGGTCACCAGGCCCAGCTGTCCAGCTGCTCGATCGGGCCGGGCTCGGCGATGACGGCTGGGGGCGGTGTCGCGGCGACGACGGCCGCCGGGGTGAACAACGCGGTGACGACGGTGAGAGCGGTGAGGGCGGCGCGGACGGCGTGACGGACGCTGCGAGGCATCGGGACTCCCGGAGTAGACGGTGTCCGGTCTCGGACACCACCGAGACTGCCGAGCCGCCCGGCGCCGGGGAACCGCCGAGCCCTGTCCGGATGGTGCCTGGCAACAAGTGGCCGCTACGTCACGCCCACAGGTCAACGACCGACAGCCGCCCCGCCAGGTTCGCCTACGACGGCTCCTGGGCCCCACCGTCACGGCCGGCGATGATCAGTGGGCGGCCGGTCCGGGTCCGTCGGTGCCGGGCAGCTCGTTGACGGACCAGCCACGGGCCCCGAGCGCGAGACCGAGCTCGAACCGGCTGCTCGCATGAAGCTGCCCCATCAGCCCGGAGATCGACCGTCGCACGGTGCGTACCGACAGGCCGAGCTGGCGGCTGACGGCCTCGTCGGTGGCCCCGGTGGCGAGGATCCGCAGAATCGCCGTGCCCACGTCGTCGAGCTCGGCGGGTTCGGGAGGTCGTGGGACGTCGATCGGCTTGGCACCTCGCCAGACCGTCTCGAACAGCGCGACCAGCGCGGTGAGCAGGCCCGCCGCGCGGACGACGAGCGCACCGTCGCGCGGCGACTCGGCATCGATCGGGAGGATCGCCAGCACCCGGTCCGACACGACGAGCCGCATCGGTAGCGCGGCCACCGTGCGAATCTCGGCGCCCTGCTCGGAGAGCCAGCGCAGGTACCCGGCCGTGGCCGGGCGGCGCATCGCGCTCTCCACCACCACGGTCCGCACGGCGACCCCGCGGCCGAGGGTCTCGGCGTCGAGCGCGCGGCTGGACTCGATCGACTCTGGCGTCAGGACGTGCGCGGGCAGCAGCGAGAGCGTCTCCCGCAGCGTGCCGGCTGCCATCTGCTCGAGCCGGCCGCGTAGCACGTCGATCCCGGTGATGTGCTCCATCACCTGGGCAGCCTGGGAGTCTCGGGCCTCCGACCAGCGGTCCTGCAGCCCCGCGAGCATCGCATCGGCCTCTTCGAGTCGCTGCTGGTTCTCAGCGAGCTCACTGCGGCGCAGGACCAGCCGGGTACGCAGGGCGAGCGCGGGCGGAACGACACGGATGCCGTCCGCCTTGCCCTCGGCCTCGCGCAGCACGCCCGCCGCCAGCAGGCCCGCGACACCCGCGGCCGCCTGGTCCGCGGTCAACGAGGTGGTGCGGGCGATCGCATCGAGCAGCTCGGCACGCGACCACACGACGCGGCCGACCGCCACGCCGTAGGCCTCGACCAGGTCCGGCCCCAGGCCCAGGACATCCAGCACGGGCACCTCCTCCGCACCGGCGCCCCAACATCCGTGGCAGCATCCTGCCAGGACACAAGCGGCCGGCCGCTGGGACTGACAGGACCGGGACGAGATGGCAATGCTCGACCACGTGCCCGCAGCATATCCGCAGCCCGGCTACTCCACTGCCGGTTTCGTGATCCGCGTCCGTCTGACGGCTCCAGGCTTCGCCGCCGCGGCCGACATCGACGACGCGGTGGACCTGCTGCTGGGCGCCGCCGCACCGATGGTCCGAGTGGCTGCCGCCCGCACGTGCTCGGGAGAGGCAGGCGTCGAGCTGGACTTCGACACCGCCTGGTCCGACCCGGAACAGGCCCGCGCCCGTGTGGTCGAGGCGGTCCGGGAGCGGACCAGCATGGATGCCCGATTCTCTCGCTGGGTCATCCAGGCGACCATCGTGCAGGCCGGGACCAGCCGGTCGGTTCCGGGGTCGTCGCCGGGTCGGGGAACCGGACGATGATCGGATGGCGCCCCGCAGCGACTCGACCCCGCGCCGGCCGGAACCTGATCGGCCGCATGAATCCGATCGTCACGGATTTCTGGCCGGTCACCCGTCCACCCGGAGTGCGGGCTGCGGGACGCGCGGGACCTCCTCAGCGTGTACATCGGTGACGACCACGTGCCACCGGGGAACCGACCCGGGAGCATCCGTGGATCCCCGCCGGCGAGAGCGACTGCAAGCGGAACTGTCATCGACGACGGAGGGCCGGACCCTGGCCCCGGGGATCCGGCCCTCCGAACAATCCGCGAGTCCCCGAAACGCCGTTTACAGATCGAGTCTCTGAGCACTGAGGCAGTCCCCATTGACCGGCCCGCCCGTGTCCCACCACTCCTCGATGTTTGCTCGAATGACAAGACCGGCTGATTGAACGGAAGAGTTCTTGACGTCATCCGCACTTCCGATCGTCAGTCGCCACCTACTGGTCCCGGTCGGAGTCTCCACCGCGACTTCGCAGTGGACGGCGCCCGACCCGGGATCGACATCAAGCCCCTCAAGAACGATCCTTCTGTGATCGTTCTTGACAAGCGGCTGACTTGCGCTTCGGAACAGCTCGGCTACCGACCACTCGCTCACAGTATCGAGAACCCACCTCACGGCTCGTCAATTGGAACAAAGACCGGACACTCCCGGGGCGCCTGCGCCCTACCCTCGAATGGCAGGCTCGTAGTATTGGGATAGTTCAGCAGATAGGCGGTGATCACGCCCTGCGGCCGGAACCCATCCCTTCCGATAGGGCCGGATCGACCACGACCCTGAACAGCTCGGGTCGCACCGCGCTGATGTTCGAGCACTCCCCCACGCCACCCGGAGCTGCCATCCCGGGCGGCAGGGCCCGGCTCCTACAGCGCAAACGCCACCACAACTGCAACCAACAGCAGAGGGCCGGACCCCCGACTCGGGGATCCGGCCCTCTGACCTGGCGGTAGCGGTGGGATTTGAACCCACGGAGGCGTGAACCTCACGCGCTTTCGAGGCGCGCTCCTTCGGCCGCTCGGACACGCTACCGCCGAGAAGGCTACTAGACGGCCCCGCGCGGAACGGGCGGGGGGTCAGCCCCGGTGATCGGCGAAGAACGACTCCAGCAGGGCCGCCGCCTCGCCCTCCCGGATCCCCCCGACGACCTCCGGACGGTGCGTCAGCCTGCGGTCCCGCAGCACGTCCCACAGCGAGCCGGCGGCGCCGGTCTTCGGTTCCCAGGCGCCGAACACCACCCGCTCGATCCGGGCGAGGGCGATCGCGCCGGCGCACATCGTGCACGGTTCGACGGTCACCGCGAGCGTCGCGCCGGTGAGCCGCCAGGAGCCGACCACCCGCGCGGCGGCGCGCAGGGCGAGCACCTCGGCGTGCGCGGTGGGATCGCCGAGCGCCTCGCGGGCGTTGCAGGCGGCGGCGAGTTCGGAGCCGTCGGCGTCGAGCACGACGGCGCCGATCGGGACGTCACCGGTCGCCGTCGCCGCCCGCGCCACCTGCAGCGCGCGGACGACAGCTGCCTCGTCGGCGGGCCGGAACACGCTCAGGAGTTGACGATCTCGTCCAGCTGGCCGGCGAAGCCGCAGCGCCGGGCGATCGTGTCGAGCTGCTCGTCCGGGTAGAGCTCCAGGTCCGAGACCAGGACCTCCAGCTCGTCGGCGGGCAGGCCGAGATCGGCCAGGATGCCGAGGTCGCCCTCCGGCCAGGGGTCGTCGAGCACGTCGTCGTCCGGCGGGAGCTCGACCCGCAGCAGGTCCAGGACGTCGGCGGCGACGTCGTAGTCCAGCGCGGCGACCGCGTCGGAGATCAGCAGCCGCACCCCGCCCGCGGACGGGCGCAGCAGGACGAAGAACTCGTCGTCGACGTCGAGCAGGCCGAGCACCGCCCCGGTGGACCGCTGCGCGCGCAGCGCGGTGATCGCCGCGTCGAGATCGACCAGCGCCTCGGCATCGAGCCGGACACAGCGCCACCGCCCCTCCTCGCGGATCGCGGCGACCGCGAATCCGGGCAGGGCGGCACCCCGGGTGTCCGGGGCTGCCTCGACGCTCTGGGTTGGCACGTCGACAACGGTACGTCCAGAACGTCGTGTGAGCCACGCCACGACCAGGTATGCGTGGTCACATCGGTCCGGCGGGTCGCCCGGCGGACGACGGTGGACGACGATCGGTCCATGCCCATCACCCACGCGTCGGTGTCCCGCCTGCCCGACGGGCTGATCGCGCAGGCGCGCACGCTCCAGCCGCGGACCGTGGCACTGCGCCGTGAGCTGCACCGGGCGCCCGAGCTGGGCCTCGATCTGCCGCGCACCCGCGACGCCGTCCTCGCCGCCCTGCGGGACCTGCCGCTGACGATCCGGACCGGCCGGTCGTGCAGCTCGGTGGTGGCCGTCCTGGAGGGAACGCGGCCCGGGCCGACGGTGCTGCTGCGCGGGGACATGGACGCGCTGCCGCTGCAGGAGGACACCGGACTGGACTTCGCGTCCGGGACCGACGGCGCGATGCACGCCTGCGGGCACGACACGCACACGGCGATGCTGGCGTCGGCGGCCCGCCTGCTGGCCGGTCGCCGGGACCGGATCGCCGGTCGGGTGCTGCTGATGTTCCAGCCGGGCGAGGAGGGGTTCCACGGGGCCCGGCACATGATCGACGAGGGACTGCTCGACGACGGCCCGGAGCTCGCCTACGCCCTGCACATCTCCTCGACCGTCCCCAGCGGGGAGCTGCACCACCGGCCCGGACCGATCATGGCGGCGGCCGACGTGCTGACGGTCACGGTGACCGGCCGGGGCGGGCACGCGTCCGCGCCGCAGGACGCCTGCGACCCGGTCCCGGCGGCCGCGGCCATGGTCGGCGGGCTGCAGACACTGCTGAGCCGGCGGGTCGCCCCGCACGACGCGGCCGTGCTCACGGTCGCCCGGATCCAGGCCGGGACGACCGACAACGTCATCCCCGAGACGGCCGAGCTGACCGGCACCCTGCGGACGCTGTCCGAGCCGGTCCGAGCCTTGCTGCACAACGAGATCGAGCAGCACTGCCGGTACCTGGCGCTGGCCCACGGCTGCACCGCCGAGGTCCGGATCACCACCGGCTACCCGGTCACGGTGAACGACGGCCCGGCGACCTCGGCGCTGGTCCGGGTCGGCGAGCAGGTGCTGGGCGAGAGCGCCTGCGTGCCGATGGCGAACCCGTTGATGGGCGCCGAGGACTTCTCCTACGTCCTGGCGCGGGTGCCGGGATCGCTGGCGTTCCTCGGGGCGCGGCCACCCGGGGTCGCCGCCGCGGACGCGCCGCCGAACCACTCGAACCGGGTGGTGTTCGACGAGGCCGCGTTCCCCGCCGGGGTCGCGGTCTACGCGGCCCTCGCGCTGGCCGCGCTGACCTGAGCCGGCCGCGAGCGCGTCGGCCGCGGGGGCGGTGCCGGCCGGGGGCTCGGCGTCGGCGGCGGGTGCGATGTCGGCCGCGGACCCGATGCCGGCCGTGGCCCGGCGTCAACGGTGGCCCTGCGTCGACCACGGTCCGGCGTCAACCGTGGGCCGGCGTCAACCACGGGCCGGCGTCAACCACGGCCCGGCGTCAACAACGGCCGCGGCCGGCGGCAGCCCGATCGGCGGGCCCGTCCCGGCGTCAGCCGTGGGCGGGCCAGGGCTTTGTCGGTTCGGCGCGCGGCGCACCGCACCCCTGGCCCGACATCGCACCCCTACCCGCGCTCGGTCGCACCCCTGGCGCGACGCCGCACCCCTCGGAACCGGTGCGGCGCCGAACCAGGGGTGCGAGGCGGGACCCGGGGTGCGACGACGGGCCGGGATGCTGCGTTGCGCCACGGGGCGACGCCCCGCCAGGAGTGCGAGGCCGCCGCCAAGGGTGCGAGGCCCCGCCAAGGGTGCGACGCCCCGCCAGGGGTGCAAGGCCCCGCCAGGGGTGCGACGCCCCGCCAAGGGTGCAACGACGCACTGGCCTGAACCGCCACCGGACGGCACGCTGGACGACGTGCTCCCGCTCCCCGATCTGGTGCGGGCTCTGGACTCCGGCGAGCTCTCCCCCACCGAGCACCTCGACGACGTCCTGGCCCGGCTCGACGCCGACCGCACCGGCAGCGTCATCGTCCTCGACCGCGAGCGGGCCCGCGCCCGGGCCGCCGAGCTGACGGCGCTCGCGCTCCGCGGCGAGCGGATCGGCCCGCTGCACGGGGTGACGGTCGGGATCAAGGACCTCGTCGACGTCGCCGGGCTGCCGACCCGCTGCGGCTCACGCCTGCTCGACGACGCCCCGCCCGCCCGGGCCGACGCCCCGGTGGTGGCGATGCTCCGGGCCGCGGGCGCGGTCGTCGTCGGGAAGCTGCACACCCACGAGTTCGCCTACGGCCCGGTCGGCGACGTCGCGGCGACCGGGCCCGCCCGCAACCCGCACGATCTCGGCCGGGTCACCGGCGGCTCGTCGTCCGGCCCGGCGGCGGCGGTCGCGGCCGGGCACCTGCCGCTCACCGTCGGCACCGACACCGGGGCGAGCGTGCGCACCCCGGCCGCGCTGTGCGGGGTGGCCGGCTGGAAGCCGCGCCGCGGCACCCTGCCCGGGGGCGGGGTGTTCCCGCTGGCGGAGTCGTTCGACACGGTCGGCCTGCTCGCCGCCGACGCCGCCTCGCTCGCGCTCGCCCGGGCCGCGCTCGCCGGCGCAGTGCACGCCGGCGCAGTGCACGCGGGCCCGGGGGCCGCGGTCGCGGCGCCCACGGGAGCACCGGTGGGCGCCGCGGCACCGGGAGCGGCGCACGTGAGCACTCCGGTCGGCGCGGCAGCACCGGGAGCGGCGCACGCGGGCGCGGCAGCACCGGGCACGGCACGCGTGGGAGCGGCGCACGTGGGAGCGGCAGCACCGGGCGCGGCACACCCGGGCGCCACGACCGGGCCCTCACCCACCCGGCCGTACCGGATCGGCGTGGCGACCGGCCCCTGGTGGCGACCGCACGACCCGGTGATCACCGACGCGGTCCGGTCCGTCGCCGACACCCTCGCCGGACTCGGCGCGGACGTGTCCGAACAGGACACCCCTGGCGTCGACGAGCTGGCCGCGACCTACCCGGTGATCACCGGCGCCGAGGCGTTCGCGACCCACCGCGAGTGGTTCACCCGACGCCGCGACGAGTACCAGCCCGCCACCGCCGAGCGCCTCGCCCCGCACGCCGACGTCCCGGCGCACGCCTATGTCGACGCGCAGCGGACCCGGCACCGGCTCGCCGCCGCACTGACCGGGCATCTCCGCTGCGACGTCCTGCTCTGCCCCACCACCCGGCTGCGGGCCACCCCGATCGGCGCCGACTTCGTGTCCACGCCGGACGGTGAGATCCCGGTACGGCCGGCGCTGCTGGAGACCACCTCGCCGTTCAACCTGCTCGACCTGCCGGTGGTGGCGCTGCCGGTCCCGGTCCCGGGGCTCCCGGCGGGCGTCCAGCTGGTGGGCGTCACGATCGGCGACGACGCGCTGCTCGACCTGGCCGGCGCCGTCGAACGGGCACTGCGGTGAGCTGCGGCGTCCGGTCACACCGGGGTGTGCCGGTGACCGGGACGCTGCGGTGATCCTCCCGGTCGCGGTCGCCCGCGGGGTCGCCGACGGCGGGATCGACCGCGCCTACCGCCGCTGGACGAGCGCCCGGGTCCGCGCGGGCTCGATGCTGCGCACCGCGGCCGGCGTCGTCGAGATCGTCGCGGTGGACGAGATCGATCCGTCCTCGATCACCGACGACGACGCCCGCGCGGCAGGAGCCGGCTCCGCCGCGGCCGTCCGCCGGGCGTTCCGCGGCGACCCCGGCGACCCGGTGTTCCGGATCCGGCTGCGCGCCGCCGGGGCCGATCCGCGGGTGGCGCTGCGTGACACCCCGCCCACCGGCCCGGACGAGCTGGACGAGCTGGTCCGGCGGCTGGACCGGCTGGACCGAGCCTCCCGGCACGGCCCGTGGACCAGGGACACCCTGCGCTGCGTCGCCGAGCACCCCGGTGAGCGGGCCGCCGACCTGGCGGGCCGGCTCGGGCGGGAGCGGGACCCGCTGAAGCTCGACGTCCGGAAGCTCAAGAACCTGGGGCTGACCGAGAGCCTGGAGACCGGGTACCGGATCTCGCCGCGCGGCGCGGCCTTCCTGGCGACGGGCCGCTGAGGCGCCCGACCCGGGGGCCTCTACCCTCCGGACGCATGCGAGCGGTGTGCGTACTGGGGACCGGACTGATCGGCGGGTCGCTGATGCGTGCCGCGGCGCGCGCCGGACGCGACGTCTGGGGCACCGCGGCCTCCGAGGCGACCGCCGCCGCGGCCGTCGCGGACGGCTTCGACGTCACCACCGACACCGACGCCGCGCTGGCCCGGGCCGCCGCGGCCGACGCGCTGGTCGTCGTCGCGGTCCCGCTGACCGCGCTCGAACCGGTGCTGCGCCGGATCGACGCCGTCGCCCCCACCTGCCGGCTCACCGACGCGGTCAGCGTGAAGGTCGCCGTCGCCGACGCGGTCGCCGAGTTCGCGCCGCGCGCCCGCTACGTGGGCGGCCACCCGATGGCCGGGACCGCGGAGTCCGGCTGGGCGGCCGGCGATCCGGACCTGTTCGACGGCGCCGCCTGGGTGGTCGCCGCCGACGACGGCCTGGACCTCGACGTCTGGCGCGACGTCGCCGGGCTGGCCTGGGCCTGCGGCTCCCGGGTGGTCCCCGCGGCCGTCGACGAGCACGACATCGCGGTCGCCCGGATCTCGCACCTGCCGCACCTGTTCGCCGCGGTGCTGGCCTCGGTCGGCGCCGGCGACCAGGGTGACGATCTCGCGCTGGCGCTGTCCGCGGGCTCGTTCGCCGACGGCACCCGGGTCGCCGGCACCCGGCCCGAGCTGGTGCTGGCGATGTGCGAGGGCAACCGCGCGGCGCTGCTCGCCGCCGTCGACGACGCGCTGGGCCGGCTCGGCGCGATGCGCGGCGCGCTGGCCTCCACCGGCGGGCTCGCCGCCACCGTCCGGGCCGGCCACGAGGCGCGGATGCGCTGGGCGTCCACCCGGGAGCCGCTGGAGCTGCCGGTGTCCCTGGACGGGGAGCCGTCGGCGGTGCTGGCCGAGCTGCGCGAGCTGGGCCGCCGCGGCGACGTCGTGGAGCGCCCGAAGGACTGAGCCTCAGCCCGCGGGCAGCTCGGTGCGGGCGGCGACGCCCGGGTACCCGATCACGAAGCCGTCGGCGTCGACGGTCAGGTCCGCGGCCGTGCCGCCCGCCTCGAAGCCGACGACGGCGGGCTCGGAGCCGGTGCCCACCCGCACCGTGCGGTAGGTCTGCTCGGTGGCCTCCACCCGCAGCGTCGGGAGGTCCACGAACACCATCGGCACGACGTGCTCGCCCTTGTCCCGGTGCAGCCCGAGCCGGCGGACCGGCAGCGCGTTGAACACCGGGCTGAACGCGAGATCGACGTCGCGGGCGCCGTGGAACTCGCCGCGGGTGCCGCCGGAGCCGTCGTCGACCAGCCAGACGCCGTCGGTGCTGCGGCTGATCGTCAGCTGCTGCTCGCCGCCGGCGGTCGCGACGTCCACGGCCAGCCGGGACAGCGTCCCGTCACCGGCCACGACCAGCCGGTACGACGCGGTCAGCACGCCGCCGGGCAGGTCACGGATGCCGCGGATCATCCGGCCGACCGCGCGGAAACCGCCGCCGGAGGTGGTGATCCGGGCGGACTCCAGACCGTCGGCGCCGTCGGCGTCCGGATCGGCACGCCAGCTGAGCATGATCGCCATGCACACCTCCGCCTCGGGGGTTCGACGTCACGGGACTGCCATTGCACACCGCCGCACCGCGTGCGCAGAAGAGTGATGATCGTGTCATCATCCGGGTTCGCGGCGCACGTCGGACGGGTCGACGTCGTCGCGCACCCCGCGGAACACCGGTTGCCGCAGCCGCCCCGCCTGCGTCCGGCCCAGGTGCGCGACCTCCACCACGACCGACGGGGTGCACCATCTGGCCCCGGCCGCGTCCACCCGCGGGACCGCCGTCGCGAACGGCGGTGTGCCGGACTCCAGCGGCCCCAGCCGCGCGGCGAGCACCTGCTGCACCGCGGACCCGGCGAGGCCGGACCCGACCCGGCCGGCGAACTCCAGCCCGTCCGGGCCGGGGATGCCGAGCAGCAGCGCGCCGATCCGGTTCCCGCTGGTCCGCTCCGGCCGCCAGCCGCCGACCAGGCAGCTCTGCGAGTGCCGGTGCGCGACCTTCACCCAGTCCGGGCTGCGCCGGCCCGGCCGGTACACCGACGTCTCCTTCTTCGCGACGACGCCCTCCAGCCCGCGCTGGGCGGTGACCGCGAGCAGCGCCGCGCCGTCCGGGTAGCGCGGGGACACCTCGACCTGCGGGACGCGGGCCGGGTCCAGCCGGTCCAGCGTCGCGCGGCGCTCGGCCAGCGGCCGGTCCAGCAGCGGCACCCCGTAGAGCCGCAGCACGTCGAACACCATGAACGTGACCGGGCGGCGCTGCGCGGCGGCCGGGCCCACCACCCCCTGCATGCGGTGGGCGAGCGCGGCGAAGCTGGGGGCGCCGTCGTCGAGCAGGACGACCTCGCCGTCCAGCACGACGTCGGGCGCCAGCTCCACCAGTCCGGCGAGCTCGGGGAAGTTCGCGGTGACATTCCGGCCGGAACGGGTACGCAGGCGCAGTACCGGTGCCGTGCCGCCGGGGCCCGCCGGGCCCTCGGTCACCGACGCCAGCACGCGCATGCCGTCCCACTTGACCTCGAACGACCAGCCCGGACCGGTCGGGAGCGGTCCGGGGGTGGCGAGCATGGGCAACACACCGTCATGCTGTCACCGAACGCCGGGGCGAGGGGGATGAGCCAGTGCGTGCCATCTGGAGCGGGGCCGTGTCGTTCGGCCTGGTCAGCGTCCCGATCAAGGTGTACTCGGCGACGTCGAACCACGACGTGCGCTTCCACCAGGTGCACGGCGAGGACGGCGGCCGGATCCGCTACAAGCGGACCTGCGAGGTGTGCGGCGAGGAGGTGTCCTACGCCGACATCGTCAAGGGCTTCGAGACGCCCGAGGGCGAGCTGATCACGCTCGACGAGAACGACCTCGCCTCGCTGCCGGTCTCCACCGGTCACGAGATCGACGTGGTCGAGTTCGTGCCGAACGACCAGATCGACCCGATGCTGTTCGACAAGACCTACTACCTCGAACCGGAGACGAAGGCCGCGAAGCCCTACGCGCTGCTGCGCGAGGCGCTGAACGAGACCGACCGGACGGCCGTGGTGAAGGTGGCGCTGCGCCAGCGCGAGACCCTCGCGCTGCTCCGGGTGCGCGGCAAGGTGATCGTGCTGCAGACCCTGATCTGGACCGACGAGGTGCGCGAACCCGACTTCGACGTGCTGGACACCGACGTCGAGCTGCGCCCGCAGGAGCTGCAGATGGCGGCCTCGCTGGTGGAGTCGATGGGCGCCGACTTCGATCCGGCCGAGTTCCACGACGAGTACCGGGACGCGATGGTCGACCTGATCGAGACCAAGCGGTCCGACGGCGACGCCCGGCCCGCGCCCGCCGCGGAGCGGTCCGACGACGGCGCCGACTCGATGAGCGACCTGCTCTCCGCGCTGCAGGCGAGCGTGGACGCCGCCCGGTCGAGCGGAAAGGGTTCCGGCAGCTCCGGCAGTTCCGGCAGCTCGAGCAGCTCCGGCAGTTCCAGCAGCTCGAGCAGCTCCGGCAGCTCGGGCAGTTCCGGCTCCGGCGGCACGAAGAGCAGCTCGTCGGGCCGGGCGAAGACCGGCACCCGCAGCCGCCGCTCGGGCACCGCCGCGGAGAGCGGCTCCGGCTCGTCCGGCCGGAAGACGTCGTCGGGCACCCGCTCCCGCAGCACGTCCGGCAGCACGGACGGGGACGCGTCCACCGGCACCGACGACGCGAAGCCGGCCACCACCCGCCGGCGCAGCCGCAAGACCGCCTGAGGTCAGGGGCCGAAGCTCGACTCCGGCGGGCGCTGGTCGTTCTGCAGCGCCCCGAACAGCGCCGATGCCCGCTCCCGGTCCCAGCGCAGGTTCGAGCCGCCCGCGCTGCCGCCGATCGGCACCGTCGTCTGGACCCCGTCGCTGCCGGACGCCCCGCGCATCGCCCAGGCCAGCCCGGCGACGTTCCACAGCCGGTCCGAGTCGTCGACGGTGATCGTCTCGGTGACCGCGGACGCCAGCGGGACGGTGCGGAACGGATTGAGCAGGGTCAGCGGGCTGGTCGCCTTGCTGAGCAGCGCGGAGAGGAACTCGCGCTGCCGCTGCACCCGGTCGAAGTCGGAGCCGGGGGTGGCCCGGGTGCGGACGTAGCCGAGCGCGGTCTGGCCGTCCATGTCCTGGCAGCCCGCCTCGATGTCCAGCCCGGCGAGCGGGTCGTTCATCGCCTCGTCCACGCACATCTCGACGCCGCCGACGGCGTCCACCGCGCCGACGAAGCCGCCGAACCCGACCTCGACGTAGTGGTCGATCTGCAGTCCGGTGGCCTGCTCGACGGTCTGCACGAGCAGCTGCGGCCCGCCGAACGCGAACGCGGCGTTGATCTTGTTGCTGCCGTACCCGGGGATCGGGACGTAGGAGTCGCGGGGCAGCGAGACGAGCACGTCGCCGGACCGGCCGCTGTGCAGCAGCATGATCGTGTCGGTGCGCTGGCCGGCCGCGTCGCCGGTCGCCAGGCGCTCCTCGTCCTCGGCGGACAGGCCCTCCCGGCTGTCCGAGCCGACGATCAGGTAGTTCGTGCCGGAGCCGCTGCCCGCACTCTCCGCGGGGAGCGCCTCGACCCGGGTCATGTTCTGGTCGAGATAGACCCCGAACCCGACGAACGCGACCAGCAGCACGATCAGCACGGCCTTCCAGCGGCCGCGCAGCATCCCGCGCGCCCGCCGCCAGTCGGGCAGCGTCGGCCCCTTGGTGATCCGCCCGTCCCGGGGGGCGAGCGAGGCCGGGTGCACGCCGGGGCCGGGGCCGGCGGGACCGGCCGGGCGGGGCATCGCGGTGCCGCGGGGCGGCGCGCCGGAGCGGGGCGTCCGGCCGGGCGGCGGGGAGCGCAGCGGGCCGCGGCCGCGGGCCGGCGGCGGCTGCCGGGGATTCTGGGGCTGCTGGGGTGGTGACGGCGGCGGCATCGGCCGCCCGCCACGCCCGGGGAGCGGGCGGGGGCCGCGCGCCGGCTGGTTCGCCCAGCCCGGGCTGCCCCCTCGCGGGGGCGGGCCGCGGAACTCTCCGGCCATGCCTGCTCCACCGTCCAACCGGCCCGCGGTTCGCGGGGCCCTCACCGTCCGACCATACTGCCCCGCCGGTGATCACCCGTCGTGGAGCACGGGAGCCGCCCTGCGAACGCTGCACTCCACAACGGGTGATCACCGGGCAGGATCTCCCCCGTGGACCTGCCACTGATCGAGGACGACCTGGCCGACGAGGGCGTCATCCGCGCCACCTCGCTCGTGCGCCGCCCGCCCGACATGCCGGACACCGCGGTGCTCTGCTGGTTCCCCGAGGTCGTCGACGCGCTCGGGGCCGGCGACGCCCGCGCGCTGTCCGTGCTGCGCACCGAGCTGGGCCGCACCCCGGTCTGGCGCACGCACGGCCCGGCCGGGCGGCCGGTCGCAGTGCTGCACCCGGGCGTCGGGGCGCCGCTGGCCGCGATGTTCCTGGAGAACCTGGTCGCGATGGGGGTGCGGCGGATCGTCGGCGTCGGCGGGGCGGGCGCGCTGCGGCACGAGCTGACCCTCGGGCACGCGGTGGTGCTGGGCAGCGTGCTGCGCGACGAGGGCACGTCGTTCCACTACCTGCCGCCCTCGCGCACGCTGGACGCCGATCCGGCCGGGATCGCGGTGCTGGAGCGGGCGCTCGGCGACGCGGGCATCCCCTGGGTGGTCGGCCGTTGCTGGACCACCGACGCCGTCTACCGGGAGACCCCCGGCCGCATCGACCGGCGCCGGGACGAGGGCTGCGCGGTCGTCGACATGGAGGCGTCCGCGCTGGTCGCCGCCGCCCGGCGGCTCGGGATCGGCTACGGCCAGGTGTTCCTGGCCGCCGACTCGCTGGCCGGCCCCGAGTGGGAGCACCGCGGCTGGACGACGGCACACGACGCCAGGTCCGGCCTGTTCGGCCTGGCGGTGGCCGCGGCCGAGGCGTGGGACCGGTCGTGACCGGCCCGGTGTTCGACGAGCGCGACCAGCTGGACACGGTCGCCGCCGCGCTGCTGCCCGGCGAACGGATCGTCGCGGTGTACGACGCGGTCGATCCCGGGGCCGGCTTCCTCGGCCTGACCGACCTGCGGGTCCTGCTGCAGGACAACGTCTTCGGCGGGAACCGGACGGCGCTCACCTCCATCCCGTACGCCCGGATCGACGCGGTGTCGGTGCTGTCCGGGCGCTCCCCCGCCGGCGGCTTCGTCCCCTCCACCCGGATCGCCGTCACCGCCGGGGCGCGCACCTACGAGCTGGCGCTGCGGGACCCGGCGCGGGCCCGGCACGCGCACGACGTCGTGCTCGACCGGACCGTCCGCCCGTGACCGGGGGCACGCTCGGCGGCGGGCCCGGCCCGCCGGTTGCGACACTGGGTCCATGAGCCCCGCCCCGTCGCCCGCCGTCCCCGACACCCCGGCGCAGCCCGCTCACGAACGCACCGACGTGCTTGTCGTCGGGGCCGGGCCGGCCGGCTCCGCGGCGGCGGCCTGGGCCGCCCGGCACGGTCTCGACGTCGTCCTCGCCGACGCCGCCGAGTTCCCGCGGGACAAGGCCTGCGGCGACGGGCTGACCCCGCGGGCGATCGCCGAGCTCTCCCGGCTCGGCCTCGGCGACTGGGTCGACGCGCACGGCACCAACCGCGGCCTGCGCGCACACGGCTTCGGGCAGGTCCTGGAGCTGCCCTGGCCGGGCGGCTCGCTGCCCGCACACGGCTCCGCCATCCCGCGCACCGAGCTCGACGCCGGGATCCGGCAGGCCGCGCTCGACTCCGGCGCCGTGCCGATGGACGGCGCGAAGGCCGTCGACGTCGTGTTCGCCGGCGACCGGGTCGAGTCCGTGGTGTTCGCCGACGGGCGCCGGATCGCCTGCCGACGCCTGGTCGTCGCGGACGGGGCGCGCTCCACGCTCGGCCGGGTGCTCGGCCGGGAGTGGCACCAGGACACCGCCTACGGCGTCGCGATCCGCGGCTACATCGGCTCCGGGCGGCACGACGACCCGTGGATCAGCTCGCACCTGGAGCTGCGCGGCGAGAACGACGAGGTGCTCGCCGGGTACGGCTGGCTGTTCCCGCTCAACGACGGCCGGGTCAACATCGGCGTCGGCACCCTCGCCACCGACCGGCGCCCGGCCAACATCAAGCTGCGCTCGCTGGTCGAGCACTACGCGAACGCCCGCCGCGCCGACTGGCAGCTCGACGGCAAGGTCGAGCTCCCGCGCTCGGCGCTGCTGCCGATGGGCGGTGCGGTGTCCGGCGTCGCCGGGCGCAACTGGGCGCTGATCGGCGACGCCGCGGGCTGCGTCAACCCGCTCAACGGCGAGGGCATCGACTACGGCCTGGAGACCGGCCGGCTGGTCGCCGAGCTGCTCACCGCGGGCGCCGACCTGGACACCGCCTGGCCCGCCACCCTGCGCTCGCACTACGGCCTGGCCTTCTCCATCGCCCGGCGGCTCGCCGGGCTGATCACCGTCCCGCGGCTGCTCCCGCTCGCCGGGCCGATCGGGATGCGCTCGCGCAGCCTGATGACCGTCGCGCTGCGGGTGATGGGCAACCTGGTCACCGACGAGGACACCGACCTCACCGCGCGGGCCTGGCGGGCCGCCGGGAAGCTCTCGGTCCGGCTCGACGACCGCCCGCCGTTCCCGGCCGCCGACCTGCGGACCCCCGCCGTCGCGCGCTGAAAAGCCTGGCGTGCCCCGGCCGGCCCGGGGCAGGATGGCCGACCGTGGCTACCGGGGATCCGACCGTCGTACTGGTGCACGGCATGGGCTGCAACGCCTCGTCCTGGAACGGCGTGGTGCGCGAGCTCGCGCTGCGCGGGGTCCGGGCGCTCGCCGTCGACCTGCCCGGGCACGGCGCCGGGGCGCGCATCCCGCGCGGCTACCTCGGCTCCCAGGACCGGGCCCTGCTCGGCTCCGAGTCCAGCGGGATGAAGGGCATCGGCACGCCGGACGACGTCGCCTCGGTCGCCGAGGTGCTGCGCCGTGCCAAGAAGAACGGGCCGGTCGTGCTGGCCGGTGTCAGCCGCGGCGGGCTCACCCTCAACGCCGTCGGCAACAGCCACCCCGAGCTGGTGGACCGGCTCGTCTACATCTCGGCGCACTGCCCGGTGAACGCCGACTCCGGCGCCTACCAGATCGCGCCGGAGAACGCGGACAGCCTGCTGCACCGCACCACCGCGCTGGTCGTGGCGAACCCGACCACGATCCGCGGGCTGCGGCTGAACTGGCGCACCGCCGACCCGGACATGCTGGACCTGCTGCAGGAGGCGCTGCTCGCCGACGGCACCCGCGACGAGCTGCTGGCCTACCTGCACGTGCAGGACCCGGACGAGTCGATCCTGATCGACGACTCCCTGGTGCAGGCCGGGGCGCAGGGCTGGGGCCGGATCCCGCGGCACTACGTCCGGTTGCCCGCCGACCGCGCGCTGCCGGTCGCGCTGCAGGACCGCTACATCGCCGAGGCCGACGCGCTGACCCCGGACAACCCGTTCACCGTGCACGACCTGGACGCCTCGCACATCGGCGTCCAGGTCCATCCCGGCCCGACCGCCGAGCTGCTCGCCCGGATCGCCGCCAGCGGGTGATACCGCGGCTCGCCCGCGTGCCGTCGCAGCGCACGGCACCCGCGGGCCGGTAGCGTCGCCCCACGTTGCGTGCCGTCTCCGTCCCGGGGCCGGTGGCGAGCAGACCTCGGGAGGGCCAGTGCAGCGCGGTGAAGACCGGGACGCGGCCCGCCGCGGTGACGACCGGGACGCGGCCCGCCGCGGTGACGACCGGGACGCGGCCCGCCGCGGTGACGACCGGGACGCGACCCGCCGGGCAGCGCCCGACGCGTGGCGCACCGGGAACCACCGCCGGGGCGGATCCCGCCCGGCCGACCCCGGCCCGGCCGGCCGGCCGCCCCAGGACCCCGGCCCGGCCGGCCGGCCGCCCCAGGACCCCGGCCCGGCAGGCCGCGCCGCCGCCCCGCCACCGCACGGCCCCGGCGGCCGCGGTGGCCCCGGCGGTCCCGGTGGTCCCGGCGGCCCGCAGGACCCGACCCGGCACGCCGCCGCACCGGGCCCGGACGCCACCCGCCGGGTCGGTCCCCCCGCGCCCGACGGCACCCGCCGGATGGACGCCGGCGACCCGACCCGCCGGGTCGGCCCGCCGCCCACCGCCGCCTACGGCGCCGCCCGCCCGCAGCGCCCGGACGCCACCCGGATGATGCCCGCGCCGGTCACCGAGCCGGAGCTGCTCGGCGGCCGGTACCGGCTGGAGGGCCTGATCGGCCAGGGCGGCATGGCCGACGTGCACCGGGCCACCGACACCCGGCTGAACCGCCCGGTCGCGGTGAAGATCTTCGGCCCGGGCAACGACCCGACCGCCGACCAGCGCTTCGAGCAGGAGGCGCAGGTCATGGCCAACCTGCGCAATCCCGGACTGGTCGCGGTGCACGACTTCGCCGTCGAGCCGGACCGCGCCTACCTGGTGATGGAGCTGGTCGACGGGCCGTCGCTGAAGGACGTCATCGCCGCCGAGGACCTCCCGCCCGACGACATCCGCCGGATCGGCACCGAGATCGCGCAGACCCTCGCCTACGTGCACGGCCAGGGCGTCACGCACCGGGACGTGAAGCCGTCGAACATCCTCATCGACTCCGACGGCCGGGCCCGGCTCGCCGACTTCGGGATCGCCGCGCTGCTCGGCGCCGACGGCCACACCGCCGCCGGCGAGATCATCGGGACGCCCGCCTACCTCGCACCGGAGCAGGTCCGCGGCACCGACGTCGGCCCGCCCGCCGACATCTACGCGCTCGGCCTGGTGCTGCTCGAGGCGTGGACCGGCCGCCAGGAGTACCAGGGCGAGGGCCTGCAGGGCGCCGCCGAGCGGGTGCACCGCGCCCCGGTGGTGCCCGCCGACGTGCCGGAGCCGCTGCGCTCGACGATCTCCGCGGCCACCGCCACCGACCCGCAGCGCAGGCCGGACGGCCACCGGGTCGCCGAGATGCTGGCCGCGGCGAGCCCCGCCCCGGCCGCCCCGGTGCAGCCCGAGCCGGAGCCGGGCAACGCCGATCTCGGCTCGTCGAGCCCCGGGAAGTGGATCGCGATCGGCGCGTTCGTCGTCGCGCTGCTGGTGCTGCTGATCGGGTTCCTGCTGTTCGGCGGGGACGACCAGGAGGCCCCGGCGCCCGCGCCGACCGAGACGAGTGCGCCGGTGACGACCGAGGAGACCACCGAGCCCGCCCCGACCACCGAGGAGGAGGGCGGCAACGGCGGGTTCCCGATCCCGACGAACATCCCCACCGAGCTGCCCACGCTGCCGACGAACATCCCGACCGAGCTGCCCGACCTGCCCACGAACCTGCCGAACCCGGACGAGATCACCGAGGGCGCGCAGGGCTTCTGGAACAGCGTCCAGCAGTGGTGGCGCAGCGTCACCGGCGGGAGCTGATCACCGGCCGGCCCGGCCGCGGATCACCCAGCCCGCGACCGCGGACCGGTTCGGCAGCCCGAGCTTGCGCAGGACGCTGCTGACGTGTTGCTCGACCGTCCGCTCCGAGACCCCCAGCCGCCGGGCCGCGGACCGGTTCGAGGCGCCCTCGGCGAGCAGCCGCGCGACCTCCGTCTCGCGCCGGGTGAGCGGACCGAGCACCAGCTCGGTGCCTGCCAGAGCGTCCCGGGCCGCCGCGGCGAACCAGGGCGCGTAGAACGCGTCGGCCCGCGTCGCGGCGTCGGTGAACGCCGCCGCGGCGCCCGGCGCGTCACCGAGGAAGCGCGCGAGCCGGCCCAGCACCAGCGCGACCGGCCCGCCGTAGGGCGTGGTCGCGCCGGCCGTGACGTGCAGGTGCGCGAAGGGGCGCAGCCGCCGCCGGACGGCCTCGGCGCCGATCCGGTCCCCGGCGGCCTCGGCGAGCTCCGCGTGCCCCGCCTCGGCGACCAGTACCTCGGCGGACGCCGGTGGCAGCGCCGCGGCATGCGGTGCCAGCGCCCGCCAGACCGCGACGGCCTCCGCGGCGCGGCCCGACCGCAGCAGCACCCGTCCCCGCCAGCCCTGCGCCAGGAACGGCCCGTCGGCGACCGCCAGTCGCACCTCGGCCTCGATCGCCGCCAGCCCGTCGCCGGTGCGGTGTGCGAGCGCGTGCCGGAACAGCAGATCGAGGAACGACGTGTCCGGGGCACCGGCCGACTCCCCCGCGGCCCGGGCCTCGGCGATCGCCGCACCGACGTCGTCGAGCCGGTCCTCGATCAGGGCCAGCGACGCGTGCACCGACGCCAGCCGCCAGCGCCACACCGGTGACCCGAGCCTGCCGACCAGCGCTGCCAGCTCCGTCAGCTCGGTGTGGAACTCCACCCGCAGGCCCAGCTGCTGCAACGCGTCGAGGCGCCACAGCCGGCCCCAGGCCCGGATGTGGTCGTCACCCGCCGCATCGCCCAGCCCGACGAGATCGCCGGCAACGGCCAGCCGCTCCCCCGTGCCGGCCGGGCCCAGCGCCCTCGCGTGCCGTGCCTGCAACGCGATCGACCGGCGCTCGGCCTCGTCGGGCGGGACCGGGCGGACCGGCTCGGCGGGCCGGACCGACCACGCCGTCGAGATCGCCGTCAGGTGTTCCCCGACCAGCTCGCGCAGCTCCGGATCGGTGTCGCCGAGGGCGGCCATCGCCTCCAGGCACAGCGCCTGGCGGGCGGCGGTGAGGTGCCGCGCGGCGAGATCGGGCCCGCCGACGGCCAGCGCGGCGCGGCCGAGCAGCCCGGCGTCGCCCAGCTCCCGGGCGGTCCGGGCGGCCGCCAGGGCCGCCGCCCACGCCCGGTCCACCGCTCCGGAACGCGCCTCGGAGCGGGCGGTCTCCAGCCGCGAGCGGGCCTCGGCGGAGCGGCTCTCGAACTCGTCGGTACGCATCGCCACCTGCGGGAGTACGGGATTCCTCGGATACCGCGCCGGACCGGGAGGACCCTAGCGTCCGCGACCATGACGAACAGCCTGTCCGAGCGGGATTCCCGGGCTCGTGCCCGATGGGGCGGCATCGCCGCGGTGGTCGCCGGGCTCACCGGTGCGGGTGCCGCGGTGTTCCTGGTGCTGGTGCCACCGGCGGTTCCGGACGACGTCTTCAGCTACCCGCTGACGGCCGCCGGCTTCGCCGTCGCCCAGTCCGCGTTCTTCGTGCACCACCTGGTGGCCGCGACGGCGCTGGAGTTCCTGCGCCGGGCCGGGCTGGCCGGGCACGGACGCGGGGCGGACGCGGCCGGCCTCGCCGCCGTCGTCGTGCTGGTGGTGCTGGGGGTGCAGGAACTGGTGGCGATCGGGGCGGCCACGGCCCCCTACCCGTCACCGCGGACCGATCTCGTCGAGACGGTGTACGGCGCGATCAGCGTCGCGCTGGCGGTGGTGCTCGTCTGGCTGGGCGTCCGGGTCGTCCGGGCCGGGGTGCTCACCGGTGCCGGACGGTGGTCGGTGCTCGTCACCGGCGTCTACGTGTTCGTCCCGCTGACACCGGCCACCTTCGGCCCGTTCGTCGTCGGCCGGCTGGCCGTCGCCGGCTGGCTGCTGCTGTTCACCTGGATCGGTGTCGCGATGCTGCGGTGGGCGGCCGCCGGGCACGGGACCCCGGCGATGCCGCCGCCCGGTCCGCCCGGTCCGCCCGGTGCGCCGGGCCGGCGGGTGACCCGCGCCACCACCGACCGGAGCGGGTGACCCGGGGCGGCGGGGCGACCGGGTCATCGGGGACCATCAGGGGAGGTGCGGGCCACCGGAAAGGACCTGGCCCGCCGCAACCGACCTGCGGAGGAACCTCGGTGAGCGCGAGCACGGAGCCGGCGGCGACCACAGCCCGACCGGACACCGGTGACGGCACCGTCCGGCGCGGTCGCGACCTCCGGCCGTTCACGACGGCGGCGACCCTGCTGCTGGTCGCCGTCTGCGGCGGCGTCGCGGTCGCCCTCACCCTCGGCGACGACGGCTACTGGGGCCAGGGCGGGCTGCCCGTGCCCGACGACGTGGTCCGGATCGGCACCGTGCTGGCCCGGGTCGCGACGGTCGCCGGGATGGTGCTCGCCGCCGGATCGCTGCTGGTCGCCGGGTTCGTGGCGGCGCCGCAGTCGTCCGGGACGGTGGACGTGCAGGGCTACCGGGCGCTGCGCCGCGGCGGGCTGGCCGCGCTGCTCGGCGGCGTCGCCGGGATCGCCGCGGGCTGGCTGTCGGTGGCCGACATGTCCGGCACCTCGCTCGGTGACCTGGCCACCGCCGGGCCGTTCGGCTGGCTCGGCGCGGCCGCGACGCTCAACGAGCCGATGGGCTGGACGCTGGCCGGGTTCGTGCTGCTGCTGGTCGCCGCGGGCGCCGGGTACGTGCTGAGCTGGAAGGCGACCGCCGCGCTCGGCATCCTCGCCGCGGCGACCGCGCTGTTCCCGGCCGCGGTGCACCCGGCCGCCACCGGGATGGCGCACGACTGGAGCGGCGACGGCGTGATGCTCCGGACCGTCGCCGGGGTGGTCTTCCTCGGCGTCGCCGCCGCGCTGGCCGCCTACCGGATCCACGGCGGCCCGCTCACCGGTGCGGCCGGACGGCGCGGCCGGGCGGTGCTCGTCACCGCCGGATCGGTGTACCTGATCGGCGAGATCGTCTTCCAGGTCGTCGTCGTCTGGAACGGGCCGTGGGCCGGGTCCGCCTACGCGACGACCGTGGCCGCCTCCGCGGTGCTGCTGGCGCTGCTGGTCGCCGGGACGGCGGTGCTGGCCCGGTCGCTCACCTCGGCCCGGCCGGACGCCGCAGGCCGGCTGCTCCCGCTGCTCGCGGTGGCCGGGGCGCTGGTCGCCGCGCTCGGCGTCGCCGGGACCCGGCTGGTGCCACCGCGTTTCCTGGTCCGCCCGGACACCGCGCTGGAGACGCTGATCGGCTGGAACATCGACCGGCCGTTCACCGCGCTGACGCTGCTGGTCGAGTGGCGCTGGAACATCGTGTTCGGCACCGGAGCACTGCTGCTCGCCGCGCTGTACGCGCTCGGGGTGCGCCGGCTCGCCGCCCGCGGCGTGCGCTGGCCGGTCGGCCGGACCTGGGCCTGGATGCTGGGCTGTGCCGCGCTGCTGGTCGCGACGTCGTCCGGGCTGGGCTTCTACTCCCCGGCCATGTTCAGCGTCCACATGATCAGCCACATGACGCTGAACATGCTCACCCCGATCCTGCTCAGCCTGGGTGGCGCGGTGACGCTGGCGCTGCGGGTGCTGCGCCCGGCCGGCCGGGGCAACCCGCCCGGGCCCCGGGAGTGGCTGCTGGCCGCGGTGCACTCGCGGGCCGCCCGGGTGCTCACCCATCCCGGCTGCGCCGCGGTGCTGTTCGTCGGGTCGTTCTACGTCCTGTACTTCACCTCGCTGTTCGACGAGGCGCTGCGGTTCCACTGGACGCACCAGCTGATGAACCTGCACTTCGTGCTGGTCGGCTACCTGTTCTTCTGGCCGCTGATCGGCGTCGACTCGGCGCCGCACAAGCTGCCGCACCTGGGCCGGCTGGCGGTGCTGCTCGCGACCATGCCGTTCCACGCGTTCTTCGGGATCGCCGTGATGAGCTCGTCGAACGTGCTCGGCGAGAACTTCTACGCGCAGGTCGGGCTGCCCTGGATCGATCTCGCGTCCGACCAGAGCGTCGGCGGCGGGATCGCCTGGGCCACCGGCGAGCTGCCGATGCTGCTGGTGATGGTGACGCTGGTGGTCCAGTGGTCCCGGGACGACTCCCGGGAGGCGGTGCGCACCGACCGGCAGGCCGACCGGGACGACGACGCCGAGCTCAAGGCGTACAACGAGATGCTGGCGAAGCTGCGCCAGGGCGGCTGATCAGGCGTAGGCGGGCGCGCCGGGGGGCGGGGCGGTCCGCAGCACCACCCCACCGGCCCGCAGCCGGGCCGCGACCGCGGACGGCAGCCCGGAGTCGGTCAGCACGGCGTCGAACCCGGTGAGATCGGCGACCCGGAAGGTGCCCACCCGGCCGTACTTGTCCGAGCCGGCCACCAGGTAGGACCGGGCGGCCACCTCCATCGCGGCCCGCTTCACCGGCACCTTGGCCTCGTGCGGCGTGGTGCTGCCCCGCTGCTCGTCCCAGGAGCTGGTCGAGATCAGCGCGACGTCGAGGTTCAGCTCGCGGACCGCACGCGCGGTCAGCTCCCCGACGGTGGACCGGTTGGCCCGGTCGACCCGCCCGCCGACGTGGTAGAGCTCCAGTCCCGGGTGCTCGCTGAGCAGCACCGCCGTGGTCAGGTCGTTGGTCACCACGGTGAGCCCGGTGTGCGACCACAGCAGCGGCGCGACCTGCCCGAGGGTGGTGCCGGCGTCGAGGTAGACGACCTGGTCGTTGCCGATGAGGCCGACCGCCTCCCGGGCGATCGCCCGCTTCTCGTCCAGCCGGACCGACGCCTTGGCCCGGTACGGCGGCTCGCTGTGCAGCTGATCGACCAGCCGGACCCCGCCCGGCACCGACGCGACCCGGCCCTCGGCCTCCAGCGAGGCGATGTCGCGGCGGACCGTCATGTGCGAGACCCCGAGCAGTTCGACGAGCTCGCGGACCGAGAGCACGCCCGCCCCCCGGAGCTCGACGAGCAGCCGCTCACGACGCTGGTCGGGGATCACCCGGCCACCTCCGAAACACCTCGTCGCACGATCCCGGACGGTAGCGCACCGTACCGCTCCTGTGCTGATACGTGAGGATAGTTGACTCTCATGTGAATTCTTGTGTTAGCTGTCGTCCGACCGGTGGTCGTCGACCACGCCGTGCTGTCGCCACCGGACGTCGTGAGGAGGCCCGATGAACCGTCCGGTCGTGCGCTACGCGCTCACCGGCGCGAAGGGCGGCTTCGGCCGCACCCTGCTCGCGCAGACCCGGCTCACGCCGAGGGCCGAGCCGGCGGTGCTGTGCGATCTCGACGTCGACGGCACCGTCACGATGTGCCGCGAGCTCGGCTTCCGCGCCGACGAGCTGGCCGTCTGCCGCAGCGCCGACGAGCTCGCCGCGCGCCCCCGGGGCACGGTCGCCGTGGTGCCCGACACCGGCCTGCTCGCCGGCGGCGACCACGACGTGCTCGTCGAGGCCACCGGCAGTCCCGCCGCCGGGTACCGGGCCGCCGTCGACGCGCTGGAGCACGACCGGCACGTCGTCATGGTCTCCAAGGAGGTCGAGACCGTCGCCGGGGCCGATCTCGCCCGCCGCGCCGGTGACCGCGGGCTCGGCTACGTGCCCGGCGCCGGGGACCAGCCCGCCAACCTCGTCGAGTGGTTCGCCCGCACCCGCGAGGTCGGGCTGGAGGTGGTCGCCGTCGGCAAGTCCGGCGAGTACGACCTGGTCCTCGACCCGGCCACCGGGCGGTTGCGGCATCTCGAGCAGGAGATCACGGTCGACCACCCCGAGCAGCTGCTGGGCCGCACCGCGGCGATCGGCGACACGCTGCGCGCCCGGGCCGAGGCGGTCGCCGCGATCGGTCGCAGTGCGGCCGCCGATCTCTGCGAGATGGCCGTCGTCGCCGATGCCACCGGCCTGACCCCGGACGTCGAGACCCTGCACTACCCGGTGGCCCGGACCGCCGAGCTCGCCGACGTCTACGCACTGGCCGAGCACGGCGGGATCGTCTCGCGGCCCGGCGTCGTGGACGTGTTCACCGTCCTGCGCCGCCCGGACGAGGCGAGCTTCGCCGGCGGTGTGTTCGTCGTCGTCCGCACGCACGACCCGGTGACCTGGCGGACCCTCGCCGGGAAGGGGCACGTGGTGAGCCGGGACGGCCGGTACGCCTGTCTGTACCTGCCCTACCACCTGATGGGCGTCGAGACCCCGCTGTCGATCCTCGACGTCGCCGCGCGCGGCGCGGCCGCCGCGCCCGCGGACCGGGGCCGGCACGTCGTGCTGGGCGGCCGCGCCCGGACGGCGCTTCCGGCGGGCCGGACGCTCGCGATGGGCGGGCACCACCACGACGTCGACGGCGTCGCCCCGGTCCTGCTCGACGTGCGCGAGGCCCCGGCCGGGGCCGCCCCGCTCTACCTCGCCGCGCACACCACGCTCGCCCGCGACGTCGCCGCAGGCGAGCCGGTCCGGATCGACGACCTCGCCGATCCCGATCCCGCACTGCTCGAGGCCTGGCGCGCCGGCGCGCCGAGCTGACCCGTCCGCTCCCTTCCCACTCCCGATCGGATACATCGTCGTGTCGGACATCTACGTCCTGAGCGCGTTCCTGCTCGCGCTCGTCGTCCTCGTCGTCCTCATCGCCCGCTTCAAGGTCCATCCGGTCGCCACGCTGTTCGTGGTGGTCGTCGGGCTCGGTCTCGCGCTCGGCATGGGCGGCGTCGGGACGATCGAACTGGTCACCGAGGGCTTCGGCAACACGCTGGCCAACGTCGGCCTGCTGGTGATCTTCGGCTGCGTGCTGGGCAAGATGCTGGAGCTCTCCGGCGCCGCGCAGACGATCACCGAGCGCTGCCTGCAGCTGTTCTCCGAGAACAAGGTCCCGTGGGCGGTGGCACTCGCGTCGTCGATCGTGGGCATCCCGCTGATCGCCGACTCGGTGGTGGTCATGCTCATCCCGATCGTGTCGGCACTGGCCGCCCGCACCGGGATCTCGATGATGAAGCTCGGCCCGATCCTCTACATCGGCGCGTACGTGATGACCTCGGTCATCCCGCCGGGGCCGGGCCCGCTCGCGTCCGCCGCGCTGCTCGGCGTGCCGACCGGCGAGGCGATCCTGCTCGGCCTGGCCGTCGGCATCCCCGGCATCATCACCGCGACGCTCTACCTGTCGATGCTGAAGACCCACGTCGACCCGAAGCCCGAGTTCGTGGAGAACCTGGACACCACGGGCGGGAGCGGGGCCGGTGGGTCCGGGCACGCCGACGTCACCACCGAGCAGCGGACCGGCGTCCGCAGCCCCTCGCTGCTGGCCTGCCTGACCCCGATCGTCGCACCGATCGCCCTGATCAGCTCGGCGTCGCTGCTCGGCCCGCTGATGGCCGAGGAGAACCCGGTCCGGACGGTCCTGGAGTTCGTCGGCGAGCCCACCATGGCGCTGTTCCTGGCCTGCCTGCTGTCGCTGCCGCTGTTCGGCGGGCGCTGGAAGGACAGGGCGACGCTGAACGACCTGTTCGAGAGCGGCCTGCGGATCGCCGCCATGCCGCTCGCGCTGACCGGCGTCGGCGGCGCGCTCGCCCTCACGATCCGCGAGACCGGGGTCGCGGAGAACATCGCCGGCGGCGTGCAGGAGATCGGCATCTCGCCGATCGTCATCCCGTTCCTGGTCGCCGCCGCGGTGTGCACGATCACCGGGTCGAACATCCTCGGCGTGATGACCGCCGCCGCGATCATGCAGCCGCTGATCGAGACACTGGGCCTGTCCCCGATCGCGGTCTACCTGGCCTGCGCCACCGGGGCGCAGATCATGAAGCACGCGAACTCGTCGGGCTGGTGGGTCACCACCTCGCTGTCCAACATGACGGTGGGCCAGGGCATCCGGTCGATCGGCGTCGCGTCGGTCATCTCCGGGGTCACCGGGTTCGCCGTGCTGTACCTGTTGCTCGTGACCGGCGTCGTCTGAGTCACCCCACCACCACCGCAGGAGGAGACCGTGCCCCAGCTCGGCGCCATCGCCGACGACCTCACCGGCGCGACCGATCTCGCGATCGTCCTGACCGCGTCCGGGTTCCGCACCGCCGTCGTGCCGGGTGAGGTGATGGCCGGCGGCCCGCCGTCGTCGGTGGACGACGCCGACGCGGTGGTCGTCGCGCTCAAGAGCCGCACCGCCCCGGTCGAGCAGGCCGTGGCGGAGTCGCTCGCGGCGCTCGACGGCCTGCGCGAGGCCGGGTGCACCCGGTTCCTGTTCAAATACTGCTCGACGTTCGACTCGACCCCGGCGGGCAACATCGGCCCGGTCGCCGATGCCCTGCAGGACGCGCTGGGGTCCCGCTGGACCGTGGTGGCACCGGCGTTCCCGGCGAACGGCCGGACCGTCTACGCCGGGCACCTGTTCGTCGGCACCGACCCGCTCGACGAGTCCCCGATGCGCGATCACCCACTCACCCCGATGCGTGACTCCAGCCTGGTCCGGCTGCTGGCACCCCAGGTCCGCGACGGCGCCGCGGCCGTCGGGCACGTCGGGCTCGGCC
Organism: Pseudonocardia kongjuensis; assembly: GCF_039526905.1. Lineage (NCBI taxonomy): Bacteria > Bacillati > Actinomycetota > Actinomycetes > Pseudonocardiales > Pseudonocardiaceae > Pseudonocardia > Pseudonocardia kongjuensis. The sequence goes on along the minus strand of NZ_BAAAJK010000011.1, from coordinate 133,064 downwards.
ACGTCGAGGCCGGCCCGGAGGCACTGCGCCGGGCGCTGGACGATGCGGTGGCCGCCGGGGCGCGCTACCTCGTGGCCGACGCCGTGCGCGACGCCGACCTGGTGACGCTGGTCGAGGCCACCGCCGACCTGCCGCTGCTGACCGGCGGCAGTGCGGTCGCCCAGGGCCTGTCCGGGCCGCGGGAGGTCGCCGAGGTCGCCGTCGCGGTCGGGGACGGGCCGCGCGTGGTGCTGTCGGGCAGCGCCTCGCAGGCCACCCAGCGGCAGGTCCGCGCCGGTGTCGCCGCTGGACGCGGGATCAAGCTGGATCCGGCCGCGCTGCGCGCCGACGCCGCGGCCGAGCACGCCGCGCTGGCCGACCGGGTGCTCGACGCCGGCGCCGCCGACGGCCCGGTCGTGGTCCACGCGACCGCCGAGCCCGGCGACGTCGCCGACCCGGCGGACGCACCGCTGTTCGAACGGGCGCTGGCCGCGCTGGCCCGCGAGCTGGTCGACCGGGGCGTCCGCGCGATCGCCGTCGCGGGGGGCGAGACCTCCGGTGCGGTCGTCGCCGCGCTCGGCGTGCGGAGCCTGGCCGTCGGGCCGCGGCTGGACCCGGGGGTCGCCTGGTCGCTCGCCGAGCGGTCCGGGTCCGGGGAGCCGCTGGCGCTGCTGCTCAAGTCCGGCAACTTCGGCGGCGAGGACCTGTTCGTGCGGGCGTGGACCGCCGGGGCGGGCCGGTGACCGGCGACGTCCCGGCCCACCTGCTCCCCGTCGCGGAACGGCTGTGCGCGGCCGGGCACCGGCTGGCCGCACTCGGGCTCAGCCCCGGCTCGTCGGGGAACCTCTCCGAGCGTTCCGGCGACGCCGTCGTCGTGACCCCGACCGGGGTCGGCCTCGCCGACCTGCAGCCGCACCTGCTGAGCGTGACCGACGACGACGGCAGGCACGTCGCGGGCGCGCGGCCGTCCAAGGAGGTGCCGCTGCACCTGGCGATGTACCGGCGGGAGCCCGATCTCGCCGCGGTGGTGCACCTGCACTCGCCGCACGTGGTCGCCGCGTCCTGCCTGCCGCCGTTCTCGGCGGGTTCGGCGTTGCCGCCCGCGACGCCGTACCTGGTGATGCGGGTCGGGCAGGCACCGCTCGCGCCGTACGCCGCACCCGGCTCGCAGGCGCTGGCCGACGGGCTCACCGCGCTGCCCGGCAGGTTCACCTCGGCGCTGCTCGCCCACCACGGCTCGCTGGCCGGCGGCACCGGCCTGGACCGGGCCGTCGACGCCGCCGTCGAGCTGGAGGAGGCGGCGCGGGTGGTGGTGCTGCTCACCGGGACCCCGGCGCGCTGGCTGGACGACGACGCGGTGCGCGAGCTGACCGGGCGCTACGGCACCCACTGGGACCTGCCGGCGGGCTGAGTCCGATCAGCCCTCGACGTACTCCGTCTCGCGGTCCGGGGTACGGACCGAACCCAGGGTCTCGTCGGCCCAGCTCGCGGCCTTGCGCAGGCGCAGGCTGTTGGTCACCACCAGGAACGACGAGATCGCCATCGCCGCGCCGGCGAGCAGCGGGTTGAGCAGCCCGGCCATCGCGACCGGGATCGCGGCGGTGTTGTAGCCGAACGCCCACCACAGGTTCCCGCGGATCGTGCCCATCGTGGCCCTGGCCAGCTCGACGGTCGCCGGGAGCACCCGCAGGTCGTCGCGCACCAGCACGACGTCGGCCGCCTCCAGCGCCACGTCGGTGCCCGATCCGACGGCGATGCCCAGGTCCGCGGCGGCGAGCGCGGCGGCGTCGTTCACCCCGTCGCCGACCATCGCGACCGTCCGGCCCTGCGCCTGCAGCGCGCGGACGTGGTCGACCTTGTCGTCGGGCAGCGCCCCGGCGACGACGTCGTCGATCCCGCAGGCCCGCGCGACGGCGTGCGCCGCGGCCGGCCGGTCACCGGTCAGCAGCACCGGCCGCAGGCCCATCGCGACCAGCTCGGCGACGGCGACCGGCGCGGACTCCTTCACCGGATCGGCCAGCGCGATCACCCCGGCCAGCTCGTCGCGCACCTGCACGGCGACCACGGTGTGCCCGGACGCCTCCCAGCCGGCGATCCGCTCGGCCAGCGCGCCGGTGTCGGCGGGCGGGCGGCCGACCGTGATCGCGACGCCGTCGACGGTGCCGCGGGCGCCGAGGCCGGGCAGCGCGACGAACTCGCCGACCTCGGGGACCGCCAGCCCGGCGTCCCGGGCGTGCCGGCGGACGGCGGCGGCGATGGCGTGCTCCGAGCCGGACTCGACGGCCGCGGCCCGGGCCAGCAGCAGCTCGGGGTCCACCCCGGGGGCGGCGGCGACGTCGGTGACGGTCATCCGGCCGGTGGTCAGCGTGCCGGTCTTGTCGAGCACGACGGTGTCGGCGGCCCGGGTCGTCTCCAGCGCCCGGTAGCCCTTCACGAAGATCCCCAGCTCGGCGCCGCGGCCGGTGGCGACCATCAGCGCGGTCGGTGTGGCCAGGCCCAGCGCGCACGGGCAGGCGATGATCACGACGGCGATCGCCGGGCCGAGCGCGCCCGCCCAGCCGGCGCCCGCGAGCAGCCAGCCGCCCAGTGTCAGCACGGCCAGCACCAGCACCACCGGCACGAACACCGACGACACCCGGTCGACCAGCCGCTGGGTCGCCGACTTCTGCACCTGGGCCCGCTCGACGGCGGCGATCATCCGGGCCAGCCGGGTGTCCGCGCCGACCTGCTCGGCGACGACCACCAGGCGTCCGCCGGCCGGGATGGTGCCGCCGGTGACCGCGTCGCCCGGGCCGACCTCGGCCGGGACCGGCTCGCCGGTCATCGCGCTGGTGTCGACGGCCGCGGCACCCTCGGCGACGACGCCGTCGGCGGCGATCCGCTCACCGGGCCGGACCAGGAAGCGGTCACCGGCCCGCAGCCGGCCGACCGGGATCCGGGTCTCCGCCCCGTCGACGAGCAGGGTGACCTCGTCGGACTCCAGCGCGGCCAGCGAGCGCATCACCCGGCCGGCCGTGCGCCGGGCGCGGGCCTCGAAGTAGCGCCCGGCCAGCACGAACGTCGTGACGCCCGCCGCGACCTCCAGGTACAGCGGGCCCGACGGGTGCAGCACCGCGTCCCACCCGGTGAGCGTGGTGCGGGTGTCCAGGAACGCCATCTCGCCCAGCGACCAGGCCGACGCCGAGATGACGCCGAGCGAGACCAGCGTGTCCATCGAGGTGGTGCCGTGCCGCAGGTTCACGAACGCGGTCCGGTGGAACGGCCACGCCGCCCACACCACGACCGGCAGCGCCAGCGCGACGACCACCCACTGCCAGTACGGGAAGCGCAGCGACGGGACCAGCGACATCGCCAGCGACAGGTCGGCCAGCGGGATGAACAGCACCAGCGCGACGGCCATCCGGGTGCGCAGCCTGCGTAGCGCGGTGTCGTCCTCGGTGGCCGCGTCGCCGGTGTCGGTGACACCCGGGCGCAGCTCGGTGGCCCCGTAGCCGGCCTTGCGGACGGTACCCAGCAGCGTCTCGACGTCGGTGCCGGCCGGGTACTCGACCGTCGCCCGCTCGGTCGCCAGGTTGACGGTCGCCCGGACGCCCTCGAGCTTGCCGAGCTTGCGCTCCACCCGCCCGACGCAGGCCGCGCAGGTCATGCCGTCGATCCGCAGCTCGACCCTGCGGACGTCCACGGCGCCGTCGATGCTCACTCCTCCATGGTTCTACACGAGGTCAAACCTCGACCACCCGGGACCGCGGTACCCCGGAGCGGCGTCGAACACAACCGCCCAGTACAAACAAGGGTGTGACGACCACCCCCGAGGAGGACGGATGATGGCCGCAAAGAGGAGCGCGGGGAAGGGGAAGAACCCGCTCACCGCCAAGAACGGGCCGTCCCAGGCGACGGTGCTCGGCATCATCGTGGTGGTCGCCTTCGCCGCCCTCGTCGGGTTCGGGGTGTACTGGAACAACAGCTCGTCCAGCACCCTGGTTCCGGCGAACGCGACGGCGTCCGGCGTGCCCACCGGCAACGCGGACGCGCCGGCGACCGTCGACGTCTACCTCGACTTCCAGTGCCCGCACTGCAAGACGTTCGAGGAGCAGGCCGGCCCGACGCTGGAGGAGCTGCGCACCTCCGGGCAGGCCCAGATCGTCTACCACCCGGTCGCCTTCCTGGACCGCGTGTCGACCACCCAGTACTCGACCCGGGCCGCGGCCGCCTCCGGCTGCGCCGCCGAGGCAGGCGTCTTCCCGGAGTTCGAGCGGCTGCTCTACCAGAACCAGCCGACCGAGGGCGGTGACGGACTGCCCAACGAGCAGCTCGTCCAGCTCGGCCAGCAGGCCGGGGCCGGTCCGGACTTCGCCGCCTGCGTCGACGACCAGCGGTTCGCGCCGTGGAGCCAGCAGATCACCCAGCAGGCGCTGCGCGACAACGTCTCCGGCACGCCGTCGGTGAAGGTCAACGGTCAGGACGTCGAGGCCAGCCCGCAGGCCATCCAGCAGGCGGTCGCCGCGGGCTGAGCCCCGCGGCACCACGGGAGGGCGACACGATGGCGGACGACCGGGCCGGGGCGATCCTGGCCGGCCTCGGCGGGGCGGCGAACGTCGTCGAGATCGAGGGCTGCATCACCCGGCTGCGGACCGAGGTCCGTGATCCCGGGCTGGTCGACCGGGCGGCGCTGCAGCGGCTCGCGCACGGCGTCGTGGTGTCCGGGACGGTCGTGCAGGTCGTCGTCGGGCCGGAGGCGGACATGATCGCCGACGACATCGGGGACCTGCTGTGACCGTGCACGTCACGGCGCCGCTGGCCGGGCGGGTCGCGCCGCTGACCGCGGTGCCCGATCCGGTGTTCGCCGAGCAGATGCTCGGCTCCGGTCTCGCGATCGAGCCGCCGGGCGGGCTGGTCGAGGCCGTCGCCCCGATCGCCGGGACGCTGGCGAAGCTGCACCCGCACGCCTACGTCGTCGTCGGCGACGACGGCGCGGGCGTGCTGGTGCATCTCGGCATCGACACGGTCGGCCTCGGCGCCTTCGTCGTGCACGCCGAGGAGGGCGCCCGGGTCACCGCCGGCCGGCCGGTCGTCACGATGGACGCGGACGAGGTGCGCGCCCGCGGCCTGTCCGCGATCTGCCCGGTGGTGCTGATGGACTCCGCACCGGACCGCACCCACGCCCACGCGACCGGCGAGGTCCGGCCGGGCGATCCGCTCTTCAGCTGGGACGCCTGAGTCCGCCTCACCCGCCGAGATGCAGCTCAGCGGGCCGGTGGGTGCCCCGCGACCCCGCTGACGTGCATCTCGGCGACGTGCCCGCGCCGTGTCGGTGCCCGCACCGTCTCATCTGCGCAGCGGGCAGTCGAGGCACAGACCGTCGGGTTCGAGCGGGCGCCGCTCCCCCTGGCGCTCCTCCCAGGCGGCCCGGCGCTGCTCCGCCACCCGCTTCCACTCGCGGCGCTGTCCCTCGGTGTCCAGTGACGTGCCGATGAGCAGGGCGAACCAGAACATCAGGAGGATGCCGCCGCCGGCGACGAGATAGGTCGTCATCGGGGCCACCCCCGCTCGCGGATGGCCGGACCGTGCTCCCGGGAACTGACTGTGGTGCCGTCATGGTCGTGCATGGCGCACCCCCTTCAGCGGCTGTTGCCGCTGCTCAGGATCAGGAGGACAGTATGCGTGCGAACAACCGCCTGCACCAGACCCGATGCAATTTCCGACCCATGCAATTGCACGGAGGCAGCCGGTAACATGATCGCAGGCCCGGGCGTGGAGGAGTGGACATGACCGTCACACACGGCCCCGTCGTCATCCGGCGGCGCCTCGGTCACGTCCTCAAGCGGCTGCGCAGTGACCGGAACCTGCAGCTCGCCGAGGTGGCGAAGCGGCTGGAGATCTCGCCGTCGAAGCTCAGCCGGATCGAGACGGGTGCGGTCGAGCCGAAGTACCGGGACGTGCGGGACCTGCTGGACATCTACGAGGCCCAGCCTGAGGAGCGGGACCGGGTACTGGACTGGATCACGGAGGCAAAGTCGCCGGGGTGGTGGCAGCTACACGGCGTGCCATCGGACGAGAAGCTCAACATGCTCCTCTCACTCGAGAAGGAGTCCCACTCGAAGCGAACCTACGCGATTGCTGTCGCTGGACTTCTACAGACAGAGGCGTACGCACGTAGCGTGCTCGGTCCGACCCAGCTGGACATGCCAGCTGAGGAAGTCGATCGCCTGGTGGACATCCGAATTCGCCGGGCTCACGTCATCGAGTTGGATAGGTCCGACGCTCCTCCACTGGAGACCCACGTCATCCTCGACGAGGTAGCGCTACACCGGGTGACCGACCCTGAGATCGCACGCGAGCAGGTTGGACTGCTCCTCGAGCGCATGAGCCAACCGAACGTGACACTGCAGATCCTGCCGTTCAGCGCTGGTTGGACAAGAGCATCCAGCACCTTCTCGATCTTCAAGCCTCGCGACCCGACGACCGACTGGCCGGTCGTCAACGTGGAGAGCACAGAGAACGACGACTTCTACGATGGCGAGCCAACCATCACCAGCTACGAAGGAGTGTGGCAGGAACTTCTCTCGAAGGCCCTCGACCCCGACGCCACTCGGAAGGTACTGCTGCACCAGCTCGCCACGTGAACTCAGGCGCGGAGACCTTCCAGGTCGAACTCCCCATTGCGAACACCGGCGACGAACACCCGCCACTCTGCATCAGTGAAGCGCACCTCAGCACCGCTGACCGTAGACCGAACGACGACACCATCCTCAGGGGCCGCGACGGCGACGCACTCCCTGGCGACACAGAAGGAACTGGTGACAAAACGGGGCTCAGACAAGGCGGCGACCTCGATCTTGTTCTCCACCGCCCGTAGGGGCGGTGACGCGGGGGGGGGAGCTTGCTAGCGGCTTGCCACGAATCGATCAGCACCGGACTCAGCGACCCAGCTGCCAGGACCCGCCGACTGCGATACCAACGTTCCTGACGAGATACCAGGGGAGCTGGAACACTTGCGGTGCGGTTGCCCGAAAGCAGCCGTCGTCCCGTCAAACGAGGGTTTCCCGCAAAGGAAACGCCTCGTCTAGGGGACGCATGCCAAGTCGATCCACCGCGGTTCTTCGTTACTCTCCGCGCTCGCACGCGTCACCGAGGGACGGCTGATGCTCGGGATCGAACTCGCCGGCCCGCACACCGGCGAGGAACGCCTCCCACTCGGGCGCGGAGAACCGCAGCGCGCGATCAGGATCCGAGCTGACCGCGACCTCGACACCCTCCCGGGTGACGGACACCGCGACGCACTCACCGCTGACACAGAACGAGCTGGTGCGGAATCGGTCGGGAAGAGCCATGCGCCCCACCTTCGTGTCACGGTGTCACCGAGACACTGACGGTACGTGTTCCCGCCGCCCACGACGAGTCACCCGTCGATCGCCACCTCGCTCGGCGTCGCGGCGGCCCGGTTCTCCGCCCGCCGGATCAGCACGATCCCGCCGAGGATCAGCACCCCGCCGAGCAGCTGCATCAGCGTCGGCTGCTGGGCCACCAGCAACCAGGCCGCGAGCACCCCGAACAGCACCTCGGACAATCCGACGAACGACGCGACCCGGGTGTCCAGGCGCCGGATCGCGAGGATGCCGGTGACGTACGGCAGTGCGGTCGCGAGCACGACCAGCATCCCGAGCAGCAGCAGCCAGTCGAGCTCGGCGCCGCCGAGGGTCCCGACCGGGGCGCCGGTCTCCCACGGGGTGATCCCGAGCAGCCCGGTGACGGTCAGCGAGACCGCGCCGACGACCATCCCGCCGGAGATCATCAGCAGCGGCGGGACCTGGCCCTCGCGGTTCCCGCCGGGCAGCGCGAAGTAGACGCAGACGCAGACCGCGGAGGCGAGTCCCCAGAGGATCCCGACCAGCTCGACGCGCTGCGGCCCGAACGGGTCCACGACGAACACCAGACCGGCGAGCGCGACGAGACACCCGGCGAGGGTGATCGCCGACGGGGTGCGCCGGCTGGTGATCCAGGTCCAGCCGACCAGCAGCACCGGGGCGAGGAACTCCAGCAGCAGCGCCACCCCGACCGAGAGGTACTGCAGCGCGTGGAAGAAGCACAGCTGCACGCCGGCCACCGCGAACAGGCCGAAGATCACGATCTTGCGGCGGGCCGCCCGGTCCGGCCGGTGCCTGCGGGCCAGCACCACCGCGACCGGCAGGAGCAGCAGCGCGGCGCCGGCGATCCGCATCAGGGTGGTGAGGCCGGGCGACCAGCCGGCGTCGAGGAAGGCGGCCCCGAGCGGGCCGGAGAATCCGTATGCGGCCGCCGAGACCAGCGCCCACGCGAGTCCGCGGACCAGGTGGTCCCGTGTCACGACCGAAGTACTCATAGACTCCTGACACTAGGAACCGAAGATGTCAGGGGTCAACATGGAATTCGCCCATGACACCCAGGTCGTGCTCGCGGCGGCCGCGTCGCTGGTGAACACCGGGCTGACCGACCCGGACGTCCTGGGCGACGCGACGCTGTTCGAGACCTGGATGGACGGCCAGCCCTACACCGGCGACCGCGCCCGCACCGACGACGAGCGGGCCGCCGTCCGGGCGCTCCGGGACCGGCTGGTCGCGCTCTGGCCCCCCGCCGCGCACACCGGCCCGGACTCGGGCACCCCCGCCGGCCCGGGAACAGGCACAGCCGCCCCCGACCGCGACCGCACGGTCGAGCTGGTCAACGCGATCCTCGCCGAGACCGACGCGCGCCCCCGGCTGGCCCGGCACGACGGCTGGGACTGGCACCTGCACGTCACCCCGCGCGACGCGCCGCTGGCCGACCGGATGGGCGCCGAGATCGCGATGTCGGTGGTCGAGCTGGTGCGTGGCGACGACCTGTCCCGGCTGCGCCGGTGCGCCGGCGAGGACTGCGACGCCGTGCTGGTCGATCTGTCCCGGAACCGCTCGAAGCGGTTCTGCGACACCGGCAACTGCGCGAACCGGGCGCACGTGGCCGCCTACCGGGCTCGGCGGGCGGGCCGCGGCTGAGCGGTCACACCCGGGCCAGGTGCCGTTCGAGCAGCGCGTTCACCTCGTCGGGGCGCTCGTAGTTCAGCAGGTGCGCCGCGTCGGCGATCTCGGCGTACTCGGCGCCGGGGACGGCGTCGGCGATCTCGCGCAGCGTCGCCGGCGGCGTCGCCGGGTCGTCGGCGCCGGCCACCACCAGCGCCGGGACCGACACCGAGCCCAGCTCGGCGCGGATGTCGAAGGCGCCGACCGCCGCGCAGCAGGCCGCGTACCCGCCGGGCTTCGCGGCGCGCAGCATGTCCAGCAGCCGCTTCTCCCCCGCCGGGTCGCGGCGCGCCCAGTCCTCGACGTACCAGGTGCCCGGCCGGGACGCGACCATCGCCTCGGTGCCCTGCTCGCGGACCGTCGCCGCCCGCTGCGGCCAGGCCTCCGGGTTCGGGAACCGGGCGGCCGTCGCCAGCACCGCGATGCTGCGGACCCGCTCGCCGCCGTGCACGCCCAGCCACTGCCCGATCGCGCCGCCGATCGACACGCCCACGTAGTGGAAGTCGGTGTCCCCGACGACGGCCAGCGCACCCTCGGCCAGCTCGGCGATCGTCAGGTCGTCGGTGACGTCCGGTGACCCGCCGTGCCCGGGCAGGTCGAAGCGCACGCAGCGGAACCGGTCGGACAGGGCCGCCACCTGGGCGTCGAACAGGTGCAGGTCGGTCCCCAGCGACGGTCCGAACAGGACGACCGGGGCGGACTCGGGGCCGTCGGCGACGTGATGCAGGTCCAGTGCCATGCCCCCATCGTGCCCTCCCTGCGTCCGGTCGGACGCTGCGCGGGGCGGTCCGGGTTCGTAGGGTTCCGGGCGAGGCACCGTCGCCGCAGCCGGGAGGACCACCGATGGCCGAGCTCGAGACGTTCCGGATGCTGATCGGCGGCAGGCCCACCGACGCGGCGTCCGGGGCCACCTTCGAGACCCGGAACCCGTACACCGGACGCCCGTGGGCGTCGGTGCCGGACTGCGGTCCCGCCGACGTGGACGCCGCCGTCGCCGCGGCCCGCTCCGCGCTGGACGGCGAGTGGGGCGCGATGACGCCGTTCGCCAGGGCGGCCTGCCTGCGCCGGCTCGGCGACCTGGTCACCGAGCACGCGGAGGCGCTGGCCCGCACCGAGGTCGCCGACTCCGGCAAGCTCTACCGGGAGATGATCGGCCAGCTCACCGGCCTGGGCGGCTGGTACCACTACTTCGCCGGGATCGCGCCGACGATCGAGGGCCGCCAGATCCCGTCGCCGAACCCGGACCACCTGGTCTACACCCGCCGCGAGCCGGTCGGCGTGGTCGCGGCGATCACCCCGTGGAACTCGCCGCTGCTGCTGATGACCTGGAAGCTGGCGCCCGCGCTGGCCGCGGGCTGCACGGTAGTCGTCAAGCCGTCCGAGCACTCCCCGGCCTCGACGCTGCGCTTCGCCGAGCTGATCGAGCAGGCCGGGTTCCCGGCGGGGACCGTGAACGTGGTGACCACGAACGACCGGGACACCGCCGCCCACCTGGCCGGCCATCCGGGCGTCGACAAGGTGGCCTTCACCGGTTCGACGGCGACCGGCCGGGCCGTCGCCCGGGCGGCCGCGGAGAACATCGCCGCGGTCACCCTGGAGCTGGGCGGCAAGTCGCCGCAGGTGGTCTTCCCTGACGCCGATCTGGCCGCCGCCGCGAACGGGATCGTCGCCGGGGTGTTCGCCGCCACCGGGCAGACCTGCATGGCGGGCTCGCGGCTGATCGTGCACGCCGACGTGCACGACGAGCTGGTCCGGCTGGTCGTCGAGCGGGCGTCCACGATCCGGCTCGGCGACCCGAACGCCGCGGACACCGAGATGGGCCCGGTCGCGAACGAGCCGCAGTACGAGAAGGTGCTCGGCTTCTTCGACACCGCACGGGCGGAGGGCAACACGATCGCCTGCGGCGGCGCCGCGGAGAGCGGCCTCGGCGGCCTGTTCGTGCAGCCGACGGTGGTCACCGGGGTGACCCGGGAGTCGACCCTGTTCCGCGAGGAGGTGTTCGGGCCGGTGCTCGCCGCGCTGACGTTCACCGACGAGGACGAGGCGGTGAAGCTCGCCAACGACACCCCGTACGGCCTGGCCGGTGCGGTGTGGACGAAGGACGTGCACCGCGCGCACCGGATCGCCGGCCGGATCCGCGCCGGGTCGGTCTGGATCAACGCCTACCGGGTGGTCGCCCCGAGCGTGCCGTTCGGCGGGTTCGGGCGGTCCGGGATCGGCCGGGAGAACGGGGTGCACGCGGTCGACGGGTACCTGGCCGACAAGGCCGTCTGGGTGGAGCTGTCCGGCGGCACCCGGGACCCGTTCACCCTGGGCTGAGGGCCGCGTCAGTTCCAGATGGTGACGTAGACGGGCGGCCGGAACCGCGACGGCGACACCCCGGCGCCCGGCTCCCGCAGCAGCCGCATGGCCTCCGGGGTGCTGAGGAAGTTCCGCAGCGAGCCCGCCCCGGCCGAACGCCGGTCGATCGGCAGCATCGTGACGAACCAGACGACCTCCATCGGGGTCCCGGGCACGTCCAGCGGCACCAGCTCCCGGCGCCGGGTGCGGTGCACGGCCAGGTGCGCCAATGACGGGGTGACGCCCGCACCGCCCGCGGCGGCGTCCCAGGCGGCGGTCTGGTGCGGGAACACCCGCATCCGCGACTCCGGGACGCCGAGCCCGCGCAGCAGCCGTGCGACGTCGCTGCCCGGGTCGGTCGCGTCCGCGTCGACCAGCCACGGCCACTGCCGGGGCGAGCCGCGGAACCGGGCGCCGGGTGCGCCCAGCACCACCATCCGGCTGCGGAAGACCGGTTCGCTGACCAGCGGGATGCCGCGCTGGCCGGAGAGGTCCGGGCCGATCGCGGCGTCCGCCAGCCGCTGCGAGACCAGCGCCGCCATCTCCGAGGTGACGGCCACGCCGACCGACACCTCGACGGTCCCGGACGAGCGCGCCCCGAACGCGTCGGCCAGCGGCCCGCCGGCGAACTCGACGACCGTGTTCGAGCCGATCAGCCGCAGCGGTTCAGGGGCGCCGTTCGCCGACCGGACGGCGGCCTCGGCCTCCGCGCCGAGCGCCACCATCTGGGCGGCGATGGTGAGCAGCCGGTTCCCGCCCGCCGTCATCACCATGCCGGTGCCGCCACGGGTCAGCAGCGGATCGCCGAGGTACTTGCGCAGTGCCGCGATCGCCTGCGAGACAGCGGGCTCGCTCACCGAGAGCGCGTCGGCGGCGGCCTTCACCGAGCCCAGGCGCGCCACCAGGACGAACGCGGACAGCTGCGTCAACGTCATGCCGTCAGTCTGGACCCACGCCCGCCGCGAGCACACCTAAGTGATCGGTTATCTGCTGCTGGTGGCGACCCGCCGGGTGCACGACGATGGTGGCGCTGCAGCGCGGCAGGAGGGAGCGGACATGTCTGCGACGGACCACACGCACACCGGGCGGGAGGGGCGTCCGCTCGAGGTGCTCCGCGACATCTGGTCGGCCAACGCGCGCACCGGCGACGAGATCGAGGAGCAGCTGCGCGGGAACCGGCCCACGGTCTGCCGCAACATGCGCTCGATCGGGTTCGGCGGGATGGATCCCGATGTCGTCGCCCCCGGTGAGGGCACCAACACCCCGGTGGACACCGACATCCGCAGCGCCTGGCGGGCGACCCTGGAGCGCGAGGGGAAGTTGCACCCGCAGGGCACCGCCGCGACCGGCCCGGCCCGGCCGCGCACCGATGACTGATCCCGGCGCGCCCGGCTCGGTGCCGGAGCTGACCGCTCTGCTGCGCGACGGCGGCTATCTCGCCGACCGCGGGCTCGCCACCGCCGTGCACGTGGCGCTGTCGCTGCGGCGGCCGATCCTGCTGGAGGGCGAGGTCGGCGTCGGCAAGACCGAGCTGGCCAAGACGCTCGCGACGGTGCTCGGCCGGCGGCTTATCCGGTTGCAGTGCTACGAGGGCATCGACACCGGCCAGGCGATGTACGAGTGGGACTACGCCCGCCAGATGCTCTACATCCGGGCGATGGGCGAGCGGGACGCAGCCTCCCCCGGCGAGGTGGTCTCCGCGCTGTTCGGGGCGGACTTCCTGGTCGAACGACCGCTGCTGGACGCGGTGCGGGCCGGGTCCGGCGCGGTCCTGCTCATCGACGAGATCGACCGCGCCGACGACGAGTTCGAGGCATTCCTGCTGGAGCTGCTCGCCGAGTTCCAGGTGACCATCCCGGAGATCGGCACGATCCGCAGCGACGATCCGCCGCTGGTGCTGCTCACCTCCAACCGGACCCGCGAGCTGCACGACGCGCTCAAACGGCGCTGCCTCTACCACTGGCTGGGCTACCCGGACGCCGAGCGCGAGACCGAGATCGTGACGGTCCGCGAGCCCGGCGTCGGGATCGAGCTGGCCCGCAAGGTGGTGGCCGCGGTGCACCGGCTGCGCGAGCTGGACCTGGCCAAGCCGCCGGGCGTCGCGGAGAGCATCGACTGGGCCCGGACGCTGGCCTTCCTCGGCGAGGACCTCGACCCGGACAGCGCCGAGCTCACCCTGGGCACCGTCGTCAAGGACCACGACGACATCGAGCTGGTCCGCGGCCGGCTCGACGACCTGACCGCCGGATGAGCACGGCCGGCACCGACCTCGTCCGGGTGCTCGTCGCGTTCACCCGGCGGCTGCGCGCCGAGGGGGTCCCGGCCGGCTCCGGTGACCTGCTGACGTTCACCAGGGCGGCGGCCGTGCTGGACCCGACCGACCTGACCGACCTGTACTGGGCGGGACGGGTCTGCCTGGTCACCCGGCGCGACCACCTGACCGTCTACGACCGGGTGTTCGCCGCGTTCTTCCTGGACCGGCCCGATCCGGTCGACGAGCTGGTCCGGGTGCACGCGGGCACCGCGGCCGCCACCGACTCGGCCGTGCAGGTCCCGGCCGCCGAGCCCGGCGACGACCGGGAGGAGGACGAGGCCGCCCGGCTCGGGCCGGTCGCGTCGGACATGGAGCTGCTGCGCACGCGGTCCTTCGCCGGCTGCACCGACGACGAGCTGGTCGCGATCCGCCGGATCATGGCGGCGATCCGGCTGTCCCCGCCCCGGCGGCGCACCCGCCGGACCCGCCCGGCGCGCTCCGGGCCGGTCCCGCACCTGCGCGCCACGCTGCGCCGCAGCCTGCGCTCGCAGGGGGTGCCGATCGATCCCGCCTGGCGCCGCCGCCGGATGCGGACCCGCCCGCTGGTGCTGCTGCTCGACGTCTCCGGGTCGATGGCCGACCACTCGCGGGCGCTGCTGCAGTTCGCGCACGGCACCCAGCACGCGGCCCGGTCGGTGTTCCGGGTCGAGGTGTTCTGCTTCGGCACCCGGCTCACCCGGCTCACCGCGGCGCTGCGCACCCGGCATCCGGACGACGCCCTGCGGCGGGCCGCCGCCGAGGTCGTCGACTGGGAGGGCGGGACCCGGATCGGCGACGCGATCGAGGCGTTCGTCCGCGGGCCCGGACGGCGCGGTGCCGCCCGCGGCGCGGTCGTCCTGATCTGCTCGGACGGCCACGACCGCGGCTCCCCCGCCGTGCTGTCGGCGGCGATGGAACGCCTGGCCCGGCTCTGCCACCGGATCGTCTGGGTCAGCCCGCATCCCGCCGCGGTGGCCGGGCGCGGCCCCGTCCCGGTGGGCATGATGGTGGCCGAACCGCACGTGACCGCCGTGGCGGCGGGCCACGACCTGCGCAGCCTGGAGCAGCTCGCCGCGCTGCTGCCGACGCTGCGATGACCGGGAGGGGAGCCGGGACGTGCACTGGAGCGTGAGCATCCGGACCCGGGGTGATCGGCCGATCCCCCACGACGAGGTGCTGCGGCTGGCCGATGCCGTCGCGGTGCACCGGGGCGTGGCCAGCGGTATCGGCACCCCGGGCTACGGCGCGCAGATCGTGGTCACCGCCGACGGCGAGCAGGACGCGGTCCGGCGGGGCCGGGAGGTGTTCGCCGACGTCGTGGAACGGGCCGGGCTGCCCGCCTTCCCGGTCGTCGGGGTCGAGGCGGTCAGCGAGGAGGACGACGCGCTGCCGGACCCGGCGGACCCGGATCCGCTCCGGTGATCAGGCTCGGCTCGCTGGCCGGGTACGCCTTCTCCGGGCCCCGGCTGCTCGGCGGCTGGACCCCGCCGCCGGTCCCCGCGGTGTACGCGATCCTCTACCGGCCGGATCCGCAGCGCGAACGGTTCGCGGTGACCTGGGTCGGGCACAGCGAGGACCTGAGCGCGGAGGGGCTGCCGTTCCGGCACCGGCGCAGCCCGTGCTGGGTGCAGCGGGCCGGATCGAAGTGGGCGCTGCACATCGCGACGCTGGAGGTGCCCGGCGGCGGGCCGGGGCACCGCAGGGCGATCGCCGAGGAGCTGATCGGGCTGTACGAGCCGCGCTGCAACACCGAGCGGTTCGACCCGTCCTGGCGGGCCGAGTGGATCGGCGGGTACTCCGACGCACCGTCCACCGCGCCGCTCCCCCCGCCCCGGCTCGGGAGCCCGGCCGGGGACGCCGACGCGGCGCCCGGGCCGGGGTGACCCCGGCCCGGGGCCGGTGCCCCCGGCCCGGCTCTCACCCGGCCGGGCGGTACCCCACGGCCTCGGTGAGCCGGGACCGGCGCCGGCCGGACGCCGGCACGGCGACCGCCGGGCGCTGCGGCACCGGGGTCGCGCCGCGGACGATCTCCTCGGCGAACCCGTAGAGCAGCGGGAGCGCGCCGGCGACCGTCCCGGCCGAGCGGTTGACGTGGTCGAGCCCCGGCCCGATCCGTGCGGCGTCGGCGTCGATCCGGCGGACCGCCTCCGAGCACTCCTCCAGGGTGGTCGCGACCCGGGTCAGCAGGGTGCCGACCCAGGCCAGGTAGAACGCGAGACCGGCGATCAGTGCGACGACCGCGAGCACCGACAGCACCACGAGCAGGGTCATCACCGACCGCCTCCGTTCGTCGTCGTGGCGGACCGGTCCGGCGGGACGCGGCCCAGGAACAGGTGGTGTTCCAGACCCTCGGCGAGCACCCGGTCGACCGCGTCACCGGTCTGCGGGATCAGCGTCGTCGAGGCCGTGTTGGCGGTGATCGCGAGCAGCGTGTCCCGGATCCCGGCGACCCGCCGGTCGATGATCTTCACGAACCACACCAGCAGGCTGAGCAGCGCCGCGACCGCGAGCACGACCACGAAGCCCGCGACGACCGCGATCCACCACGCGGTGATCTCCTCCGGACCCATCTCACCCTCCCAGCCGGCCGCGGCCGCGGCGCAGGCCGGCGGTGATCACGTCGGCGTGCTCGACGGTCGTGGCCAGGTCGGCCAGCGGCCGGGTGTTCCGTTCGGCCTCCTGCAGTGCGGCGTCGATCGCCGGGGCCTGCCGCCCGATCCGGTGTGCCAGCACCAGGATCGGGACGACCAGCGCGACCACCACCAGGACCACCGCGATCCCGATGGCGAACCCGACGTACCAGCCGGTCATACCGACTCGCAGAAGTCGCGGACCGGCGCGAGCTCCGCGTTCACCGAGCCGACCACCGCGGGGACCGTCGCGGTGGACGTGGCGATCGCCCGGACCCCGCCGGTCAGGTCGGCGAGGGTCCGGCTCACGTGGCGCAGGTGCAGGATGACCCGGAGCAGGCCGATCCCGGTGACGGCGATGATCAGCGCCGCGATGATCAGTGTCGCCCAGGCGGCAGCGGGCATCAGGGGTTCCCTCCTCGTTCGGGGGCGCTCGGCAGGAGCGTCGCGACGCTGCCGGCGTAGCGGGTGGCCCCCACGGCCACCTGCCGCACCGTCGCGTCGGTGGTGGCGAGCAGCCCAGGGACGGGTTCGAGCCGTCCGGCCAGCCGCCCGCCGTCGGCCAGGATGTCGTCGGCGGCCCAGCGGATCCGCTCCACCGCGGCCAGCACGCGGTTGAGCAGCGCCACGACCACCGGGAACACCACCAGCAGCAGGATCGCGTTCCCGATCCACCAGAGAGTCATCGTCGTCCTCCTAGGAGTGTCCGGGCCGGGTGCTCGGCCCGAGGAAGCGGCGCACGACCCGGCGCAGCGCCATCAGCGCGGCCGAGACGGCGATGCTCAGCGCGCCGGCCGGCCGCGCCCGGACCGCGGTGGCCGTCCCGCCGGACCCGGCGCCGTTGATCTTCGCCTCGACGCAGTCGGCGAAGCCGCGCAGCAGCACCCCGGAGACGTCGGCGATCATGCCGCGGCCGAACTGGGCCGCCGCGCCGGAGACCTGCAGGTCCTGGGCGACCGTGACCTCGGTCCGCCCGCCGGACCCGGCGGCCAGCCGCATCGTCATCGTCATCTCGGCGGTGCCCTTGCCCTTGTCCTCGGAGCCGGCCGCGTGCAGCACCAGCCGGCGCGCGGACTCGTCGGCCTCGACGAGCTCGGCGACCCCGGAGAACCGCAGCGCGACCGGTCCGAGCCGGGTCACCACCCTGCCCTCGTAGCGGTCGTCGCCGACCTCGCGGGTGAGCTCGGCCCCGGGCAGGCAGGGCACCAGCCCCGGCAGGTCCTGCAGCTCCGCCCAGACCCGGTCGGCCGGGGCGGCCACGGTGAACCTGTTCTCGATCAGCACGGCTCAGTCCCCCTTCACCGGCGGCGTACCGGAGTAGTCCTGCCCGGTGCGCAGCGCCTCCCAGACCCGGTCGGGCAGCAGCGGCATGTCGATGTTGCGGACCCCGGTGTGCCGGATCGCGTTCAGCACGGCGTTGGCGAACGCGGCCGGCCCGCCCACCGTCGCGCACTCGCCGACGCCCTTGGCGCCGATCGGGTGGTGCGGGCACGGGGTGACGACCTCGTGCAGCTCGAAGCCCGGCGTCTCCCAGGCGGTGGGCAGCAGGTAGTCCATGAAGTTCGCACCGACGACGTTGCCGTCGCCGTCGTAGGTCTGGAACTGCATGCTGGCCATCGCGTACGCCTCGGTCAGTCCGCCCATGATCTGTCCCTCGACGATCATCGGGTTGATCCGGACGCCGCAGTCGTCGACGGCGACGAACCGCAGCACGTCCCACACCCCGGTCTCCGGGTCGATCTCGACCGTGGCGATGTAGCAGGCGAACGGCCAGGTCAGGTTGGGCGGGTCGTAGTAGGCGTTGCCCTCCAGGCCGGGCTCCATCCCGTCCGGCATGTTCGTGTACGCCGCGGCGGCGCACTCCTGGATGGTCACCCCGCGGCCCGGCGCGCCGCGCACGTGGAACCGGCCGAGCTCCCACTCGACGTCCTCCTCGGACACCTCCAGCAGGTGCGCGGCGAGCTTGCGCGCCTTCGCCCGGATCTTGCGGGACACCATCGACACCGCGGCCCCGGCCACCGGGGTGGAGCGCGAGGCGTAGGTCCCCATCCCGTACGGCGCGGTGTCGGTGTCGCCCTCCTCGACGACGACGTCGTCGGCGGGCAGTCCCAGCTCGTGCGCGACGATCTGCGCCCACGTCGTCTCGTGCCCCTGGCCCTGGCTGCGGGCGCCGGTGCGGAGCATCGCCTTGCCGGTCGGGTGCACCCGCAGCTCGGCGGAGTCGAACATCTTGATGCCGAGGATGTCGTACTCGCGGCTGTTGCCGGCCCCGAGCGGCTCGGTCATCGTCGAGATGCCGATGCCGAGCAGCCTGCCGCGCTCGCGGGCCGCGGCCTGCTCGGCGACGAAGTCCTGGTAGCCGATCGCGTCCAGGCCCAGCTGCAGGCACTTCCCGTACTGGCCGGAGTCGACCAGGAAGCCGAACGGCGTCCTGGCCGGGAAGGCGTCGTCGGGCAGCAGGTTGATCCGGCGGAACTCGGCCTGGTCCATGCCCAGGTCGTCGGCCGCGGCCTGGATCATCCGTTCCTGGAAGTACATCGCCTCGGTGACCCGGAACGAGCACCGGTAGGCGACGCCGCCGGGGGCCTTGTTGGTGTAGGCGCCGTGCGCGCTGATGTGCCCGACCGGGACGTCGTAGCAGGCGAACGCCGAGTGCAGCAGGCCCACCTTGAACTTGCTGGGCTGGGCGTCGGCGAAGAACGCGCCCTGGTCGGTGGTCACGTGCATCCGGACGCCGAGGATCTTGCCGTCCCGGCGCAGCGCGAGCTCGCCGTCGAGGTACATGTCCCGGCCGAACCCGGTGGAGGTGAGGTTGCCCGAGCGGTCCTCGACCCACTTGACCGGTTTCCCGGTGAGGATCGAGCAGAGGATCGAGCACACGTACCCCGGATAGACCGGCACCTTGTTGCCGAACCCGCCGCCCAGGTCGGGCGAGATCACCCGGATCATGTGCTCGGGCAGCTCGGCGACCAGCGCCACCGCGGACCGGATGATGTGCGGCGCCTGCGAGGTCATGTAGATCGTGAGCTTGCCGGTGGCCACGTCGAAGTCGGCGATCGAGCCGCACGGCTCCAGCGGCGACGGATGGCTGCGCGGGTAGTGCAGCGACAGCGTGGACACCGTGTCCGCCTCGGCGAAGGCCCGCTCGGTGGCCGCGGCGTCGCCGACGTCCCACCGGTAGGTCAGGTTGTCGGTCTGGCCCTCCTTGTCGTCCCGGATCACCGGGGCGCCGGGCTCCATCGCCTGCTTCGGGTTGACCACCGGTGGCAGCGCCTCGTACTCGACGACGATCGCCTCCACCGCGTCCCGCGCGATGTACGGGTCGTCGGCGACCACGCAGGCCACCTCCTGGCCCTGGAAGCGGACCTTGTCGGTGGCCAGCACCGCCTGCGTGTCGTAGGACAGCGTCGGCATCCAGGCCAGGTTGCGCCGGGCCGCCATCTCCCCGGTCAGCACCAGCCGGACCCCCGGGACCGCCCAGGCGGCGGAGGTGTCGATGCTGACGATCCGGGCGTGCGCCAGCGGGCTGCGCAGGATCTCCATGTGCAGCATGCCGGGAAGCACCACGTCGTCGACGTAGGTGCCGCGGCCGCGGATGAACCGGGCGTCCTCGGCCCGCTTGCGGCTGGCGCCGAGCCCGCCGATCCTGACCTCGTCCAGTGTGTCGGTCATGGTCGTCGTCCCCTCAGCCGGTCGCGCCGGCGCGCTGCTTCGCGGCCGCCCAGAGCACGGCCTTGACGATGTTCTGGTAGCCGGTGCAGCGGCAGAGGTTGCCCGACAGCGCCCACCGGACGTCCTCCTCGGACGGGTCCGGGTTGCGGCGCAGCAGCTCGGTGGCGGCGAGCATCATGCCCGGGGTGCAGAACCCGCACTGCAGGCCGTGCTCCTCGCGGAACCCCTCCTGGATCGGGTCCAGCTCGCTGGGCGTGCCCAGACCCTCGACGGTGGTCACCTCGTGCCCGTCGGCCTGGACGGCGAGCATCGTGCAGGACTTGACCGGCTCGCCGTCGTAGAGGACGGTGCACGCCCCGCAGTTGGTGGTGTCGCAACCGATGTGGGTCCCGGTCAGACCGAGCCCCTGGCGCAGCAGGTGGGCCAGCAGCAACCGCGGCTCGACCTCCGCCGAGCGCGGTTCGCCGTTGACCGACACCGTGATCCGGCGCTGTTCCACGCCGTCCTCCTTCGTGGTCGGAACGCTCATCAGGCGGCCACCCCCGCGGTGGCGAACCCGGCCAGTGCGCGCCGGGTGAAGGTCGCGACGACCTGCCGCTTGTACCCGGCGCTGCCGCGGTGGTCGCTGCGCGGGCGGGCGGTGCCCGCGGCGAGCTCGGCGGCCCGCTCGATCGCCTCGGGCTCCAGCCGGGTGCCGACCAGCGCGTCGGCCGCCCCGGTCGCGGCCAGGGTGGTGGCGCCGACCCCGGTGAGCGCGAGCCCGGCCCGGGTGACCCGGCCGTCGGCGGCGATCTCCAGCGCGACCGCGAGCCCCGCGGTGGCGAAGTCGCCGACCCGGCGCTCCAGCTTCAGGAACGCGCCGTGCCGGGTGTCGCGGGCCGCGGGGACCCGGGCGGCGACGGCGATCTCGTCGTGCTCGAGCGCGTTCTGGAACGGCCCGGTCGCGAACTCGCCGACCGGGATCCGGCGCTCGCCGCGGACGCTGCGGGCGACGACCTCGCCGCCGAGGGCGATCATCGCGGCGGCCCAGTCGCCCTGCGGGTCGGCGTGGCACAGCGAGCCGACGAGCGTGCCGCGGGTGCGCACCACGGGATCGGCGACCAGCGGCGCGCAGGCGGCCAGCGTGGGGTGCCCGCCGGGGAGCAGCTCGGAGCGCTCCAGGTCGACGTGCCGGCACAGCGCGCCGATCTCCAGCGCGCCGTCCGCGGTCTCCCGGTGGTGGCGCAGCCCGGGCAGGCCGTTGATGTCGACGAGCAGCGCAGGCTGGGCGAACCGCAGCTTGAGCAGCGGGATCAGGCTCTGCCCGCCGGCGAGGACCTTCGCGTCCGGATCGCCGGCGAGCAGCGCGAGCGCCTCGTCCAGGGTCCGGGGCGCCTCGTAGCGGAATCGTGGTGGGTACACGGCGTCTACTCCTCGTGCCCGGCGCGCCGGGCCGGTACCGGATCCGGTGGTTCGGGGATCGCCACCGGCCCGGCGTCGTCCTCCGGATCGGGACGGGGGTGCTGGTGCGGTGGCCACGGGCCGGCCACCGGCTGGCCCGCCACCTTCATGAACTCGACCACCGCGGGGAACGCGAAGACGGTCGGGCTCGCGGCGGGGTCCGGGGAGCCCGGCGGCGCGCCGAACAGCTCGGCCATCCGGGGGTTGCGGTGGCTCCTGTCATCGGGTTCCGTCGTCATCGTCGGTCCCGCCCTTCCGGCGCGCGTGCGTCATGATCAGCGGCACTCTGCCCCGACGTGGCCCAGAGCACATCCGGCTCTTAAGCGAAGGCTTAAGGTCACTTGCCCGCCGGTGTGGCCGGGGACACGATGGCGCGATGCAGGTCCCCGCCCACTTCGAGTACCGACGGGCCACCGACGTCGACGACGCCGTCGCGTTGCTGGCCCGCTTCGGTCCGGAGGCGCGGGTGGTCGCCGGCGGGCACAGCCTGATCCCGATGATGAAGCTCCGGCTCGCCCAGCCCGAGCTGCTGGTCGACATCAACGAGCTGAGCGAGCTGTCCGGGGTCCGGCTGCAGAACGGGCCGGACGGCCCGGAGCTGCGGATCGGTGCGCTCACCCGGCACGCCGAGCTGCTGGACTCCGCGCCGGTCGGCGAGCACGCGGCGATGCTGCACGACGCCGAGCGGGTGATCGCCGACCCGATCGTGCGCAACCGCGGGACCGTCGGCGGGTCGATCTGCCAGGCCGACCCGTCCGAGGACCTGTCCGGCGCCTTCACCGCGCTGCGCGCGGTCGCGGTGATCCGCGGCGCCGACGGCGAGCGCACGGTGCCGGTGCGGGAGTTCTTCCGCGGCCCGTACGAGACCGCGGTCGGCCCGGCCGAGGTGCTCGTCGAGCTGCGGGTGCCGGTCCGGGCGGGCAGCGGCAGCAGCTACCTCAAGGTCGACCGCCGGGCCGGCGACTGGGCGGTCGCCGCCGCCGGGGCCGTGCTGAGCCTGCGCGACGGCCGGGTGAGCGCGGCCGGCCTGGGGCTGACCGCGGTCGGGGCGCCCGGCTTCGGCGCCCCGGACGCCGAGGAGTACCTGCTCGGGCGCACCCCGGATCCGGAGACGTTCGCCGAGGCGGGCCGGATCGCGGCCCGGGCCTGCCGGCCGGTGGCCGACCAGCGCGGCCCGGTGGACTACAAGCTGCACCTGGCGGGCGAGCTGACCGCCCGGGCCCTCACCGCGGCGGCCGCCCGCGCCGCGGACCGGTGAGCCGGCCGTGCAGATCAGGGTCAGCGTGAACTCCGCCGAGCGGGTGCACGAGGTCGAGGCGCGGCTGCTGCTGGTGCACCTGCTGCGCGACGAGCTCGGCCTGACCGGCACCCACTGGGGGTGCGACACGTCGAACTGCGGGGCGTGCACGGTGTGGCTGGACGAGGTGCCGGTGAAGTCGTGCACGGTGCTCGCCGTGATGGCCGACGGGCACCGGGTGCGCACCGTCGAGGGCCTGGAGGGCCCGGGCGGCCTGGACCAGGTGCAGCGGTCGTTCATCGAGTGCCACGGGCTGCAGTGCGGCTTCTGCACGCCCGGGATCCTGATGACGGCCCGGTGGCTGCTCGACCGGGTCCCGGACCCGACCGAGCAGGAGATCCGGGAGGCGATCAGCGGGCAGGTGTGCCGGTGCACCGGCTACGAGAACATCGTCCGCTCGGTCCGGCACGCCGCCGGGTGCGAACAGGCCGAACAGGCCGAACAGGACGGCCGGGCCGGTTGGGCCGCGTCGTGACGCCGGCCGGGTTCGGTCCGCTGCGGCGCAAGGAGGACGTGCGGCTGGTCCGCGGCCGGGGCCGGTTCGTCGACGACATCGCGCTGCCCGGGATGCTGCACGGCGCGATCCTGCGCAGCCCGCACGCGCACGCCCGGATCGTCTCGGTCGACACCAGCGCGGCCGAGTCGCACCCGAAGGTCCGGGTGGTGCTCACCGGGGCGGACCTGGCCGCCCGGGACATGGCCTGGATGCCGACCGCGTCGCACGACGTGGCCGCGGTGCTGGCCTGCGGGAAGGTGCACTTCCAGGGCCAGGAGGTGGCGTTCGTGGCCGCCGAGGACCGGTACGCGGCGCGCGACGCGCTCGCCCTGATCGAGGTCGAGTACGAGCCGCTGCCCGCCGTCGTCGACGCCCGGACCGCGCTCGGTCCCGGCGCGCCGCTGGTCCGCGACGAGCAGCCGGGGCGCACCGACAACCACGTGTTCGACTGGGAGAGCGGCGACGCCGCCGCCACCGACGCGGAGTTCGCCGCCGCCGAGCACGTGTCGGCCTGCGACCTGGTGTACCCGCGGGTGCACCCGGCGCCGCTGGAGACCTGCGGGATCGTCGCCGACGCCGACCCGGTCGAGGGCCGGCTCACCGTGCACGCCACCACCCAGGCGCCGCACACCCACCGGGTGCTCTACTCGCGGATCGCCGGGGTGCCCGAGCACCGGATCCGGGTGGTCGCACCGGACATCGGCGGCGGCTTCGGGAACAAGGTCGCGATGTACCCGGGCTACCTGTGCGCGGTCGTCGCCTCCACCGTGACCGGACGCCCGGTGAAGTGGACCGAGGACCGCTCGGAGAACCTGATGGCGTCGTCGTTCGCCCGCGACTACCACATGCGCGGCGAGATCGCGGCGACCCGCGACGGCCGGATCCTCGCCGTCCGGGTGCAGGTGCTCGCCGATCACGGCGCGTTCAACGCGACGTCGCAGCCGTCGGCGTTCCCGGCCGGCTTCTTCGGCGTCTTCACCGGCTCCTACGACCTGCGGGCGGCGCACTGCCGGGTCACCGGGGTGCACACGAACAAGGCACCCGGCGGGGTCGCCTACGCCTGCTCGTTCCGCATCACCGAGGCGTCCTACCTGGTGGAACGCCTGGTCGACGTGCTCGCGCACGATCTCGGTCTCGATCCGGCCCGGCTGCGGATGGCGAACCTGCTGCGCCCCGAGCAGTTCCCGCACCCGACGCCGACCGGCTGGGAGTACGACTCCGGCGACTACCCGGCGACGCTGGGCCTCGCGCTGGAGATCGCCGGCTACGACGAGCTGCGCGCCGAGCAGGCCGCCCTGCGCGCCGGGTACGAGCGCACCGGCCGCGGGCGGCTGCTCGGGATCGGCCTGAGCTTCTTCACCGAGGCGGTCGGGGCCGGGCCGCGCCGCACGATGGACATCATGGGCCTGGGCATGGCCGACGGCGCCGACCTGCGGGTGCACCCGTCCGGCGACGCGGTGCTCGCCGTGTCCTGCATGAGCCAGGGCCAGGGGCACGAGACGACGTTCGCCCAGCTGATCGGGCACGAGCTGGGCATCCCGGCGGACCGGGTGCAGGTCGTGCAGGGCGACACCGACCGGACGCCGTTCGGGCTGGGCACCTACGGCTCGCGGTCCACCGCGGTCTCCGGTGCCGCGACCGTGGTCGCGGCCCGGCGGGTGCGGGAACGGGCCCGCCTGGTGGCCGGGGCGATCCTGGAGATCGACCCGGCCGACCTGGAGTGGGTGCCGGGCCGCTGGCAGGTGCGCGGGAACCCGACGGTGGGGGTCTCGCTCACCGAGATCGCCGCCGCCGCGTACTCCGGCCGGGAGCTGCCGGACGACGTCGAGGGCCAGCTGGACGCGTCCTGCGTGTACAACCCGCCGAACCTGACGTTCCCGTGCGGCGCCTACCTGTGCGTGGTGGAGGTGGACCCGGTGACCGGGGAGGTCCGGGTGCGCCGGTTCGTCGCCGTCGACGACTGCGGGGTGCGGATCAACCCGATGATCGTGGCCGGCCAGGTGCACCGCGGCCTGGCCGACGGGATCGGGATGGCGCTGATGGAGCTGATCACCTTCGACCCGGACGGGAACCATCTCGCCGCGTCGTTCATGGACTACCTGCTGCCCACCTCGATGGAGTGCCCGTCCTGGGAACTGGGAGAGACCGTGACACCGTCACCGCACCATCCGATCGGCGCCAAGGGCGTCGGTGAGTCCGCCACCGTCGGGTCACCGGCGGCCGTCGTCAACGCCGTGCTGGACGCCATCGGTGTCCGGCACGCCGACATGCCGCTGACCCCGGCCCAGGTGTGGCGGGCCGTGCAGGGCCGCCCGCTGCGCCCCGACCTGGCGATCCGGTGAGCCCGGTGACCAGCGGCGAGATGCTGGCCAGGGTCAGCGACCTGCGCGCGCACCGGACCCCGTTCGTGCTCGCCACCGTGGTCCGTGCCGAGCGCCCGACCAGCGCGAAGCCCGGCGACCGGGCGGTGGTGCTCGCCGACGGCACGATCGACGGTTTCGTCGGCGGTTCCTGTGCCGAGTCGACCGTCCGGTCGGAGGGTCTGCGGCTGCTGCGGGCCGGCGAGTCCGGGCTGCTGCGGATCACCCCGGACGGCGACGACGGCGGCGACCCGGTCGAGGGGCTGCGCACCGTCGGCAACCCGTGCCTGTCCGGCGGGACCCTGGAGATCTTCCTGGAGTCGATCGTCCCGCCGACGATGGTCACCGTCGTCGGCGACTCGCCGGTGGCCAGGGCGCTGGCCCGGGTCGGCCGCAGCCTGGAGTTCGAGGTGACCGCCTGGCCGGCGCCGGAGCAGCCGGTCGCGCCGGACACGGCCGGGGTGGTCGTCGCCTCGCACGGCCGCGACGAGATCCCGGTGCTGCGCGCGGCGCTGGCGGCCGGCGTCCCGTACGTCGCCGTCGTCGCGAGCCGGCGCCGGGCCGACGCCGTCCGCGCCGACCTGGTCGCCGCCGGTGTCGCCGAGCCGGACGTGGCCCGGTTGCACGGGCCGGCCGGTCTGGACCTCGGGGCGCGGACCGCCCCGGAGATCGCGCTGTCGGTGTTCGCCGAGCTGCTGGCCGGCCGGTCCGGCGCACCGCCCGCCGCGCCCGCCGCGGTCCCGGCCGGGTCGGCAGCGCTCGCCGGGCCGGTGGCGCTCGCCGGGCCGGCGGCGCAGGCAGGGCCGGCGGGGCCGGCGGCGGCGGTCGATCCGGTGTGCGGCATGACGGTCACCGCGGCCGCACCGACGCCGTCCGCCGAGCACGGCGGGACCGTGCACTGGTTCTGCTGCGACGGCTGCCGGCGGGCCTTCCTGGCCGGGACGGCGGACGGCTGAGGCCGGCCGCCCGGATCAGGCGACCTCCTCCCAGCCGAGCCGGTCGATCCAGCGCTCGCCGTGGTCGGCGGCGCCGTCGTGGCCGCGCTCCGGGGCCGGGCCGGGATCCGCGGTGCCGATCGGGCCGGGGCCCGCGGGCTCGGGGTCGGCCGGGGTTGCGGGCACGGTTCCTCCGGGGGTCGAGGTCCCGCCGTGCCCGGGGTCGAGGGCCCGGGCACGGCGGGGGTTCGGAGCCACGACCGGGGACCACGACGCCTGCCGGGGGATGTCCGGCGGCGGGGAGCAACGCCGGACGGCGGCGCCGGTGTCCGCCGCGACCCCGTGCGGGGAGCGGGTCGCGGCACCGACGGGGCAGGACGTTACGAGGTCGTACCGGGGTGGGTTCGCTTCCTGAGAGTGCACTCCGCCGAGCGGGTCCGGCGGGACGGCGGGCGGGTAGGCGTTCGGCTCGTCGGCGCACCGGTACCGGCCGGACGCCGCATCGCCGTTCACGGCCGGTGGCCCGCTCATGCCAGCACGATCCGGTCGTTCTCGACGCGGACCGGGCGGGCCGCCAGCGGCGCGCCGGCCGGGCCCTCCAGCGGGGCGCCGCCGTCGATGTCGAAGACGCTGCCGTGGCAGGGGCAGCTGATGCCGGTCGCGGTCACCTGGTCGACCAGGCAGCCGGCGTGCGGGCAGGTCGCGTCGAACGCGGCGAACGTCCCGGCCTGCGGCTGGGTGACGACGACGCCGTCCTCGGCGAACACCCGGCCGCCGCCGACCGGGATGTCGGACGCCGCGGCCAGGCCCTGCTCGGCGCCCTGCTCGGCGGCGGCCTGCGGTTCGGCGGACGGGACCGGGGCGGCCGGTTCCGGGGCGGCGCCGGTCCCGGCGGGTGCCGCGGCCCGGGGTGTGCCGTAGGTCGAGCAGCCCGCGGCGCAGCACGCCGCGGCGGCGGTGCCCACGCCGGCGAGCAGCCTGCGGCGGGTGATCGGGGACATGCGGGGCCTCCTGGTGCGGATCGGGATTCGGGGCCGGGCGGGCTCAGAACACGAGGCCCTGGCCGGTGAAGAACCACAGCGCGGAGGTGAGCCACACCCCGGCGAGGACGGCGAGCAGCACGCCGCCCGCCACCGCGAGTGCCCAGCCGGGCACGCCGCGCCGGTGCAGCAGCAGCATCTTGGTGACGAACGCGCCGTAGAACACGCAGCCCAGCACCGAGTGCAGCAGCACCGACGGTGTCGCCCCGGACCAGCCGAACGCGTACAGGCACTGCGCGGCGACCGGGACGGTCACCAGCACCGCGATCCGGCCGGACCACCGGTGCACCGTCGCGACCGACGGATCGGCGTAGCCGCGGCGCAGCATCCGGCCGGTGACGCCCTGCAGGATCGCCAGCAGCAGCGCCGCGGAGCCGAGCCACGCCTTGGCGGCGGCGCCGCTGGAGAACCCGGCGAGGTTCACCGCGACCCCGGTCCCCTCGTGCTGGCGGGCCCACACGCCGAGCGCCACCGCGACCAGCGACCCGATCACGACCGGCAGGATCACGGCGCGCAGCGACGGGCCGGCCGGCCCGCGCTGCTCCACCGCGGTGTCCGTCGCTGTGTCCGTCCCTGTGTCCGTCGCGGGGGCCGCCGCTGTGGCCGTCGCGGGGGCCGCCGCTGTGTCCGCCGCGGTGGCCGGGCCGGCGGGGCGTTCGGCGAGCCCGGTCGCAGCGGGGCCGGGCTCCGGCCGGCCGGGTCCGCGGTGGCCCCCGGCGGCGCCGGTGCGCCGCCGGGAACCGGACCCGGCCGGGGACCTCTCGTGGCCGGCGTCCCGGGGCGGGCGGCCGGGCGCGACGGCTCCGGCGTCCCGCGCCGGGCGGCGCGGCGGGTCCCCGACCGGTTCCTGCTCCCCGGTCCGGCTCCGCGGGTCGGCGCGGTCGTCGGCCGGGTATCCCGGTGGTGCGCTCCGGCCGTAGGGCTCGAAGAGCTCCCCCGGGGCGTTCGCCCGCCGCCGCCCGGCGGTGCCCGCCCGGCGGTCGGCGTCGCCCGGCGGGCCGGGGGA
Organism: Pseudonocardia kongjuensis; assembly: GCF_039526905.1. Lineage (NCBI taxonomy): Bacteria > Bacillati > Actinomycetota > Actinomycetes > Pseudonocardiales > Pseudonocardiaceae > Pseudonocardia > Pseudonocardia kongjuensis. The sequence goes on along the minus strand of NZ_BAAAJK010000011.1, from coordinate 104,544 downwards.
CCACCGGTCGTCGCGGGCGGGATCGGGCCGCGCGGCGCGGGGCCGCGGGCGGCGGGCCCGGCGGCGGCGCGGCGGCGGCACCGGTTCGAGCCACTCCCGCGGGGCGGGATCGACCGGGGCGGAGCCGCCGCTGTCCTCCGGGGTCCGCGGGTTCGGGACGATCGGCGCGAAGCCGAACGGATCGGTGGTCTCGTGGTCGGCGTGCCGCGCGCCGCGGCCCATCAGTACCCGCCCCCGCCGTAGCCGCCGCCGGCCTCCGGGGCCGCGGGGGCGGCCGGGGCTGCGGGTGCCCCGGCCGGCGGTTCGGTGCCTGCCGGGGCGGTCGGCGCGGTGAACTCCCAGGTCCGGCCGCCGGTCGAGGCGGTGCCGGTGGCGGTGCCGTCCTGCACGGTGTACTCGACCCAGCTGCCGTCGTCGGCGGTCAGCCGGGTGGGGCCGTCCTGGGCGACCGGGCCCCGCGTCCACGACTCGACGCTCGCGTCGTCGCAGACGTAGGCCCTGGCCAGGCCGTCCTCGACGGTGATGTCCACGCTGACCTCGCGGTCGGCCGACCATCCCGAGTAGAGGACGGGCCCGGCCGGTGCGGCCTCGGGCAGCGGCGAGCCGAGCGCGAGCGCACCGGTGGCCTGTTCGACGGCGGCCGGTTCCGCGGGCTGGGCGGGCTGGGCGGTCAGCACGACGTTCGCGGTCGCCACCCCGGCACCGACGGCGGCCACCGCGGCCAGCGTCAGCAGCGGTCCGGTGATCCGCATGTCAGCCCACCTCGATCCGGACCGAGTCGAACGCGGGGGTCTGGTTGGCGCGCTGCATCATCGGTGTGCGGTGCGAGCCGTCGCCGGCCCAGGACGAGCACTGCAGCTCGCCGGCCTGGTCGACGCCCGGGACCTCGATGGTGACGCTGTCCGGGGTGGTGCCGCCGCCGCCGTCCTCGGTGGCCTCGAAGAACAGCGGGGCCGGGGCGGAGTCCGGGGCCTCGGCCGGGTCGGCCAGGATCCGGCAGGCGGTGTGGAAGTGGCCGCGCTGCAGGCCCTCGCCGTCGAGCAGCGACGACTCGACGTAGTAGCCGCCCTGCGCCGCGGCGAGGAACCGGTCGCGGACCAGGTTGCGGGTGCTGACGGTGAGCGAGAACGGCTCGCCCGGGGCGACCCGGTCCGGCGCCTCGGTGATCAGCAGCGACGGGCTGCGCTCGGCGTCGGCGACCTCACCGAACGCGGTCGACACGCAGCGCGGGGCCTCCTGGAAGCCGTTGTGCGCGGTGAGCCGGCTGGCGGAGCAGTCGGAGGCGAGGATCTCCAGCGCGGCCGCGGCATCCTGGTCGGGGCCGTCGTTGTTGCCGGCCTCGTCGTCCTGGCCGTTGCCGTCGTCCTGGCCCTCCGGGGCCGGGTCCTGGCCCGAGCCGCCGGAACCATCGGCACCATCGGCGCCATCAGCACCGCCGGATCCATCAGCACCGTCGGCACCGTCGGTGCCCGAGCCGGTGCCGTCCGGGTCCTGCCCGGAGGACGACGTCCCGTGGTCGTGCCCGCCGGACTTCGAGCCGGAGCGCGGCCCGGAGCCGGTGAGCCCGGTCCCGGAGAGGGACTCGGCGATGTTCTCCGCGGCCGGGCCGTCCCGGTCGGCGGTCGCGGCACCCGCCGCGTAGGCGGCGGGCCCGGCGACGAGCAGGCAGGCGACGAAGGCGGCGGCCGCGGCCGTTCGGCGGCGGTTGGTGGTGGACGGGCTCATCGGTGACGACTCCTCGGGGCGGTCCGGTCGCGGTGCGAGCCGGTGGATCGGGACCCGCGACGGCGGTACGCGTGCTCACGTTCGCCGGACGGGTGGGCGTCCTGGTCGGGTTCGAGTGGATGTGCGCCGGACACGCCGCCGAGCGGGTCGTGGCCGGCCGGGTCCGGGTCGAGGGGACCGGGCGGATCGGGATCGAGGCCGTCCGGCGCGTACGGGTCCGGCGCGAAACGGTCGGGCGCAGTGCCGTCGGGCGCGAAACGGGCGGGCGCAGTGCCGTCGGGCGGGAAGCCGTCGGGCGCGAAGCCGTCGGGCGCGAAGCCGTCGGCCGGATAGCCGTCCGGTGGGTAACCGTCCGGTGCGAAGCCGTCGGGCGCGAAGCCGTCCGGCGCGAAGCCGTCGGCCGGGTAGCCGTCGAGTGGGTGGCCGTCGAGTGGGTGGCCGTCCGATGGGTAGCCGGCGGGTGACCGGCCGTCCCGCGCGACGTCGTCCGGTCCGAGGCCGGCCGGCGCGTACGGCTCCGGGGCGAACCCGTCCGGCTCGTGGCGGTCCCCGGCCGACCGGCCGGACCGGTACCCGTCCGGGGCGAGCAGGTCGGCGACGGTGTCCTCGCCCGGCGCGGCGTGCGCCCCGCCGGTCCGCGGGCGCACCTGCGGTGCCCGGGCGAGCTCGTCCCACGGGTCGGGCGGGCCGACCGCGAGCGCGGCCCGCGCGGGTGCGGCGCCGTCGTCGCGGGCCCGGCGCGGCCGCGGGATCGCCCCGCCGGCCGGGAGCAGCCGGGACACCTCGGCCAGCGCGGACGCCCCGGCCGGGCGGCCCCGGCGGTAGAGCGTCATCAGCAGACCACCGGCGGCGAGCAGCGCCACCCCCACCACGAGACCCGGGACGACCAGGTCGGACGGGGTGCGGACGCTGTCCGGGAGCGGCGGCGCGGGCAGCGCGTCGTAGTCGACCAGGCCGGTCGACTCCAGGTAGCCGAGGTGCCGGGTGACGTAGGTGTCGGCCTCGATCGCGAACTGGCGCATCAGCTCGTTGCGGGTGCCGACCCGGACCTCGGTGATCGCCGGCAGCACGCTGCCGTGCGCGGCCCGCAGGATCTGCACGAACTGGCGGTCGTAGTCGGTGCCGGTGCGCGCCGTCAGGTCGTTCATCCAGGCGATCTGCTGGTCGTTCGGGCGGCTGGGGAGCTGCACGCCGAGCTGCTCGGCGACGGTGCGGACCTCGGCGTCCAGGTCGTGGTGCTCCACGCCGAGCTTGCGGGCGACCTCGCGGACGGCCGGCGAGCTGGCCTGCTGCTCGCCCTGCTGCCCGGTGGGGGCCTCCCACAGGCCGGCGAGGCGGACCTTCTCCAGCAGGTCGCGGTCGGCGGGGCCGAGCGGGCCCCACTGGGTCTGGGTCCAGCCCTGGACGGCGGCGAACGGTGCGGCGGCGACCCACGACTGGGCCACCGCGACGACGACGACACCGGCCAGCGCGACCAGGATCGACCAGCGGAGCGGGCCGGGGATCCGGCGGGACATCAGCTTCTCCTCGTGTTTCTCAGACCTGGGCGAACTGCTCGGTGTGCACCCGGTCCTCCGGGACGCCGAGCGAGTGCAGGGTGTCCAGCACGTCGGACACCAGCTGCGGACGGCCGCAGATGAAGTAGTCGTGCCTGCGCGATCCGCCGGCCCCGTCCAGATCGGTCAGCACCGCGGACAGCAGTGCGGTGTCGATCGGTCCGGTGGCGCCGGCCCAGTCCCGCGACGGGCGCCGCAGCACCTCGGTGACCTGCAGGTCGAGCAGGGTCCGCAGGTGCGCGAGCTCGGCCCGGAACAGCAGGTCGGCGCGGTCGCGGGCGTGCACGACGAGCCGGTACGGGCGCCGGTCACCGCGATCCGCCGCGGTGCGCAGCATGCTCATCATCGGGGTGATCCCGACCCCGCCGGCGATCAGGACGAACCCGGTCGAGGGCACGGCGTCCGGGGTGAACGAACCGTACGGACCGTCCACCCACACCGGATCGCCGCGGCGCAGCTCGCGCAGCCGGGAGGCGAAGTCACCGGTGTGCCGGACGGTGAACTCGATCCGGCCGCCGTCCACCGCGGACGAGGCGATCGTGAACGGGTGCTCCTCGACCGACATCCGCTCGAGCCGGAGCCAGGCGAACTGCCCGGGCCGGAACCAGGGCCCGGAGTGCCGTCCGCGGCGCTGCAGGACCAGCGTCGACACGGTCGCGCTCTCCGGCCGCACGACGTGCACCCGGAACTCGCCGGCGTCACCGACCGCCCGCATCCCCCAGCGCACCAGGAGCACCCCGACCAGGAGCAGGCCGAGGATGCCGAGCACCGGGCCCATCACGGCGTCGGTCACCAGGTTGTTCAGCCACAGCACGTGCAGCGACGACGCCCCGACGACCAGCGCGGCCAGGCTCAGGTGCACCCACCGCCACACCTCGTGGGTGCCGGAACGGACCCCGCGCACGGCGAAGAGCAGCAGCACCGCGATCGCGACGGTCCCGATCGTGGCGGCCTGCCCGCGGGCCGGCGCCGACATCGGGACGAGCAGCCAGACCCGTTCCGGGTGGTCGGCGACCACGCACGCCAGGTGCAGCGCGACGAGCGCACCGGCCAGGATGCCGAGCCTGCGGTGCAGGCCGAGCAGCGTCTCCAGCCCGAGCGCGCCGGACAGGCCGCGCACCCGGGAGGGCAGCACCGCGACGACGACCAGCGCGGACAGCGCGAGCAGCCCGGTGAGCACCGACATCTGGTGCAGCAGCGGCTGCGGACCGGAGCGGAGCATCCAGATCACCGACGGCCCGACGAGGGCCGTGACCAGCACCGATCCCCAGATCAGGCGGGCGCGGCGGTGCGCCAGCCAGGCGTCGGCGGGATCGTCGCGCCGGACGGGTGCGGTGACCTGGTGCGAGCCGGGCCGGCTCACGGCGTGCCGGGCACGGGCCCGGCGGTCGTGGCGGGAGCCCGGCGGGCGGTGCGTGGGCGGGGCTGCGCGACACGCGGGGATCGACCCGCTACGGTCGCGCGGACGTCGGGAACACGTCCGGGCAGCAGAGGACCTGGGTGGTTCATCGGGTCACTTCCGGTTCGGGGAGCGGGCCGGGCGGGGGTTCCCGGCCACCGGGGCGGCTCTGGGGGGGGGGGGGGAGCGGGCCGCCGACCGGCAGCGTCGAACATAGGAAGTGTGCGGCGCCGAGGTTGCGTTCCTGAGAGGCGTCACCGCCGTCCGGGCGGCGCCGTCCGGCGAACGGCATGCGATCAGGCCGCCCGGAGTAGTGCTGTCCGTCCGGATGGAGCCGTCACTCTCAGGCGTGGCCGTTCACCGACGGTGGGCGTCCTGTCCCCCGCCGAGCCGCACCGGACACCCGGCGGGCCGCCCCCGCGGCGACGGCCGGCCCGCCGGACCGTGCGTCAGGCGGGCGCCGGGGTAGCCGAACGGACGCCCTCGGCGAGCTCGGCGGCGAGCTCGCGCACCGCGGACGGCCCGCCCTTCCCGAGTGCCTCGACGAACGCCGTCCCGACGATGACGCCGTCGGCGTACCCGGCGATGTCGGCCGCCTGCTCGGCGGTGCGCACGCCCAGCCCGACGCAGACCGGCAGGGTCGCGACCTCGCGGACCCGGGTCACCAGGTCGCGAGCCTCGGCGCCGACCGACCGGACGCCGGTCACGCCCATCAGCGACGCCGCGTAGAGGAACCCGCGGCTGGCCCGGGCGGTGAGCGCCATCCGCTCCGGCGTCGTCGTCTGGGCGACCAGGAAGATCCGGTCCAGACCGTGCCGGTCGGACGCGTCCAGCCACTCCTGGGCGTCGTCGGGCAGCAGGTCCGGGGTGATCAGCCCGGAGCCGCCCGCCGCGGCCAGCTCGGCGGAGAACCGCTCGATGCCGTAGCGGTCGATCAGGTTCCAGTACGTCATGACGACGGCCGGTGCGCCGGCCTCGACCACCCCGCGGACGGCGGTGAACGCGTCCCGGCTGCGGGCACCGTTGTCCAGGGCCTGCTGGGTGGCCCGCTGGATGACCGGGCCGTCCATCAGCGGATCGGAGTACGGCAGGCCGACCTCGACGACGTCCACCCCGCCCTCGACCATCGCCCGCATCGCCTCGACGGATCCGGCGACGTCCGGGTAGCCGACCGGCAGGTAGCCGATCAGCGCCGCCCGGCCCTGGCCGCGGATCTCGCCGATCCGCTCGGCAACGCTCCGCACGCCGGTCATCGGACCTCCCCGTCGGCCACCGTCTCGTCGGTGACGGCCCGGCCCTCGTCGTCGATCAGCTGGAAGTACGTGGCGGCGGTGTCGACGTCCTTGTCGCCGCGGCCGGACAGGTTGACCAGGACGATCGCGCCCTCGCCGAGCCTGCGGCCCTCGCGCAGCGCCCCGGCCAGCGCGTGCGCGCTCTCGATCGCCGGGATGATGCCCTCGGTGCGGCAGAGCAGCCGGAAGGCCTCCATCGCCTCGGCGTCGGTCACCGACTCGTAGCGGGCACGGCGCATGTCGTGCAGCCAGGAGTGCTCGGGCCCGACGCCCGGGTAGTCCAGGCCGGCCGAGATGGAGTGCGAGTCGCGGGTCTGGCCGTCCTCGTCCTGCAGGATGAAGCTGCGGGAGCCGTGCAGCACCCCGACGTCGCCGCCGCCGATGGACGACGCGTGCCGCGGGGTGTCGATGCCGTCGCCGCCCGCCTCGAAGCCGACCAGCTCGACTCCGGCGTCGTCGAGGAAGGCGTGGAAGATGCCCATCGCGTTGGAGCCGCCGCCGACGCAGGCGCACACCACGTCGGGCAGCCGCCCGGTCAGGGCCTGGACCTGCTCGCGCGCCTCGACGCCGATGATCCGCTGGAAGTCGCGGACCATCGCCGGGAACGGGTGCGGCCCGGCGACCGAGCCGATCAGGTAGTGCGTGTCGGCCACGTTGGTGACCCAGTCGCGCATCGCCTCGTTCATCGCGTCCTTGAGGGTGCGCGTGCCGGAGGCGACCGGCCGGACCTCGGCGCCGAGCATCCGCATCCGGGCGACGTTCAGCGCCTGCCGCTCGGTGTCGACCTCGCCCATGTAGACGACGCAGTCCAGGCCGAGCAGCGCGGCCGCGGTCGCGGAGGCGACGCCGTGCTGGCCCGCGCCGGTCTCGGCGATCACCCGGCTCTTGCCCATCCGCTTGGTGAGCAGCGCCTGGCCCAGCACGTTGTTGATCTTGTGCGAGCCGGTGTGGTTCAGGTCCTCGCGCTTGAGCAGGATCCGCGCGCCGCCGGCGTGCCGGGCGAACCGGGGCGCCTCGGTGAGCAGGCTCGGCCGGCCGGAGTACGTCCGGTGCAGCTCGGCGAGCTCGGCCTGGAAGGCCTCGTCGGTCATCGCCGCGTGGTAGGCCTGCTCCAGCTCGTCCAGGGCGGCGACCAGCGCCTCCGGGACGTAGCGGCCGCCGAAGCGGCCGAAGTACGGGCCGGTCTGGTCGACCAGCCGCGCCGGGCCCCCGGCCGGGGGGCGGGCGGTGTCGGTCACGAGTCACTCCCTGACGGATCTGCGGAAACCCGCGATCGCCGGGCGCCGCACGTCGGTGACGGACCCCGGTCCGATCGGGTGCAACCCGACGGTACACCGCGCCCACCACCGACTTTGCGCCGCACGGACGCCGGACCGGGCGTCCCGGCGGGCGTCAGACGAAGCGGGGCCGGCCGACCACCCAGCCCAGGATCATCTCGGCGACGATCACCGCGGCGAGCAGCGCCAGCGACGCCGTCCAGGTCCCGGTGATCCCGTGCAGCATGCCGAACAGGAACGGGCCGGCCGCGCCGAGCAGGTAACCGAAGCCCTGCGCCATCGCGGACAGGTCGGTCGTCTCCGCGGTCTCCCGGGTGCGCAGCGCGATCAGGCCGAGGCCGAGCGGGAAGACCGCCATCCCGACGCCGAGCAGCACCGTCCACAACCAGGGCGCCGCCGCGGGGGCGACGGCGAGCCCGACGATCGCGGCGAGCGAGCAGAACGCCAGCCCGACGATCCAGCCGGACTGCGAGCTGCGGTTCAGCGCGATCGGCGGGATGAGGAAGCTCAGCGGGATCCCGATGACGTTGATCAGCGCGAGCATCAGCCCGGCGGTGGTGCGCGGGATGCCCTCGGAGACGAACAGCTCGGACAGCCAGCCCATCGCGACGTAGGCGACGCAGGCCTGCAGCCCGAAGAAGGCGGTGAGCGCCCAGGCCAGCGGGCGGCGCAGCATCGACCGCCGCTGCACCCCGGCGGTCCGGACCGGGGCCGCGGCGCCGTGCCGGGCACCGGTCGCCCAGACGACCAGCGCGCCCGCGGACAGCGCCGCCCAGGCGCCGACCGCGCCGCGCCAGCCGAGCAGCGGTTCCAGCATCGGGGTGAAGGCGGCGCCGAGCCCGCCGCCCGCCGCGAGCGCCGCGGTGTAGATGCCGGTCACCCGGCCGACGGCGTGCGGGAAGGACTCCTTCACCACGACCGGGATCAGCACGTTCCCGATCGCGATGCCGGAGGCGGCGATGAACGTCCCCCCGAGGACCACCCAGGGCCCGTCGACCACCCGCAGCACCAGCCCCGCGGTGAGCACGGCGAGCGCGACGCCGATCGCCCTGGCCACCCCGAGCCGCCGGCCGAGCAGCGGGGCGACGATCGCGGCGAGGCCGAAGCAGATGGTCGGCACCGCGGTGAGCAGCCCGGTCCACGGTGCGGAGGCACCGAGACCGTCCCGCACCTCGCCGAGCACCGATGCCATGCTGGTGACGGCGGGACGCAGGTTGGTCGCGGCCAGCGCCACGCCGACGACCAGCAGCGGGGTGCCGACCAGCGCCCCGGTCCGGTGCGACGCGGCCCGGCCGGTGGTGTTCGTCTCCCCGGCCCGGGTCCCCTGATCAGCAATGCTCACGAAACGATATTGTTACAGACGTAGGATGTTCGGATGAAAGGATGTCCCGGTGCCTCTCGTCACAGCACGTCGCGGCAGCCTGGTCGACCAGGTCATCGCCCAGATCCGGGACGCCATCTCGTCCGGGCAGTGGCCGGTCGGTCACCGCATCCCGGCCGAGGCCGAGCTGACCGCGCGGCTGGAGGTCGGCCGCAACACCGTCCGCGAGGCGGTCCGCGCGCTCGCCCACGGCGGCCTGCTGGAGGTGCGGCAGGGCGACGGCACCTACGTGCGGGCGACCTCGGAGCTGTCCGGCGCGCTGCGCACGCTGTGCGGGCCGGAGCTGCGTGAGGTGCTGGAGGTCCGGCGGACCCTGGAGGTCGAGGCGGCCCGGCTGGCCGCCGCCCGGCGCACCGACGAGGACCTGGCGCTGCTGCGCCGCTCGCTCGCCGACCGGGACGTCGCCGTCGAGGCGGTCGCCGCGGCCACCCGCAGCGGCACCGAGCCGGGCACGGCCGAGCTGGAACGCGCCGCCCGGGCCGACACCGACTTCCATCTCGCCGTCGTGCGCTGCTCGGGCAACAGCCTGCTCGTCGAGCTGTACCGCGGCGTCGTCGAGGCGGTCGCGGGCAGTGTCGTGACGACGATGCCCAGCACCGTCGGCACCGACGACGACGTGTCGCACACCGGGATCGTCGAGGCCATCGAGGCCGGCGACGTGGAGCGCGCCGCCCGCGAGGCCGGCGACTTCCTGGAGCGGCTGATCGACCGCCGGGGCTGAGCCACCGGGCGGACGCGGCCCGCCCGGCCACCGCTCACCGAGCCGGCGATCCACCCCGCCGAGCGACGACGGCGGACGGCGCGGGCGCCCGGCACCCGGGGCCGCACCGCGGTTAGCCTGCCTCGCCGGACGCGATTTCACCCCGAACGATCGAGGAGTGCGCCGGCGTGCTGAAGGGTTTCAAGGAGTTCCTGCTGCGCGGGAACGTCATCGATCTCGCGGTCGCCGTCGTCATCGGCGCCGCCTTCACCGCCGTGGTCACGGCGTTCACGACGTCGTTCCTCGAGCCGCTGCTGCGGCTGTTCTCCGGCGGCGAGAACGCCGTCCCGCCCGGCACCATCCCGCTCACCGACGAGGTCCGGCTGGACTACGCCGCGTTCCTCAACGCGATGATCCAGTTCATGATCACCGCCGCGGTGATCTACTTCCTGGTCGTCTTCCCGATGAAGTGGCTGCAGGAGCGCCGGAAGAAGGCCGACGAGCAGACCCCGAAGACCGACAGCGAGCTGCTCGCCGAGATCCGGGACCTGCTCAAGGAGCAGGCCGAGCGGGAGCGCGAGCGCGCCCTGGCAGCGACTGCGACTGCGACAGCAGCACCGGCACCGGCCGGGCCGTGGCCGCCGCACGGCCAGCCGGTCCCGCAGGGCCAGCCGGTCCCCCAGGGCCAGCCGGTCCCCCACACCCAGCCGGTCCCGCCGGGCCGGCCGGCGGCGCCGTACCCGCCGGACGCGCCGCGCCGGTCCCGGCACCGCGGCTGACCGCGGCCGCACCGCGGGGCCGACCGCGGGGCCCGCTCCGCGGGACCCGTTCCGCGGGACCCGTTCCGCGGGACCCGTTCCGCGGGACCCGTTCCGCGGGACCCGTTCCGCGGGACCGAACGAGATCGCGACGAAACGGTTTCGATTCGACACGGTGACAGAGGGCGACCAGGCTGACCCGGTCGCGGTGGACGTGGGTCCATCCGCGGGAGGGGGGCGGGACCGATGGCCGAGGCCACCACGAGGACCGGGGAGGACCCGCCCGCCCTGCGGCGGGTGATGGGCCCGAAGCTGCTGCTGCTGTTCATCGTCGGCGACATCCTCGGCACCGGGATCTACGCCCTGGTCGGCCAGGTCGCCGAGGAGGTCGGCGGGGCCGCGTGGCTGCCGTTCCTGGTGGCCTTCGCGGTCGCGATGGTCACCGCGTTCTCCTATCTGGAGCTGGTCACCAAGTACCCGGCCGCGGCCGGCGCCGCGCTGTACGCGCACAAGGCGTTCGGCATCCACTTCCTGACGTTCATGGTCACCTTCGTGGTGATGTGCTCGGGGATCACCTCGGCGTCGACGGCGTCCCGGGCGTTCGCCTCGAACCTCAACGAGGGCTTCGGCCTCGACCTGGGCAACAGCGGGATCGTGCTGATCGCGCTGGGCTTCATGGTGCTGGTCGCGGCGGTCAACTTCCGCGGCGTCGGCGAGAGCGTGAAGGTCAACGTGGTGCTCACGCTGGTCGAGCTCTCCGGCCTGCTGCTGGTGATCCTGGTCGGGGTGTTCGCGATCGCCGGCGGCAACGCCGACTGGGCCCGGGTGGTCGCGTTCGACACCCCGGAGGACAAGGGCGTGTTCCTGGCCGTCACCTCGGCGACGTCACTGGCGTTCTTCGCGATGGTCGGCTTCGAGGACTCGGTGAACATGGCCGAGGAGTGCCACGAACCGCGGCGGATCTTCCCGAAGATCATGCTCACCGGCCTGACCATCACCGGCGTGATCTACGTGCTGGTCGCGATCTGCGCCGTCGCGCTGGTGCCGGTCGGCCCGCTCGCCGCGAGCGAGACGCCGCTGGTCGAGGTGGTCCGGGCCGGCGCGCCGGGCATCCCGGCGGACGCGGTGCTGCCGTTCATCTCAATGTTCGCCGTCGCGAACTCGGCGCTGATCAACATGCTGATGGCGTCCCGGCTGCTCTACGGCATGGCGAACCAGGCGGTGCTGCCCAAGCAGCTGGCCCGGGTGCACCCGTTCCGCCGCACCCCGTGGGTGTCGATCATCTTCACCACACTGATCGCGTTCGCGCTGATCACCTACGTGTCGCTGGACGACGAGTCGGACGTGGTGTCCGCGCTCGGCGGCACCACCTCGCTGCTGCTGCTCGCGGTGTTCACGATCGTCAACATCGCGGTGCTGGTGCTGCGCCGCGACCGGGTCGACGCCGACCACTTCCGGGCGCCGCCCGGGCTGCCGGTGGTCGGGGTGATCACCAGCGCCTACCTGGTGCTGCCGTTCTCCGGTCGGGACGCGATCCAGTACGAGCTGGCCGGCCTGCTGCTCCTGCTGGGGCTGATCCTGTACGGGATCACGATCCTGCTCAACCGCAGGCTGGGCGTGCGGAAGACGACGCTGGACCCGGCCAAGCTCGACGGCTGAGGGACCGGGCCGCCCGGCCGGCCCGGGCGCGCGGCCTGGCCGGGCAGCCCGGGATCAGCTGCTCGGGGTCAGCTCGCGTACCCGCCCGGCCAGCTCCTTCTCGAAGAAGTCGAAGAAGCCGTCCGGGTCGGGCCCGGCGTTGATCAGCGCGAGCCGGTCGTAGCCGGCGTCGACGAACTGCTGGGCGACGGCGAGATGCCGCTCCACGTCGGGACCGGCGCCGAACACGTCGGCCATGTCCTCGACCCGCACGAACCGGGTCGCGGCCTCGAAGTTCCGCACGTTCGGCAGCTCGGCCTGCACCTTCCAGCCGGTCGGGCCGAACCGGAACTTCTCGTGCGCGGCGGCGAGCGCCTCGTCCTCGGTGCGGGCCCAGGCCAGCGGCACCTCGGCGTAGCGGGCGCCGGTGCCGCCGGCGGCGGTGTAGGCCGAGACCAGGTCGGTGCGCGGCTCGGTGACGAACAGCGCGTCGCCCAGCTCGGCGGCGATCCGCGCGGCGTTCGGCCCGCCCGCGGCGACCGCGATCTCCGGGAGCGGATCGGGCAGGTCGAACACCTGGGCGTCGGAGATGCTCAGGTGCTTGCCCCGGTAGCTGCGGTAGCCGCCGGACCAGAGCAGCCGGATGATCTCCAGTGCCTCGCGGAACATCTCGTGCCGCACCCCGGTGACCGGCCACTCCGCGCCCGTCACGTGCTCGGAGAGCCGCTCGCCCGAGCCGACACCCAGGGTGAACCGGCCGTCGGCGAGCAGCGCGGTGGTCGCCGCGGCCTGGGCGATGATCGCCGGGTGGTAGCGGATCATCGGGCAGGTCACCCCGGTGGCCAGGTGGATCCGCTCGGTCCGGGCCGCGATCGCGGCCAGGATGGACCAGGCGAAACCGGAGTGGCCGTGGCTCTCCAGCCACGGGTGGTAGTGGTCGGAGATCTCGACGAAGTCGAAACCCGCTTCCTCGGCGTGGACGGCCTGGCGCACCATCTCCTGCGGTGTGAAGGCCTCGGCGAAGAGCTTGTAGCCGATCTGCATGTCCGGGGGCTACCCGGGATCCGCGCCGTCACGCCTCGGCGGGCCGGTGCACGGTGGCGGTCCCCGTGCGGTCCTGCCACGGAGACCGCCACGGTCGGGTGCCCGGCCGGTGCTCAGCCGAGGTCGACGATCGCGGCGACCGGGCCGCCGCCCTCCGGCCCCTGGTGCGCCGCGGACACCGAGACGAACGCCGCCGGATCGCCGGTGACCGCCGCCGTCACGCCGCCGACGCACGCCTTGATCTGCCGGTGCCAGTGCACGTCGGAGTCGTCGAGCATGGCGTTGCGCCGGCCCCGGACGGTGCCGTCCTGGGACGCCTCGCACTTGAGGAACACGTTCACCAGCCGGCCCTCCAGGTCGGAGGTGTGCGCGCGCTCGGGCAGGTCCAGCCCGGCGTCGCGGATCGCGTTCCAGATGCCGTCGGCGTCCAGCGCGTCGGTCATCACCGAGTGCCCGATCCGGTAGCGGCCGCCGACGCCGCGGGCGTTGCCGACGACGACGACCTGCGCCCGGTCCAGCTCCACCCCGGACGAGCAGGACGCGACGGCCGAGTACAGGTCCCGGTCGTGCATCACGTCGTCGTCGGTCGGCATCTCGATCTCGCCGAGCGCGACGGCGACGCCGAGCGCGGTGCAGCCGTTGGACAGGTCCATCGACTCGTGGGTGTGCTCGGTCCACACCGTCTTCCCGCGGGACTTGGCGTCGCGGATGGTGGAGATGGTGAGCAGCGGGGTCTTCGTCTGGACGTAGTGCACGTCGGCCGGGTCGGTGATGCCGGCCCGCTTCATCGCCGCCTGCACCGCGTCCGCCACCTTGGTGATCATCGGTGTGCGGCCGATGTCCTCCGGCGCGAGCTGCTCGCTCATCGCGAACCCGACGGTGAGCCGCGGCTCCTCCGACGGCGTGGCCTCCTCCGGCGGCACCGTCGCGAAGATCGTCGCGTGCGGGCTGAGCACCCCGTCGGTGCCTCCGGACCAGACGATCGGCACCTCGCGGACCTGCTCGGCGGGGGCGCCCTTCTCGACGAGCACCTCGCGGAACGCGCGATCGGCGATGATCCGGGTGTAGTCGTTCACCCCGCCGTTGCCCTCGGTCTTGCCGATGATCGCGACGACCCGTTCGGCCCGCAGCACCCCCTCGTCGATCAGCGCGGCGAGCTCGCTCGCGTCGGCGACGGAGTGGATCGGGACCTTGCGCACCTCGATGGCGTCGGGCATGACGGCTCCTTCCGTTGACGGACTTCAGTCGGGGACGACGACGGTCCCGGCGGCGCCCGCGGCGGCGTCCGGGAGATGATCGAGATCGGTGATGACAGCCCTGGTCCCGCCGGCCTCGACGAACCGGCAGGCCGCGTCGACCTTGGGGCCCATCGAGCCGCCCGCGAAGTGGCCCTCGGCGGCGTGCGCGCGCAGCGCACCCACCCCGACGACGCCGAGCGGCTCGGCGTCCGGGGTGCCGAAGCGCAGCACCGCCTGCGGCACGTCGGTGCCGATGACCAGCACGTCGGCCCGCACGGTGCGGGCCAGCAGGGCGGCACCGAGATCCTTGTCGATCACGGCCTCGACGCCGGTCAGATCGCCGGTGAGCTGCCGGACGACCGGGATCCCCCCGCCGCCGTTCGCGACGACGACGAAGCCGGCGTCGACCAGCGCCCGGACCGCCGGGCCGTCGACGATCTCCAGCGGCTCCGGCGAGCCGACCATCCGGCGCCAGCCGCGCTCGCCGCGGTCCTCCCAGTGCTGGCCGTGCTCGACCAGCACCGCCGCCTCGGCGGCCGGGAGGTAGCGCCCGATCGGCTTGCTCGGCCGCACCAGACCCGGATCGTCGCCTGCGACGATCGTGCGGGTGACGACGGCCGCGCTGCGCCGGTCGATCCCGGCCCGGGCCAGTGCCGCGTCCAGCGCGGTGGTCAGCACGAAGCCGAGCGTCCCCTGGGTCTGCGCACCGCACCAGTCCAGCGGGACCGGCGGGACGACCGCGGCCGCCAGCTCGTTCTTCACCAGCAGGTTCCCGACCTGCGGGCCGTTGCCGTGGGTCAGCACCACCTCGGTGCCCGCGGCCAGCAGCCCGGCGACCGCACCCGCGGCGACCTGCGCGGCGGCCACCTGGTCCTCCGGCCGGGCGCGGCCGTCCGGGGCGGTCATCGCGTTGCCGCCCAGCGCCAGCAGCACCCTCACGACGCCCGCCCCAGCAGCGCGTCCAGGGTGCGCGTCCCGGCGGGCAGCCCGTGCGCGTCGTAGTAGCCGAACATCGCGTCGAACCAGGCGCCGCGGCCGGACGGGCCGGGCACCCGCTCGGCGGTCGTCCCGGCCTCGGCGGCCAGCTGTGCGACGGTGCCGGTGCGCGAGGCCAGCTCGTAGGTCGCACCCTCGTGACCGGGCCCGGTGAGCACCGTCGCGGCGACCTCGGCGATCTCGGCCAGGTCGGCGAAACCGAACGGGGCGTGCACGTCGTAGGGCACCCGGACCGGCCCGGACAGGTCCAGGTTCTGCAGGTAGGCGCCGGGCTGCAGGATCGTCCAGCGCAATCCGGAGCGGCGCACCAGGTCCTCGGACCGGGCCTTGCCCAGGTGGTGCGGCATCGCCGGGACGTACGGCGAGGCCACCGAGTGGTAGACCACCCGGCCGACGCCCGCCGCGCGCAGCCCGTCGAGCCATCCGCCGACCAGCGCGGGCTCGTCCGGGTGCATGTTGGGCGCGATCAGGTACGCCGCGGCGCAGCCGGCGGCCGCGTCACGGACCCGATCGGCCCGGCCGAGCGGGACGGCGTCGGCGCCGCGCCCGCGCAGCGCCGCCCGCACCGCCCGGCCGGTCACCCCGTTCCCCCCGGGGATCGCGATGCGCACCTGTGCGGCGCCCATCTACAACCGGTCCACGCCGGCGTGCGCGGCGCCCGCGAGGGTCGCGTAGCCGGGTCCGCGATCGAAGAACGCGTCGTCGGTCGCCGACCAGGCGGCCCGCCCGGCCCGCTCGGCGCGGGTGGCCGCCTCGTCGACGCCGAGCGTGTCGTCGTCGATCGAGCCGGTCAGCACGACGCCGTAGTCGGCCAGCGCGGACCCGGCGGACACCTTGTGCCACAGCACGTCCCGCACCACGGCGGCGGGATCGCGGGCGAGCGGGTCACCCCAGCCGCCGCCGCCGGTGGTGCGCACCCGGATGATCTCGCCGGCCGCGACGGGTTCGGCGTCGGCGAGCGCGTCGACCTGCCGCTCGTTCGGCCCGCCCGGGTCGATCACGACCTCGAACGGCCGCCCGGCCTTCCCGCCGCGCACCCCCCAGCAGGACAGGATCGAGCGGTCGGCGATCGACATGAAGTGGCCGTCGCGGAGCATCCGGATGTGCTTCTCGTAGCCGAGGCCGCCGCGGAACTCCCCCGGCCCGCCGGAGTCGACGGCCAGCGACAGCGACTCGACGAGGAACGGGAACCGGGCCTCGGTGAACTCGGTCGGCAGGTTCCGGGAGTCCGGGACGACGTGGATGGTGTCCTCGCCGTCGGCGTAGTAGCGGCCGCCGGAGCCGCCGCCGAGCACCTCGCGCATCAGGTAGGGGCGGCCGTCGACGTCCTCGCCGTACACGCCGGTGTAGCGGATCGTCTCCTGGTCGGCGGGCATCCGGCCGTCGACCGCCTTCGCGACGACCCCGGCGAGCACGCCGAGCAGCCGCAGGATGACGAAGGTGCGGGCGTTCGTCGGGGCCGGGAACACCGGGGTGAGCAGTGTCCCGGGCGGCGGGAACCGCATCTCGATCAGCGGGACGATGCCCTCGTTGACGTCGAGCTCGGCCATCCGCTCCGGCGAGTCGGCCAGGTTCCGCAGGATCGGGGCGAGCCACTTCTTCAGGAAGACGCCGTCGGAGTAGTCGCCGCAGTGGTTGATCGGCCCCTTGGCCTGCGGTGAGGTGCCGTCGAAGTCGATGATCAGGCGCTCGCCGTCCGGGTCGTCGGCGGCGGTGCGGGTCAGCGTGATCCGCTGGGTGTGCAGCCGGGGCGCGTCGACGCCGTCGTGCTCGGCGTAGTCCTCCCAGGTCCAGCTGCCGACCGGGATCCGGCCGAGGATCTCCCGGCGGTAGGTCTCGGTGGTGCGCGCGATGATCGCGTCGAAGCAGGACTCGACGGTCTCCACCCCGTAGCGGTCGAAGAGCTCGCCGAGCCGGCGCGCGCCCATCAGGCAGGCGGAGCACTCGGCGTCCAGGTCGGCCGAGAGCGACTCCGGCATCCGCGAGTTCCGGGTCATGATCGCCAGCGCGGCCCGGTTGGGGACGCCCTCGTCCCACAGCCGGATCGGCGGCACCATCAGTCCCTCCTCGAACACGCTGGTCGCGTTCGACGGCATCGAGCCGGGCACCGCGCCGCCGATGTCGTCGTGGTGCCCGAACGCCTGCACGAACGCGACCACCCGGCGCTCTCCGGCCGCCCCGGCGAACACCGGCACGGTGACGCACAGGTCGGGCAGGTGCCCGATGCCGCCCTCGGAGCGGTAGACGTCGTTGTGGAAGAAGACGTCGCCCTCGCGCATCTGCTCCAGCGGGAACTCGCGGGCGATCGGGTGCACCAGCGCCGAGTAGGAGCGGCCGGTGAGCTTGCGCAGCCGCCGGTCGTGGATGCCGGCCCGGAAGTCGTGCGCGTCGCGGATCATCGGGCTGCGGCTGGTGCGGGCGATGGCGGTCTCGACCTCCATCTCGACGCTCGCCAGCGAGCCCTGGACGATCTCGACCAGCACCGGATCGGCGCTCGCGCCGGCGTCGTCGGTGAGGGCGCCGAACGGGAACTGGGTGGGGGCGCGGCGGGAACCGGTCACGACTGGGCCTTCCGGGTCACGATGATGTTCAGGAACCCGTCGACGCGGGCGGTGAAGCCCGGGTGCAGCGGGACGGTGGAGCCGAACTCCTCGACGATCGCCGGGCCGTCGACGGTCGCGCCGGGCGGAAGGTCGGTGCGCCGGTACACCGGGGTGTCGACGAATCCGTCGGCCGCGGCGAAGCAGACCGGGCGCCTGCCCACCGGCGCCACGACCGGATCGGCGACCAGGTCGTGCCGCGGGATCTCCGGGCGCCGGATCGGCCCGATCCCGGACACCCGCAGGTTGACCCACTCGACCTGCTGGTCGTCGTCGCCGGCGAAGTCGTAGCCGTAGAGCGCGCGGTGCGCGGCGTGGAACGACCCGGCGACCTCGTCCAGGGTGGCGGCGGTGACCGGGCCGTCCGGCACCGGGACCCGCACCTCGAACGCCTGCCCGAAGTAGCGCAGGTCGGCGGAGCGCACGAAGCCGTGCCGGTCGGCGGCGAAGCCCTCCCGGGTCAGCGCGGCGGCGGCCTGCCCGGTCAGGTCGTCGACGATCCGGGCGACGGCGGCCGGGTCCAACCGGTCGGCGAGCGCGACGTGGGTCTGCACGTAGTCGTTCTTGACGTCGACGGTGAGCAGGCCGAACGCGGAGACGTTGCCCGGGTTCGGCGGCACCAGCACGGTCGGCACGCCGAGCACGTCGACCAGCCGGCACAGCAGCAGCGAGCCGGAGCCGCCGAACGTGGTGAGCGCGAAGTCGCGCACGTCCAGTCCGCGCTTGACGGTGACCTGGCGCAGCGCGTTCGCCTGGTTCCAGGCGGAGATCTCCAGGACACCGGTGGCGCACGCCTCCGGGGTGAGCTCCAGCTCCTTGGCGAGGCGCTCGATCCCGGCGCGGGCCGCCTCGACGTCCAGCGGGATCTCGCCGCCGAGCAGGTGCGGCGGGATCCGGCCGAGGAACACGTGCGCGTCGGTGATCGTGACGTCGGTGCCGCCGCGGCCGTAGCAGAGCGGGCCCGGATCGGCGCCCGCCGAGTGCGGGCCGACCTTCAGGGTGCCCTCCGGGGAGATCCAGGCGATCGACCCGCCGCCCGCACCGACCGTGACGACGTCGATCATCGGGATCTTGGACGGGAACCGGCCGACGGTGCCCTCGGTGGTCAGCGTCGGTTCGCCGCCGATCACCACCGACACGTCGGTGGAGGTGCCGCCGCCGTCGGAGGTCAGCACCTTGTCGAAGCCGGCCTCCCGGGCGATCAGCCCGGCGCCGAGCGCGCCCGCGGCCGGCCCGGAGAGGACGGTGGTGATCGGCTGGTGCACGACCTCGTCGGCGGAGAGCACGCCGCCGTTGGACTTCATCACGTAGAACGGGATCTCGCGGTCGTCGTAGCGGGTGAGCCGGTCCTTGATGTTCGAGACGTAGGCCGACAGCCGGGGTTTGACGGCGGCGTCGACGAGCACGGTGGTGGCCCGCTCGAACTCGCGGTACTCGCGCAGCACCTCGCTGGACAGCGACACCACGGCGCGCGGGTGCTCCTCGGCGAGGATCTCCCGCATCCGCTCCTCGTGCGACGGATCGGCGTAGGCGTGCAGGAAGCAGACGCCGAGGGTGTCGACGCCGTGGTCGCGGAACCAGCGGGCGACCTCCCGGGCGCCCGCCTCGTCGAACGGGCGGACCTGCGCGCCGGTGTGGTCGAGCCGGCCCTCCACGCCCTTCACCAGGTCGCGCGGCACGATCCGGTTCGGCTTGACCCAGAAGTAGGAGTTGCCGTAGCCGTCCGGCACGGACTGGCGGGCGATCTCCAGCATGGCCTCGTAACCGGCGGTGGTGACGAAGCCGAGCCGGCCGACCTTGCCCTCCAGCAGCTGGTTGGTGGCGACGGTGGTGCCGTGGCTGACCGCCTCGACGTCGGCGCCGGTCGCCCCCAGCAGGTCGAGCACCTTGTCGATCCCGGCCAGGAACCCGTCGGCCGGGTTGGCCGGGGTGGAGGGGGTCTTGGTGGTGACGAGCTCGCCCGTCCCCTCGTCGAAGGCGACGACGTCGGTGAACGTGCCACCGGTGTCGATGCCGATCCGGATCCGCCGGGTCATGGGGCTCCTCCCGCTCACGCGTCGCTGGCTCCGATTCAACCGGCCCCCACGCCGAGCTGACATGGCAAGGAATGCCGAAGACCCGGCAATCAACTGACAGGTTCTGCCGATGGTGCCGGGGCGGTGCCGGCCGGTCAGGCGGCGGGCGCCTCGGCGGCGCCCGTGCACTCCCCGACGTGGATCTTCGGGTTACCCGGGTCGCGGGCCCGCGAGCTGCTGGACCGCGGCGATCCTGGTGTCCAGGCGCGCCGAGTGCACACCCCGCGCGGCGCGCCGGGCACGGTCGAGCGCCTCCCGTCCGGCGTCGAGCGCGCCCGTCCCCAGGTAGGACTCGGCCAGCCAGGTCAGGTAGAGCGCGACCTCACGCGCATGGTCCGGGGGATAGCCGTCGATCGCCGCGTCCAGCAGCGGCGCCGCCGACCGCGGATCACCGAGCTCGATCATGCACCGGGCGGCCATCACGTCGATCTCGCTCCGGTCGAGCCAGTAGACCCATTCCGGTTCGGCGACGCCGGGCGAGCGCTGCTCGAAGGCGTCGTCCGCCGCGTCCAGCGCGCGTCGAGCGCCGTCGCGGTCGCGGGCACGGGCCGTGGCCCAGGCGACGCGTTCCCGGAGCAGCGCGCGCACCACCGGCGGCGCCGTCCGGGTGCCGGCGACCGCCGTCCTGGCCAGCAGCACCGCATCGGCCGGGTCCCCGACGGTGGCGACCTGATAGCTGAGGGAGGACAGCAGCTGCCCGGCGAGCGCCCGGTCCCCGGCCTCGGCCGCCGCCGTCGTCCCGGACAGGTAGACACGTTGCGCCTCGGCGTGCCGGCCGGCATCGGAGGCGGCCCACCCGGCGAGCTGGGACAGCTCTCCGACGCCGGTCAGCAGGCGTCGACGGGTGGTCTCGGTGCAGCAGCTCTCGCGGACGAGTGTCCGCGCCTCCCGCAGCTCGCGGGCGACGATCGGGAACAGATCGTTCCCGCCGACGACGTCGTCCAGGTGCCGCAGTTCGACGACCCGCCGCTCCAGCTCCGTGGCGAGCGCGTCGCCGACCCGGCGCCCGGCCCGAAGCTGCACCCGCATCGGGGTGTCCGCGACGAGCCACTCGTGGGCGATCCGCAGCGCGTCGTCAGCCGGACCGTGGAGCCGTTCGACGGAGACGCCGAGGACCCGCGAGTACGCGGTCACGTGCTCGGGCCGGATCGCCCGCGCGCCGGTCTCCAGGTGACCGAGCAGGGCCTTGCTGTAGTGGGTGCGGCCGGCCATCGCCGCGAGGGTCACCCCGGCCTCGACCCGGGCCGCCCGCAACCGCCCTGCGAGGCCCTCCGGCACCTGCTCCACCGACCCTGTAGTCGCCTGTAGACGGCCGAACCGTTCCGGCCGACGTTGCGATCCGCAACGCTACCCGGGTCGTGGCCGTCCGAGGAGGGGACTCCCGTGGGAGATCGAGTGTTCAGCGTCCATACGACGCATCCGGGTCGCCCGGGCACGGTGGAGGTCGTCCATGCGAGCGAGCGGGCAGCCCGCGAGTACGCGGCGGACCGGTCGCGCGACGACCGTGTGCTCGCGGCGTCGGTGACCGCGTTCCGGATCGGGGAGCTCGGGACCCGGCAGTGGGTTGCGTGGTACGTCGACGGGGAGGAGCAGCCGCTCCGGTTCGACCGGCCCAACCTCTACCCCGACGGGTGACGGGCGCGAGGACGTCGACCAAGATCCGTGTCTTGGGAGTGGAGACGCGCGCCAGGCGCCTGTGCACTCCCAAGACACGGATCTTGATCCGGCCGGTCAGCCGGCGAGCGCCTCGACGGCGGCTGCGACCTCCAGCAGGTACCGGTCGGCGCCGTGCCGGGCGACGATCTGGATGCCGATCGGGAGCCCGTCGGCGGTCGCGCCGAACGGCACCGAGATCGCCGGGCAGCCGGTCACCGTGATCAGGTAGGCCGAGCGCATCCAGTCCAGGTAGGACTCCATCGGGCGGCCGTCGATCTCGGTCGGGAACTCCTGGTCGGCCGGGAACGGCGGGACCTGCGACACCGGCAGCACCAGCACGTCGTGGTCGGTGAGGAACTCGCGCATCCGGTGCGCGAGCGCGGTCCGCCGCCGGTAGGCGAGCGCGACGTCGGCGCCGGTCAGCGACTCGCCGGCCCGGATGTTCGCGGCGAGGGACGGTTTGAGGTCGTCCGGGTGTGCCGCGAGCAGCTCGCCGAACCGGGCCTGGAAGTGCCAGGCGCGCAGCGTCCGGAAGCACTCGTCGGCGCCGGACAGGTCGGGGGCGGCGCCGGTGACCGAGGCGCCCGCCCCGGCCAGCGCCGTCCCGGCGGCCTCGACGACGCCCGCCACCGCGGGATCGACGGCGAAGGCGCCGCCCAGGTCGGTCGAGAGCGCGACCCGCAGCCCGCCGGGCGCGACCGGCTCGGGCGGCGCCGCGAACAGCTCGCCCGGGTCGCCGAGCGCGTGCGGCGCCCGCGGATCGGGCCCGGCCAGCACCGACAGCAGCAGCGCGAGGTCGCCGACGGTGCGCGCCATCGGGCCGCCGGTCGAGGTGGTCTCCCACATGTTCTGCGACGGCCACTCCGGCACCCGCCCCCAGGACGGGCGCAGGCCGACCACCCCGCAGAACGACGCCGGGTTGCGCAGCGAGCCGCCCATGTCCGAGCCCTCGGCGAGCGGCACCATCCCGGCCGCCAGCGCGCAGGCGGCGCCACCGGAGGAGCCGCCCGCGGAGCGGGACGGGTCGTGCGGGTTGCGGGTGGTGCCGAAGACCGGGTTGAACGTGTGCGAGCCGGCCGCGAACTCCGGCACGTTGGTCTTGCCGATCGGCACCGCCCCGGCCCGCCGGATCCGCTCGACGATCAGGTCGTCGGTGTCCGGGACGTGCTCGGCGTAGAGCGGCGAGCCGTAGGTGGTGCGCCAGCCGGCGGCGGCGTGCGTGTCCTTGAACGCGAACGGCAGCCCGTGCAGTGGGCCGACCTCGGCGCCGGAGGCGAACCGCTCGTCGGCGGCCGCGGCGCCGGCCAGTGCGCGCTCGGGATCGAGCGACACGATCGCGGTGAGCTCCGGGTTCCGCTCGGCGATCCGGTCCAGGTGCAGGGCGGTCAGCTCGCGCGCGGAGATCTCCTTGGCGCGCAGCGCGGCGAGCTGCTCGCGGGCGGTGGAGTCGACCGTCGGCCCGGTCACCGGCGCCGCCCGATCGCGGCGCCGACCAGGACGCCGAGCAGCGCGACCGCGGCGCCGACCCCGACGCCCCGGGTGAAGTCGCCGGCCCCGGAGCCGGGCCCCGGTTCGGGCGCTGATCCGGGCCCCGGTCCACTCGCGCGCGGCGAAGCGAACACCTCCGCCGGCGCGGTGGACCCGGGATCGCCCAGGACCGCCGCACCCGCCGGCGCCGCGCCCGGCACCACAGCACCGGGCGGCGCGGCGATGGCCCTGCCGACGTTGCCGAAGAACTCCGCGGCCATCCGCTTCGACACGCTCGCGAGCATCCGCTGCCCGACCCCGCCGACCATCCCGCCGACGGTGGCGTCGGCGGCGTAGGAGATCCGGGTGCCGCCGTCGCCGAGGTCGTCGAACCCGACGTCGACGACGGCGTCGACGGTGCCCGGCCCGCCGGACCCGCGCAGCGTCATCACCAGCGACTCGTGCTCCTTGAGATCGGACAGCGCGCAGCTGCCCGCGTAGGTGCCCTTGATCGCGGCGACGCCGGCGGTGACCGTCATCGCGTAGGCGTTCTCGCCGGTGGCCTCCAGCTTCTCGCAGCCGGGGATCGTGGTGACCAGCACCCGCGGGTCGAGCAGCGCCGCCCAGACGTGCTCGACCGGGTGCGGGACGACGTCGGTTCCGCTGATCTTCACGCTCGGTGCTCCTCACGCAGGGTGTGCAGGTCGGACGGCGAGATCGGCATCGCGGTGATCGGGAAGCCCTCGGCGTCGGAGATCGCGGCGGCGATCACCGCGGACACCGGGATCACCCCGGCCTCGCCCGCCCCCTTGATCCCGAGCGGGTTCAGCGGGGAGGGCGTCTCCAGGTGGTCGATGTCGATCGCGTCCGGGATCTCGCTGACGTAGGGCATCAGGAAGTCCATGAAGGACGCGTTGAGCAGCTGCCCCGAGTCGTCGTAGGCCATCCGCTCGTACAGCGCGCCGCCGATGCCCTGGGCGACGCCGCCGTGGATCTGGCCCTCCACCACCATCGGATTGATCAGGTTCCCGCAGTCGTGCACCACGGCGTAGCGCAGGATCCGGATCTCCGCGGTGGCCGGGTCGGTCTCGACGACCGCGGCGTGCATCCCGGAGGCGAACGTCGCGTGCACCGGGCTGTAGAAGTCGGTGCCCTCCAGCCCGGGCTGCTCGCCCTCGGCGACCGGCGGCAGCTCGGAGTCCCCGACGGAGAACTGGGTGGCGGCCTGCGACGCCTCGTCGAAGGCGTAGCGCAGCGGATTGGACAGCACCGACAGCGTCCCGAGCGGGATCGACCGGTCGGTGCCGCGGACGCCGACGATCCCGTCGACGATCTCCAGGTCCTCGACCGACGCCTCCAGCGCGTCGGCGGCCAGCCGCAGCGCCTTCTCCCGGGTCCGCCGGGCGGCCTTGTGGATCGCCGAGCCGGACATCACCGCGGCCCGGGACGCGAACGTGCCGACCGCGTACGGCATCCGCCGGGTGTCGCCGGTGACCACCTCGACGTCGTCGAAGCGCACCCCCAGCTCGTCGGCGACGATCTGCGCGAACGCGGTGGCGTGGCTCTGCCCCTGGGTGGTCAGGCCGGTCGCGACCTTCACCTTGCCGGTGGTCTCGACGTGCACGTGCGCGCCCTCGTACGGCCCGACGCCGGTGCCCTCGACGTAGCAGGCCAGCCCGATGCCGACGGTGCGGCCCTGCTCGGCGCAGGCCCGGCGGAACCCGGCGAAGCCGTCCCAGTCGATCAGCTTGCGCAGCTTGTCCAGCGAGGCGGGGTAGTCGCCGGAGTCGTACTCCAGCGCCCGGCCGTCCTGGAAGACGAGGCCGTGGTCGTAGGGGAACTCGTCGGGCCGGATGAAGTTGACCGCCCGCACCTCGGCGCGGTCGCGGCCCAGGTACGCGGCGATCGCGTCCATGGTGCGTTCCATCGCGAAGCAGCCCTGCGGCCGGCCGGCGCCGCGGTACGGGGTGACGATCACGGTGTTCGTGTACATCGACTCGAAGGCGACCCGGTAGGCGCCCGGCTTGTACGGGCCGAGCAGCTGGGTGGAGGTGATGATCGGGACGATCAGCCCGTACGGCGTGTAGGCGCCGTGGTCGTGCCAGAACTCGACGTCCAGGCCGAGCAGCCGGCCGTCGTCGTCGAACCCGACCTCGACGTGCTGGGTCTGGCCGCGCTCGTGTGCCGAGGAGACGAAGTGCTCGCGGCGGTCCTCGGTGAACTTCACCGGCCGGTCCAGCGCGCGGGCGGCCATCGGCACCAGCAGCTCCTCCGGCCACGGGTGCACGATCTTGACGCCGAACCCGCCGCCGACGTCCGGGGTGATCACGTCGACCCGGCCGATGTCCAGGCCGAGCTTCGCCGCGACGGCGGCGCGCACGCCGGTCGAGGTCTGGGTGGACGACCACAGGACCAGCCGGTCGGCGTCGCGGTCCCAGCGGGCGACGGTGCCCCGGCCCTCCATCGGCATGCAGGCGCTGCGCTCGATCTCCAGGTCCAGCGCGAGCCGGTGCGGCGCGGCGGCGATCGCGGCCGGGGCGTCGCCGACGGTCTGCTCCAGGCGGGCGCCGACGTTGCCCGGGACGTCGTCGTGCACCAGCCGGTCCGCGGCGCGGGCGGCGTCCAGCCCGACGACGGCGGGCAGCACCTCGTAGTCGACGACGATCCGGTCCACCGCGTCCTCGGCGAGGTAGCGGTCCTCGGCGACGACGAACGCGATCGCCTCGCCGACGTGGTTCACCTCGTCGCGGGCCAGCGCGTACTGGGTGCGGCCGTGGGTGAGCGCGGGATGCGGGATGAGCACCGGCAGCGGCTCGGCCATCGGGCCGGTCAGGTCGTCGTAGGTGTAGACGGCGTGCACCCCGTCCACGTCGAGCACGCCGGACACGTCGATGTCGAGGATCCGGGCGTGCGCGTGCGGGGAGCGCAGCACGGCCGCGTGCAGCGTGCCGGGGCCGTCCGGGCCGGTCAGCACGTCGTCGACGTAGCGGCCCTCGCCGAGCAGGAACCGGCGGTCCTCGACCCGCGCGACCGGCTGCCCCATCAGCCTCGTGGTCACCGGCTCGACTCCAGCTCGGCGGCGCGCTCCACCGCGCGCACGATGTTCTGGTAGCCGGTGCACCGGCAGAGGTTCCCGGCGATCATGTCCCGGGCGCCCTCGTGGGTCGGGCGCGGATCGCGGCGCAGCCCGGCGGTGACCGTCGTCAGGAAGCCGGGGGTGCAGAAGCCGCACTGCAGGCCGTGGCACTCGGCGAACGCGCGCTGCACCGCGTTCGGCTCGCCGTCCGGCCCGGCCAGGCCCTCGACGGTGGTGATCTCGTGCGCGGTGGCGGTGACCGCCAGCATCAGGCAGGCCCGGACCGGCTCGCCGTCGAGCAGGATCGTGCAGGCACCGCAGACGCCGTGCTCGCAGCCGACGTGCGTGCCGGTCAGCCCCAGGTCGTGGCGCAGCGCGTCGGACAGCAGCCGCCGGGCGGGGACGCGCAGCTCGTGCGTCACCCCGTTCACCCGCAACCGGATCTCGTGCCGGGTCTCGCGCCGGATCTCGTTCATGGCGTCCCTCCCTGGGCGTTCGCGATGGCGGCGGCCACGACCCGGTCGGTCAGCACCCGGACCAGGGTCCGCCGGTAGGCCGCCGTGGCGTGGATGTCACCGACCGGGTCGAGCCGTTCCAGGGCGGCGTCGCCGCGATCGGCCGGCGGCACCCCGGTGAGGTCGACGACGGTGGGCACGTCGCTCACCGACAGGTACCCGACCCGGATCCGCTCACCCTCGACCAGCGCGGCGGCCCCGGCCAGCGCGTAGTCGCCGTGCCGGCGGGCGATCTCGTCGAAGGCGACGCCCGCGCCGGGGGGCAGCGCCGGGAAGAACGCCGAGAGGGCGATCTCGTCCGGCGCGACCGACGACTCCAGCGGGCCGACGAACAGCTCCGGCGCCGCGATGGTGCGCCGCCCGGCGGGCCCGGCGACCTCGACCGACCCGCCGAGCAGGCTCAGCACCACCGGCATCTCGGCAGCGGCGTCGGCGTGCACCAGCGAGCCGACCGTCGTCCCGCGGTTGCGGATGGTGGCGTGCGCGACGTGCTCCAGCGCCATCGGTACCAGCGGCTGGACCCGCGCCACCTCCGGCGACTCCAGCACCGCGGTGTGCCGGGCCAGCGCACCCACCTGCACCCCGCCGGCCGTCACGGTGATCGCGTCCAGCCCGGGCAGACCGTTGATGTCGACGACCAGCGACGGCGACGCGAGCCGCATCGACAGCAGCGGGACGAGGCTCTGGCCGCCGGCCAGCACCTTGCTCTCCGGTGCCGCCAGCGCGGCGACGGCGTCGGCCAGCCGATCGGGACGGACGTAGTCGAAGGGCGGGGGTTTCACGGCTTCCTCCCGGCCTCCCCGTCCTGCTCGGGGACCTCGGTCTCCATCCGGCCGGCCGGCACACCCTCGGCGGGGGTCCCGGCGCCGACCCGCCGGTCGCGCAGCGCGACGACGTGGAAGTAGACGATCACCAGGATCGTGCCGAGCGCGATCCCGCCGATCTCGAAGCCGCCGCCCAGGTCAAGCGCGACACCGCCGATCCCGGCGACCATGCCCGCGGCCAGCCCGACCAGGTTGCGCGGCTCGGCGAAGTCGACGCCGTTCTCCACCCAGATCTTGGCCCCGACCAGCGAGATCATCCCGTACAGCACGAGCGTGATCCCGCCCAGCACGCCGCCCGGGATGGCCGCGACCAGCACCCCGAACTTCGGGCACAGGCCGAGCACGATCGCGACGCCCGCCGCGACGTAGTACGCCGCGGTGGAGTACACCCGGGTCGCGCTCATCACGCCGATGTTCTCGGCGTAGGTGGTCGTCGGGGACCCGCCGAACATGCTGGCCAGCGCGGTCGCGGCACCGTCGGCGCCGAGCGCGCGGCCCATGTAGGGATCGAGATCGTCGCCGGTCATCTCGGCGACCGCCTTGACGTGTCCGAGGTTCTCGGCGACCAGCGCGATCACGCCGGGCAGCACCAGCAGCACGAACACCAGCGAGACGCTGGGGCCGTGCACGGCCGGGACGCCGTCGTCGAGGGTGCCGCTGGGCAGCCCGAACCAGGCCGCCTCGGCGAGCCCGTCGAACCCGACCCGCAGGTGCGGCTCGGGGGTGCAGCCGTCGCCGCCGCAGGAGGTGATCGGGCCCAGCAGGACGTCGAACAGGTAGGACAGCAGGAAGCCGAACACCAGCGCGAGGAACACCGCGATCCGGCCCCAGAAGCCGGGGAACAGCACCGCGGCGAACACCAGGAACGTCGCGGTGAGCAGCGCCGTCCACTGGTCCACCGGCCAGTAGACCGACGCCACGACCGGCGCGAGGTTGAACCCGATCAGCATGACGACGGCGCCGGTCACCGCGGGCGGGAGCACCGCGTGCACCATCCGCGGCCCGGCGAAGTGCACGAACACGCCGACGGCGAGCAGCACCAGGCCGGCCACCATGATCGCGCCGGTGACGTCGGCGGAGTCGCCGCCCATCGCCCGGATCGCGGCGACGCCACCGACGAACGCGGCGCTGGTGCCCAGGTAGCTGGGGACCCGGTTCTTGCAGACGACCAGGAACAGGATCGTGCAGAGCCCGGAGAACAGGATGGCGAGGTTCGGGTCGAGCCCCATCACCACCGGGAAGACGAAGGTGGCGCCGAACATGGCGACGACGTGCTGGATCCCCAGCCCGGCGGTCTTCCCCCAGCGGAGGCGCTGGCGGGCTCCGACCGGCTCGCCGGGTGCGGGATCGACCACCTCCCACTTGAACATCGACATGCTGGTCCCTCCGGTCCGGTGCCTCGCGAACCTGACTCAAGCTAATGAGACCCAGGTCGCACCTCGACGGCGATCCTTGCCGATCGTCCGCCGGATCCGCTGGCACGAATTGATGACGCGAACACTCTCGCCCCGTGCGTTCCCGTGCAGGTTTCCGGCGGATGTCCGGGATGTCGCAGCCGGGGGTCCCGGTAGTCGATCCCGCCGGCCGCCGGCCTCAGTGCTCGATCCCGCCGGCCTCCGGCCTCAGTACTCGATCTTGCGGGCCTGCAGCGCCACCGCCACGTCGAGGCGCAGGTTCGGGTCGGTGGACAGCGGCCCGAGCAGCCGCTCCAGCTTCGAGACCCGGTAGCGCATCGTGTTGTAGTGGAAGAACTGCAGCCGGGCGGCCTCGGCGACGTTGAAGTTGGTGTCCAGCAGGATCTGCAGCGTCTCCCGCAGCTCGGCCGCCTCGGCGGTCGGCTCGGCCAGCGGGCCCAGCGCGTCCCGCACGAACGCGCGCAGCTCGGCCGGGTCCGGGATCAGCGCGATCAGCCGGTGCAGGCCGAGCTGGTCGAAGAACGTCGTCCCGCCGCCGCCACCGATCCGGCGACCCACCTCGACCGCGCGGCGGGCCTGCCCGTAGGCCGCGGGCAGCGCGTCGACGTCGGCCGCCGGCCGGCTGACCCCGGCCGAGAACTGCCTGCGCCCGCCACCCTTGTCCCCGGCCACCGCGGTGACCACCCGCCGGACGATGTCCCGGCCCGCCGGACCGGCCTCGCGGTCCGCGGCGACCGGCAGCAGGGCCACCACCTCGGAGGAGAAGTCGACGGTCGGGATCCCGTCGCCGACCCCGGCGCACACCTGCCGCCAGGCGGCCGAGAAGCGCTTCTGCCAGGCCCGGCGCTGCTCGCCGGACACCGGCTCGTCGGTCGGGTCCAGCTCGGCCGAGACCACCACCATCGGCCGGCGCAGGTCCCAGCCGAAGGTGTCGGCGTGCTCGGCGACGTAGGCCGGATCGGCGGTGCGGCGCAGCAGCAGGTCGCGCAGGAAGTCGCCCTGGTACTTCGTCTCGACCGCGGTGACCGCCTCCTCCCGGACGATCAGCAGTGCGGCGACCGCGGCGGCCCGCTCCAGCGCCCGCACGTCGTCCGCGGCGAGCCGGGCACCCCGGCGCAGGCAGACCAGGCGCGCCAGGTTGGTGCCCCCGGCCGCGACCCGCAGCGTGCGGGCCTCGCCGCCGCCGATCGCGATCCCGTCGGCGCCCATCCGCTCGACCCGCAGCCGCCCGGTCGGGTCGACCAGCTCGTGCTCGGCGAGCAGCTCGCGCAGCTCGCCGGACAGCGCGGAGGCGCGCTCCCGGCCGTCGGTCGAGGTGAAGGCGACCCCGACGCCGAGCACCCGCCCGACCTCCGCCGCGATGCCGTCGAGATCGCCGCCCTCCAGGGCGATCTGGGTGAGCCCGGTGTGCAGGGCGTCGACCCGGGCGAGCGCGGCCCGCGCCGGCAACTCCGGATCCGGACCATCACGTTTGAGCAAGAGTTGCCTTCCCTCGGAGCCGAAGGTGGCACAAATTAACATCGGATCGCGGGATTGCCCAGGCTAGCGTCGGCTCCGTGATCGCCGTCAGCGCGCCCGTCCGGGTCCGGGACCGGCTCCGGTCGGCCGCCGACGGCCCGCTGCGGATCGTGCATCGCGGGCCCGCCGCGGTGTATCTCGCCGTCGGCGGGGAGTGCGTCGGGGTGACCGCGCGGCACGCGGTCGCCGTGCCGTGTGCGCTGCACACCCGGCTCGGGCGGCTCGAGGTGAGCAGAGCAGAGCTGCGCGACGGTGTGCTGCACCTGGACGGCGAGCCGCTGCGGATCCGGCGGTTCACCGACACCCGGGTCCCGCCGCTGCCGGCCGGCGCCCTCTCTCGGCCCGGCACGTCACGGGCGGACGGGCCGGCCGGCGCCCTCGCCCGGC
Organism: Pseudonocardia kongjuensis; assembly: GCF_039526905.1. NCBI lineage: Bacteria > Bacillati > Actinomycetota > Actinomycetes > Pseudonocardiales > Pseudonocardiaceae > Pseudonocardia > Pseudonocardia kongjuensis. Next base: position 74,007 of record NZ_BAAAJK010000011.1, on the reverse strand, counting down.
CCGGCACGTCACGGGCGGACGGGACCGGCCGCCCGGCGGAGCCGGGCGCGGCGACCCGGCCCGCGACGGGAACCACGTCCGCGATCGCGGTGCTGCCCGGCCGGGTGTGCCCGGCGACCGTGCCCGGCCTGGTCGGCCGCGGCGACGGCCTCACCCCGCTCGGCGACGACGTGCTGTGCGGCTGGCTGGCCCTGCACCGCGCCGCCGGTGCGGCCACCCCGGCCGTCGACGCCGCCGTCCGGGCCCACCTGCACCGCACCACGCTGCTGTCCGCGACGCTGCTGCGCTGCGCGCTCGACGGCGAGGTGGTGGACCGGTTCGCCCGGTTCGTCGCCGCGCTCGGCTCGCCCGCCGAGCAGCACGCGACCGCGGCGCTCACCGCCGTCGGGCACACCTCGGGTGCCGGGATGCTGCACGGCGCCCGGCTCGCCCTGCGGGAGCTGCACCCGCCCCGCCGGGCCGGCCGGCGGCACGACCCCGCCCAGCACGATCACGCGCAGCACGATCACGCGCGGCACGACCCAGCGCAGTACGACCCAGGGCGGCTCGACCCAGCGCAGCACGACCACCGCCCCCCGGCCGACGAGCACCCTGGAGGGACCGCCGCATGAGCACGCACGTCGAGGTACGACCCGGCGCCTACGCCGACTCGGTGACCCTGCTCCGGGTGAGCCGCACGGTGGCCGGGCTGGACGGGGTGACCGCGGCCCAGGTCGCGATGGCGACGCCGCTGAACGTCGACGTGCTCACCGGGATGGGGTTCGAGGTCCCCGCCGGGACCGGCCCGAACGACCTGGTCGTGGCGCTGCGGGTGACCGGCGACGCGGAGCTCCCGGCGGCGCTGGCCGGGGTGGACACCGCGCTCGCCGAGGCGAACCGGCCCGCCGCGGGCAGCGGCAGCGGTGACGGCACCGGCACCGCCGCGCCGCGGACCACCGGCTCCGCGCTGGACCGGGCGGCCGCGCCGATCGCGCTGGTCTCGGTGCCCGGCCCGCACGCGGCCGTCGAGGCGATGGACGCGATCGAGGCCGGCTGCGACGTGCTGATCTTCAGCGACAACGTCCCGGTCGAGCAGGAGATCGCGCTCAAGCGGGCCGCCGTCGAGCGGTCGGTGCTGGTGATGGGCCCGGACTGCGGGACGGCCGTGGTGCACGGCCTGGGACTCGGGTTCGCCAACACCGTCCCGCCCGGCCCGGTCGGGATCGTCGCCGCCTCCGGCACCGGCTGCCAGCAGCTGCTCGCCCTGCTCGACCACGCCGGCGTCGGCGTGACCTCGGCGCTCGGCGTCGGCGGGCGGGACCTCTCCGCCGAGGTCCGCGGGCTCGCCACCCGGGAGGCGCTGCGCCGGCTGGACGCCGATCCGGCCGTCGAGCTGATCGTGCTGGTCTCCAAACCCCCCGCCGACGACGTCGCCGACGAGATCCGCGCGCTGGCCGCCGGCCTGGCCACCCCGGTCGAGTTCGCCCTGCTCGGGCCGGGCCGGCCGGACCTGACCGCGGCCGCCGGCTCGGTGCTCGCCCGGCTCGGCAGGCCGGTGCCGGACTGGCCGGTGCACGGCTCCGCCCGGCCCGCCGCAGGCGGCCGGTACCTGCGCGGCCTGTTCGCCGGCGGCACCCTCGCCACCGAGGCCGCGACCGTCGCCGCCGCGGCCGGGGCCGGGGCCGGGGCCGGGCACACCTTCCTCGATCTCGGCGACGACGCCTACACCGCGGGCCGCGCCCACCCGATGATCGACCCGACGCTGCGGCTGGAGCACCTGCGGGCGGCGCTGGCCGATCCGGACACCGCCGTCGTGCTGCTCGACGTGGTGCTCGGGCACGGCGCCGAGCCCGATCCGGCCGCGGCCCTCGTCCCGGTGCTGTCGGGCGCCCGGCCACCGGTCGTCGTCACCGTGGTCGGGACGGCCGCCGACCCGCAGGACCTGCACCGCCAGGTCGGCGCGCTGGTCGCGGCCGGCGCCGAGGTCCACCTGTCCCAGGCCGGCGCCACCCGCCGCGCCGTCGAGCTGCTCGGAACCGCCCAGTGAGCACCACCCGCATCCCGGACGCCGTGGTGAGCACCGGCACCGATCTGCTCGCCGACGCCGTCGAGGACCAGGCCGTCCCGGTCACCCGGGTCGACTGGCGGCCGCCGATGGACGGCACCGCCGACGACCTGGCGACGGTCGCCACCGATCCGCTGCGGGCCGCGGCGAACGAGCGCGCGCTGGCCGCGATGCTCGGCGTGACCGCGACCCTGGTCGACGTCGCCCCCGCCGCCGAGGTCCTCGGGCTGGCACCCGGCGAGTTCCTGCACGCCGGGCCGCCGATCACCTGGGACCGGGCGTCCGGGCCGCTGCGCGGCGCGCTGATGGGCGCCGCGGTGCTGGACGGCCTGGTCGACGACCCGGAGGACGCCCCGGCGCTGTTCGAGGCGGGCACCTCGGTGTCGCTGGAGCCGTGCCACCACCGGGCGACGGTGGGCCCGATGGCCGGCGTCGTCACGTCCGGCATGTGGATGTTCGTGCTGGAGGACGCGGCGACCGGGCGGCGCACGTACTGCTCGCTCAACGAGGGCCTCGGCAAGGTGCTGCGCTACGGCGCCTACGGCCCGGAGGTGCTGGCGCGGCTGCGCTGGCTCGGCGACGTGCTGGGCCCGCTGCTGCGGGTCGCGGTGCGCGCCACCCGCGACGCGGGCGATCCGGTCGACGTCACCGCGATCCTGACCCAGATGCTGCAGATGGGCGACGAGGCGCACAACCGCAACCGCGCGGGGACCCTGATGCTGCTGCGCGACCTGTCCCCGGCGATGGTCACCGGCGCGGCGGACGCCGGGCGCTCCACCGACGACGTCGCCGCGGCGCTGCGCTTCGTCGGCGGCAACGACCACTTCTTCCTGAACCTGGCGATGCCGGCCTGCAAGCTCGCGCTGGACGCGGCCCGCGACGTCGACGGCTCCACGATGGTCGTCGCGATGGCCCGCAACGGCACCGACTTCGGCATCCAGGTCTCCGGCACCGGCGACGAGTGGTTCACCGGCCCCGCGCAGCTGGCCGACGGCCTGTTCCTCGGCGACTACGGTCCGGCCGACGCGAACCCCGACATCGGCGACTCCGCGATCACCGAGACGGCCGGCATCGGCGGGTTCGCGATGGCGACGGCCCCGGCGATCGTCCGGTTCGTCGGCGGCACCGTGCCGGACGCGCTGGCCACCACCCGCCGGATGCGCGAGATCACCCTCGGCGCGAACCCGCGGTGGACGGTCCCGGTGCTGGAGTTCGCCGGCGTCCCCAGCGGCATCGACGTGACGAAGGTGTGCCGGACCGGGATCCTGCCGCAGATCAACACCGGGATGGCGGGCCGGGTCGCCGGGACCGGCCAGGTCGGCGCCGGGCTGGTGACCCCGCCGGCCGGGATCTTCCCGGCCGCGCTGGGCGCGCTCGCCGCCCGGACCCGCGCCCGCCGCACGACCTGACCCGTCGGGGCGTTCCGCAGGTCGGAGGATGGACTTCCGGTCCGCGCTCGGTACCGTGGCCGCATCATCCGCAGCGCCGTACCGAACCGGACGCACGGTCCCGCCCGCACCGCCCGGCAGGCCCGGCGCGCTCCGGTGCCCGCGACCGGCGGCGCCCGGTGAGCAGCCCCGGTCCGGTCCCCGAGCGGCCGGCGTCGAAGGTGCGGCTGCGCGACCACGCCCCGCGCCCCGGGATCACCGTGCTCGAGGTGATCGGTGAGATCGACCAGGCCGAGGCGGAGGCGATCCGGCTGCGCATGGTCGAGCTCCTGCGGCGGACCGGGCCGGCGCGGGCCGTGCTCGACCTGTCCGGCGTCGGGTTCCTCGGGTCGCACGGGCTGACCGCGGTGGTCCGCTCCTCCCGGGCCGCCGTCGAGCTCGGGGTGCTGCTGTCCGGGGTGACCGGGCCGGACAACCGGGCGGTGCTGCGGCCGGTCCGGATGACCGGCCTGGACCAGGTGATCCGCTGGTTCCCGGATCTCGACAGCGCGCTGGCCGACGGCCCCGGCCGGCCGCACCTACGGGACGGGCCCGCATCCGGTTCACCGCCGGGGCGGTGACGACTCCCACCGCGGCCGCGGACGTTCACCGTGCATCGGGCGGGTAGCCCGATCGTATGACGGACGTGTCCAACCGAACGGCCCCGGCCCACGACGAGCGCGCAGCGGCGCCGGACGACGCACCCCAGGTGGTCCGCCGCGACCTCCCGGAGGCCGCCGGGCCGGAGCGCGTCCTGGTGCCCGGCGACTCGCTGGAGCCGCCCCGGACCCGCTCCGGCGAGCAGCTCGCCGAGGTGTTCGAGGAGGCGGTCGACCGGCATCCGGACTCGGTCGCCGTCGACACCGGGGACGCCCGGCTCACCTACCGCGAGCTCGACGACCGCGCGAACCGGCTCGCCCACCACCTGCGCGCGGGCGGGACCGGCCCCGGAGCCGTCGTCGGGCTGCTGATCGACGATCCGGTCGAGGCGTACACCGCCGTGCTCGGCGTGCTCAAGACGGGTGCGACGTTCGTGCCGCTGGACGCCGCCTTCCCCGCCGACCGGATCTCCTACATCCTGGACGACTCCGCGGCCGGCCTGCTGCTGGCGACCGGTCCGGTGGCCGAGCGGCTCGACCCGGGCGTCGAGGTGCTGGTGGTCTCCGGCCCCGGCTCCGCGGCCGCCCGGATCGCGCAGCGCCCGGCGGACCGGCTCGATCCCGCGGACCGCCGCGACGGCGGCGAGCACCCCGCCTACCTGATCTACACCTCCGGTTCGACCGGCCGGCCCAAGGGTGTGGTCATCTCGCACCCGGCGATCTGCAACTTCGTCCGGGTCGCCGCCGACTGCTACGGCCTGCGCGCCGACGACCGGATGTACCAGGGACTGACCCTGGCCTTCGACTTCTCGGTCGAGGAGATATGGACGACGTTCCTGACCGGCGCGACGCTGGTACCGAAGCCGGCCGGGGTCTCGCTGGTGGGTGCGGACCTGCACGACTTCCTGGCCGAGCGGCGGATCAGCGCGCTGTGCTGCGTGCCCACGCTGCTCGCCACCCTGGACGCCGATCTCGACGACCTGCGCTTCCTGCTCGTCTCCGGTGAGGCGTGCCCGCAGGACCTGGTCCGCCGCTGGTACCGGGAGGACCGCCGGTTCCTCAACGTCTACGGGCCGACCGAGGCCACCGTGACCGCGACCTGGACCGAGCTGCACCCGGACCGCCCGGTGACGATCGGCGAGCCGCTGCCGACCTACGCGGTCGCCGTGCTCGATCCGGACGATCCGCGCCACGTGCTGCCGTTCGGCGACACCGGGGAGATCGCGATCGCCGGGATCGGTCTGGCCGACGGCTACCGCAACCGTGCCGAGAAGACCGCCGAGGTGTTCGTCGACTCCCCGGTCGAGCTGCCCAACGACCCGACCGGGACCCTCTACCGGACCGGTGACCTGGGCCGGATCGACGACCACGGCGAGATCGAGTACCGCGGCCGGATCGACCTCCAGGTCAAGGTCCGCGGGTACCGGATCGAGCTGTCCGAGATCGAGGCCGTGCTGCAGGACCATCCGGCCGTCGCGATGGCCGTCGTCGACACCCACGAACCGTCGGCGGGCACGACCGAGCTGGTCGGCTACTACAGCGTGGGCCGGGACGCCGCCGCCCCCGATCCCGCCGAGCTGCGCGAACGGCTGCGGGACCGGCTGCCCTCGTACATGGTGCCCGCCTACCTGGAGCAGCTCGACCGCATCCCGATGACGACCAGCGACAAGGCGGACCGCCGGAACCTGCCCGCACCGAGCGGCGGCCGGATCTCCGGCTCCGGGCCGGTCGTCGCACCGGAGACCGGCGTCGAGCGCGGCCTGGTCGAGGAGCTGGCGGCCGCGCTGGGCACCGACCCGGCGGAGGTCTCGGTGACCGCCGACGTGTTCGACGATCTCGGTGCGACGTCGCTGCTGCTCGCCGGGTTCGCCGCCGCGGTCCGGCACCGCGACGACCTGCCCTCGCTGTCGGTGCGCGACGTCTACCGGCATCCGACGCCGCGCGGGCTGGCCGCCGCGCTCGGCGACGCGGTGCCCGCGGCGGCCGCCGCCGAGGTCGAACCGGTCCGGCCGCGGCCGGTCGCGCACGCGCTGACCGGTCTCGGGCAGCTGCTGGTGCTGCTGCTCGGCGGGCTCGCGACGGCCGCGGCGCTGGTCACGAGCTACCGCTGGGTGTCCGCCGCCCCGGACGCCGCCGGGTCCGCCGGGCGGGCCGGGCTCGGCGCGGCCGCCCTCCTGGCCGCCGTCGCGCTGCTCCCGGTGCTCGCCAAGTGGACGCTGATCGGCCGGTTCCGGGAACGGACGATCCCGATGTGGGGGTTCGCGCACTTCCGGTTCTGGGTGGTGTCCACGCTGATCCGCACCAGCCCGGTCACCCTGCTCACCGGCACCCCCGTCTACACGCTGTGGCTGCGGCTGCTGGGCGCCCGGATCGGGCGCGGGGCGACCGTGTCCGGCGCCGTCCCGGTCGCGACCGACCTGGTCCGGATCGGCGCGCGCAGCCTGGTCCATCCGGAGGCGTCGCTGCAGGCGTACCGGGCGGTGCCCGGCGCGCTGGAGTTCGGGCCGGTGGTGATCGGCGACGACTGCATCGTCGGCGAGGCCGGGGTGCTCGACCTGCGGACCGGGCTGGCCGACGGCGCCCAGCTGGGGCACGCGTCCGCGCTGCGCTCCGGGACGACCGTCCCGGCGGGCGAGGTGTGGGACGGCTCCCCGGCCGGCCCGTCCGGCTCGGACTACGCGACCGCCGCGCCGGTCGGCGCCGGCCGGCTGCGCCGGTTCGGCTACGGCAGCGCGCTCGTCGTGCTGCTGTGGCTGGCCGGCTCGGCGGTGCTCGGCGCCGCGGTCACGCTGTTCGGCCTGGTCCCGGGGACGCCGGCCGAGGCGGGCCCCGCCGGTTGGGTCCTGCTCGCGCTGCTCGGCGCCGGCGCCGTGGTCGCGTTGTTCCTGATCGCGCTCGCCGTCGGCGTGGCGGCCGTGCTGACCCTCCCCCGGCTGGCGGCGCTGCTGGTGACACCGGACCGGACCTACCCGCTGTTCGGGCTGCGGCACGCCGCGCAGCAGATCGTGACCGGGGTGTCGAACGCCCGCCTCCTGGTGCTGCTGCTCGGCGACAGCTCGTTCGTCACCGGCTACCTGCGGGCGCTCGGCTACGACCTGGGCGACCTGCGCCAGACCGGCTCGAACTTCGGCACCCAGCTGCGGCAGGAGTCGCCCGGGCTGGTCCGCGTCGGCCGCGGGACGATGGTGTCCGACGGCCTGCGGCTGATGAACACCGAGCGGTCGCACGACTCGTTCCGGGTCCGCCGGGTGGAGCTGGGCCCCGACACGTTCGTCGGCAACGACGTGCACGTCCCGGCCGGCGCCCGGATCGGCGCGGACGTGCTGCTCGCGACGAAGGTGCTGGTCCCGACCGACGGCCCGGTCCGCTCCGGCGTCGGGCTGCTCGGCTCGCCGCCGATCGAGATCCCGCGGAACGGCGCCGGCCCGCATCCGAACCATCCCCGCTCGGACGACGAGCTGGCCGACCGGCTGCGCGCCAAGAACCGCTACAACGCCGGCACGCTGGCCGTCACGGCGCTGCTGCGCGCCCTCGGCGTCGTCGTCGCGCTGGTCCCGCTCGGGTTCTCGGTCGCGCTGTGGCCGGTGTGGGGGCTGTGGGCACCGGGCCTGGCCGTCGCGGCCGGACCGCTGCTCCTGCTGACGTGGTCGGCGCTGCTGGAGCGCGCGACGCTCGGCTTCCGGCCGCTGCAGCCGCGCACCGCGTCGATCTACGACCGCTACTTCTGGTTCCACGAGCGGCTCTGGAAGCTCTACGTGCGCCCGGTGCTGGCCGGCACCCCGCTGCTGGTGTGGCGGAACCGGCTGGCCGGGCTGTCCGCCGGCGCCCGGGTGTTCGACGACGGGGCGTCGTTCCCGGAGAAGAGCCTCACCTCGGTCGGCGACGACGCCGTGCTCAACGCGGGCTCGGTCGTCCAGTGCCACTCGCTGGAGGACGGCCGCTTCGAGTCCGGCCGGGCCCGGATCGGCGCGGGCGCCGCGATCGGCGTGCGGGCGTTCGTGCACCACTCCACCGAGGTGGGTGACGGTGCCCGGCTGGCGGCCGACTCGTTCCTGATGAAGGGCGAGCAGGTCGGCCCGGGTGAGCGCTGGGGCGGCAATCCGGCGGTCGTCGGCTGAGCCGGGCCGGGAGCCCGGACCAGGCGGTGCACGCCGGGCGCCGGTGTCAGGCCACGAGCGCGAGCACGCTCTGCACCCCGACGCCCCCGCCGACCAGGAGCAGCAGCACCGCGAACGACCGGTTCAGCGCGGCCGCGGACAGCCGGTCGGCGACCAGCTTCCCGGCCAGCGCGCCGAGCACGGCGACCGCGACGAACGGGCCGAGCACCGTCCAGTCCGGCTGCAGGTGGCCGGCCCGGGCGGCCAGCGAGCCCGCCGCGTTCAGGGTGAGCACGAGCAGCGAGGTGCCGATCGCGGCGGGCATGCCCATGCCGAGCAGCACGACCAGCGCGGGGACCACCAGGAACCCGCCGCCGACGCCGAGGAACCCGGTCAGGAAACCGATCAGCGATCCGGCGGCCAGCACCTTCGCGGTGCGCACCGCGAGCGCCCGGCGGTGCGGCCGCACCAGCACCGCGGTGCGGCCGTCCGGGCCGGCCGGGCCGTCCTCGGCCGGCACCGACCGGCCCGCCGGACCGGTCGCGGCCGCCGGTTCCTCCCGGGCGTCGCCGCCGCGGACCAGCATCAGCGCGGCGACGGCGAGGGTCAGCCCGGCGAACGACAGCAGCAGCACCGGCTGCGGCACGGCCCGGTTGAGCACCGAGCCGGCCCAGGCCGTCGGCAGGCCGACGGCGCCGAACGCGAGCCCGGTGCGCCAGTCGATGGTCCGGTCCCGCAGCCTGCTCAGCACGCCGACCACGGAGATGATCCCGACGATGACGATGCTGCCGGTGGTGGCCGCGTGCGCGTCCTGGCCGAGCGCGTAGACCAGCGCCGGGACCGACAGCACCCCGCCGCCGCCGCCGAGCGCGCCGATGACCAGGCCGACGACCAGCCCCAGCACCCCGGCGACGATCCCGGTCACCGGCGCGGGTCCGCCCGGTCGGGGCTGCCCAGCAGCTCGAGCTGGTAGCCGTCACGGGTGGCGAAGTCGGCGCGCAGCACGAACCGGTCGCCCCGGACGAGGGTGTGCCGCCACTCGACGCGGCGGCCCTTCGCGGTGCCGAGCCGGCGGATCGAGTAGGCCGCGGTGGACGGACTGCCGCCCAGCAGCCGGTGCTCGGCAGGCGTCGGCAGGATCGGCTGGATGGTCTCCTCGCCGCCGGTCAGCACCACCCCGCACAGCTCGGCGTAGCGCTCGTAGAGGGCGCCGCTGCTGAAGTCGGCCTCCAGCAGCGGGGCGGCCAGCTCGTGCGGCAGCCAGAGCCGGTCCAGGGCGAGCGGATCGCCGCCGGCCAGCCGCAGCCGCTCCAGGTGCACCAGCGGGGTGGACTCCTCCAGGCCCAGCCGGGCGGCGACGACGCCGTCGCGGCGGACGTCGAGCGCGCGGACCACGCTGCGCTGCTCGATCCCCATCGCGCGGACCGACTCGTGCAGGCTGTAGAGCGCGCCGAGCCGCTGCACGATCTCGACCGGTTCCGCGGTGCGGGAGGGGCGGCCGCGGGTCCCGACGACGAGACCCTCGTCGCGCAGCACCTTCACCGCCTGCCGGACGGTGTGCCGGCTGACGCCGTACTCCTCGACCAGCGCCAGCTCGCCGGGGAAGCCGTCGGTGAAGGCGTCGGCGTCGAGCCTGCGCCGCAGGTCGTCGAGCAGCTGGAGCCAGAGCCGGCGGTCCGGGGTGCGGTGCAGTGCCGCCGGACCACCGTTCCCCGTCATGCCCGTGAATGTACGGTCATTTGTTCGGGACGGCCAGCGTCACCGGACGTGACCTGCGTGACGGGCGCCGGTCAGAAGGGGACGTGCGCGGTGTGTGCGGCGCGGGCCGCACCGGCGATCCGGGCGAGCAGCCCGGGCCGGCGCTCCCCGCCGTCGCCGGACGGGGACGGCTCGGCGGGCGGTGGCGGCACGGGACCCGCGCCGGACGCCGGAAGGGGACCGGCGGGCGGCGCGTCCACCTGCGGGGACAGCACGGGGTTCACGGCGGATCGGCTCCGGGGGGGCGTCGCGGCGGGGGCTGATGGGTCTGCGGAGCGGGCCGGACCGCCGGACCGGCGGCACTCAGCCCGCGCAGGGCCCCCGGCGACAGCGACGGTCGTCGACCGACAGCAGCTCCACCGCGATCAGGCACACGACGAACGTGCGATCGGTGGACGGGCCGGTGACGGACACGCCGTCCACTGCACCATGCCCCGGGCGCCACCGCAACGCCCGGACGGTCATCTCCGGGACCAGGCGCAGCCACCGGCGAAAGTGACGGTCTCGCCCTCGATCAGCCGGACCGTTGCGGGCCCGTTCAGCACGGCCCGCGCGACCTGCCCGCCGTCCGGGCCGACCCGGACGTGCTCGCAGGCCGATCCGCGGCCGGGACCCGGGGTGCCGTAGTCGCCCGGCTCCAGGGCCGATCCGACCCGGAACTCGCCGTCGGTGGCCGTCACGGCCGCCACCGGGGCGGGCACCGGCGCGGCGAACGCCTGGGTGGCGGTGGCCTCGGCCGACTCGCCGGGGATCACGAACGAGCGGACCACCAGCAGCGGCACGACGACCGCGAGGAGCACCCACGGCCACAGGACGGTCCGCTCCCCCGCGGCCTGCCGGTCCGCGTAGTAGCGCTCGTACGGTCCGCCGTCGTCCATCCACCCGCCCCGCCGCTCTCGTCGTCACTCTGCCCATCGAAGCGATCGGGCGGGTGCGTTACGCGGCAGGTGGGTGACATCGCAAGGACCGTGCTGGAATGGCCGGGTGAGCACGGGCCGCACCTACGCCGGGGAGTCGGCCGCCGACCGCGCCGAGCAGCGGCGCCGCCGGCTGCTGGACGCGGGCCTGCAGGTGCTCGGCACCGAGGGGTACCGGGCGGCGACGGTGCGCCGGATCTGCCGGGCGGCCCGGGTCGCCGACCGCTACTTCTACGAGTGCTTCGACGGCACCGAGGACCTGCTGCTCGCGGTGCACGCGCAGTGTGTCGACCGGCTGCGGGCGGCGGTGTCCGCGGCGCTGGCGGTGCCGGCCGGGGGGCGCCGGCCGGCCGATCCGCTCGGCCTCGCCCGGACCGGGCTGGACGCGTTCCTGGCCGTCGTCGAGGACGACCCGCGGCTGGCCAGGGTCGTCTGGTTCGAGGTGCTCGGGGTGAGCGAGCGGGTCGAGCGGACCTCGCTGCGGACGAAGTCGGACTTCGGCAGGCTGCTCGCGGCGCTGGCCGCCGAGCACACCGGGACCGCGCTGGACGTCGACGACGACGGTCTCACCGCCGACGCACTGATCGGCGGGATCAGCCACGTCGTCATGACCTGGACGGCGCGCGGGTTCACCCCGCCCCGGGCGCGGGTGGCCGACGCGCTCGCCCGCTTCCTGGTCGGCGGCGCGGGGGCGGCCCACCGGCCGGGCGACGCCGGTCACCCCCAAATGGGGAATCAGCCGTCATCAGATTAGGCTCGGCGATCAGCACCCCCGATGGAGAGGCTCCCGGCATGAAGACGTTCACCGGCCGCACCGCGGCGATCACCGGGGCCGGCTCCGGGATCGGCCGCGCACTCGCGCTGCGGCTGTCCGGCCAGGGCTGTCATCTCGCGCTCGCCGACCGGGACGCCGCCGGGCTCGCCGAGACCGCCGCGCTCGCCGGGCCGCAGGTCCGGGTGACCACCACCGGGCTCGACGTCGCCGACGAGCAGGCCGTGTACGCCTGGGCGGACACCGTCGTCGCCGAGCACGGCGCGGTCGACCTGCTCGTCAACAACGCCGGCGTCGCCCTGTCCGGGACGGTCACCGGGCTGTCGCTCGACGACTACCGGTGGATCATGGACATCAACTTCTGGGGCGTGGTGTACGGGACCAAGGCGTTCCTGCCGCACCTGGAGGAGTCCGGCGACGGGCACGTGGTGAACCTGTCCAGTGTGTTCGGCCTCGCCGCCCAGCCGCTGATGAGCGGCTACAACGCCAGCAAGTACGCGGTGCGCGGGTTCACCGAGTCGCTGCGCCAGGACCTGGAGCTGACCGGGTCCCGGGTGTCCGCGACCTGCGTGCACCCGGGCGGGATCAAGACCAACATCGCGCGGGCCGCGCGGATGGACCCCAGCGTCGCCGACGCCACCGGGCGGTCGCCGCAGGACGCGTCGAAGGAGTTCGAGGCACTCTTCCTGACGACGCCGGACCGGGCCGCCCGGACCATCCTGGACGGCGTGCTGCGCGACCGGCGCCGGGTCCTCATCGGACCGGACGCCTGGGCGATCGACTCGATGGTGCGGCTGCTGCCGACCACCTACCAGCGGATCGTCACCGGGGTCGTCCGGTCCCGGCGGAGCTGAGACCCTCGTCCCCGCCGGGCGGTCCCCGGCCCGACCCCCAGGAGCCGCCCGATGAGCCCCGGCCAGCAGCCTCCGGTCACCGCCTTCGGTCCGGACTTCCCGTTCCCGTTCGACGACTGGATCGCCCATCCCGCCGGGCTCGGCCGGATCCCGGCCGACCGGCTCGGCACCGAGGTCGCCGTGGTCGGCGCCGGGATCGCCGGGCTGGTCGCCGGCTACGAGCTGATGCGGCTGGGACTGCGGCCGGTGGTGTACGAGGCGTCGCACCTGGGCGGGCGGCTGCGGTCGCAGCCGTTCGAGGGCGCCGACGGGATCGTCGCCGAGCTGGGCGGCATGCGGTTCCCGCGCTCGTCGACCGCGTTCCACCACTACGTGGACCTGCTCGGGCTGCGCACCGAGCCGTTCCCGAACCCGCTGACCCCGGCGTCCGGCAGCACCGTGATCGACCTGCACGGACGGACCTACTACGGCCGCACCCTGGCCGATCTGCCGCCGTTCTTCACCGAGGTCGCCGACGCCTGGGCGGCGGCGCTGGAGGAGCGCGTCGGGTTCTCGGCGATCCAGGACGCCATCCGGAACCGCGACACGGCGACCCTGAAGCGGCTGTGGGACGAGCTGGTGCCGCAGTGGGACGACCGGACGTTCTACGACTTCGTGTCCACCTCGAAGCCGTTCGCCGAGCTGAGCTTCGCGCACCGGGAGGCGTTCGGGCAGGTCGGCTTCGGCACCGGCGGCTGGGACTCGGACTTCCCCAACTCGATGCTGGAGATCCTGCGGGTGGTGACGACCGCCTGCGACGAGGACCAGCTGCTCGTCGTCGGCGGCGTCGAGCAGGTCCCGCAGGGCCTGTGGCGGCGCGCCCCGGACGGGATCGCGCACTGGCCCGCCGGGACCAGCCTGTCGTCGCTGCACGGCGGCGGGACCCGGCCGGGCGTCGCCCGGATCCACCGGGTGGACGACGGCACGATCCGGATCACCGACGTCTACGGCGGCGTCCGCGACTTCCCGGCCGTCCTCGCGACCTGCCAGGGCTGGCTGCTGTCCACCCAGATCGAGACCGACGAGTCGCTGTTCAGCCAGGAGCTGTGGATGGCGATCGACCGGACCCGCTACATGCAGTCGACGAAGACGTTCGTGATGGTCGACCGGCCGTTCTGGCGGGACGTCGATCCGGCGACCGGCCGGGACGTCATGAGCATGACGCTGACCGACCGGCTCACCCGCAGCACCTACCTGTTCGACAACGGCCCGGACCGGCCCGGCGTGATCTGCCTGTCGTACACCTGGATGAGCGACTCGCTGAAGATGCTGCCGTACCCGGTCGAGAAGCGGGTCGAGCTGGCGCTGCGCGCGCTGCGCGAGATCTACCCGGGCGTCGACATCGCCGGGCACGTCATCGGCGACCCGATCACCGTGACCTGGGAGTCCGACCCGCACAGCCTCGGCGCGTTCAAGGGTGCACTGCCCGGCCACTACCGCTACAACCGGCGGATGTACTGCCAGTTCGTGCAGGACGACCTGCCGCCGGCCGAGCGCGGGATCTTCCTGGCCGGCGACGACGTGTCGTGGACGCCGGCCTGGGCGGAGGGCGCCGTGCAGACCGCGCTCAACGCCGTCTGGGGGATCATGCACCACCTCGGCGGCAGCTGCCCCGCGGACAACCCGGGGCCCGGCGACCGGTTCGCCGAGCTCGCCCCGCCGGCCCTGCCCGACTGATGCGGATCGCGCTCGCCCAGTGCGTCCCCGGGCCGCGGGACGTGCCGGGCAACCTGCACCGGCTCGACGGGTTCGCCGCGGCGGACACCGATCTCGTCGTCACCCCGGAGATGTTCCTGACCGGCTACGCGATCGGCGCCGACGCGGTGCGGGCGCTCGCCGAACCGGCCGACGGGCCGTCGGCCGCCGCGGTGGCCGCGCTGGCCCGGCGGCACCGCACGGCGGTCCTCTACGGCTATCCCGAGTCCGACGGCGGGCAGGTGTTCAACGCCGTCGCGCTGGTCGGGCCGGACGGCTCCCGGCTCGCCGGGTACCGCAAGACGCACCTGTTCGGCGAGCTGGACCGGGCGCAGTTCAGTCCGGGTGCCGACCGGCCCGCGGTGGTCGAGCTGGACGGCTGGCGGCTGGGCCTGCTGATCTGTTACGACGTCGAGTTCCCGGAGGCGGTCCGCGATCTCGCGCTCGCCGGGGCGGACGCGGTGCTCGTCCCGACCGCGAACATGACCGGCTACGACCGGGTGCCGGCCACCCTCGTCCCGGCCCGGGCGTACGAGAACCAGATCTACGTCGGCTACGCCAACCTCACCGGCGCCGAGGCCGGCCTGGTCTACGGCGGACTGTCCTGCGTGGCCGGTCCGGACGGCGCCGACGTCGCCCGGGCCGGGCGCGGCGAGGAGCTGCTGCACGCCCGGCTGGACCGGACGGCGCTGGCCGCGTCGCGCCGGGAGAACCCGTTCCTCGCCGACCGGCGGCCCGAGCTCTACCGCCGCCTCACCGGCCGCTGACCGGCGCGATCCGGATACCGATCTTCGTCGCGCCGTCGCCCGCCCGGCGGGCCAGCTCCAGCGCTGCCGGGGTCTCGGCCAGCGGCAGCTCCCGCTCCAGGCACTGGCCGACCTCGACCAGCCCGCCGTCGACGAGCTCGAGCGCCTCGTGGAACGAGCGCAGGCCCGGCTCGTACTGCGCGCCGCTCGGCCAGACGATCGTCACGTTGCGCTGGAACGCCAGGTGCGCCGGGAACGCGCTCGGCTCGGTGCGCTCCGGGTACCCGAAGAAGCAGACGGTGCCCGCCCAGCGCACCATGCCGATCGCGGCGGCCCGGCAGTCGTCGTAGCCCGCCGCCTCGACGACGACGTCCGCGCCGCGCCCGCCGGTGAGATCGGCGACCAGCTCCTCCGGGCTCCCGCCGGGCACCTGCACGGTGTGCGTCGCCCCGAGCCGGGCGGCGACGGCCAGCCGATCGGCGTCCCGGTCGGTCACGACGACGGCCGGGTACCCGAGCCGGCGCAGGTGCTGCACGAAGTAGCCGCCCGCCGAGCCCGCCCCGATCACGACGGCCACGTCGCCGTCCGGGCGGCCGACCCGGCGCATCGCGAACAGCGTGGTGCCGAGCTGCTGCGCGGTGACCGCGCGGCGCAGGTCGGTGCCGGGCGCGAGCGGGACCAGGTAACCGGCCGGGACCGCCTGGTACTCGGCGAAGCACTGCCCGGTCGTCCCGGGCGGGACGGTGAGCACCGGGGTGCCGGGCGGCAGCGGCGCGTCCTCCGGCCCGACGACGACGCCGGTGCCCTCGTGGCCGGGGTACCCGGGCCGGCCCAGCATGTCCGGCCGGTGGAAGCCGTCGAACACCGAGTGCACGTCCGAGCCGCACACCGACGAGTAGTGCATCTCGACCAGCAGCTCGCCGGGCCCGTGGACCGGCCGCGGGAACGACCCGACGACCGGCACGCCGGGCGCCGCCAGGGTCGCCGCCGTCATGGGAGGGGTGCTCGCCGAGGTGCTCACGGGGCCGCATTCCAGCATAACCGGTGCGTCGCGGGCACGACCTCGCAGGTAATCGACCCGGGGCGCGGGCCCGCCGATGGTGGACGCAGACACCGGGGACGCACCCCGGGCGACGTCCAGGAGGCGACCATGAACCCCACCACGCACCCCACCACCCGCCCGGCCATCGCGATCCGGCCGGCCCTGCGGGTCGACGCGCTGGCGTCCGGCGCCCTGGGCGCGGCCACCGCCGCCGGGGCGGTCCCGCTGGCACCGCTGCTGGGGCTGCCGGTCGCGCTGCTCGTGGGGGCCGGGGCGTTCCTGGTGCTCTTCGCCGGCGGACTGCTCCTGCTGGCCGCCCGACGACCGGTCCCGCCCGGCGGGGTGTGGGCGGTGGTCGCGGTGAACGTGGCCTGGGTGGTGGCGAGCGTCGCGCTGGTTCAGGTGGCCGCGCCGACCGCGCTCGGTACGGCGTTCCTGCTGGCCCAGGCCGTGGTGGTGGCGGTGTTCGCCGGATGGCAGTCGGCCGCCGGGCGCTGATCGCCGTCCGGTGGGGGTCCGGTGCCACTGGTGGCACCGGACCTCCACGAAGCACTGATCACTTCGGCTGGTCCCCGGTGCGGGTCCGCAGCACCGTGCGGGCGCGCCGGAGCAGCTCGTGTGCCTCGTCGGGACCGAGCACCCCGGCGGCGACCGCCGCGGTCAGCCGGACCGGCATCTCCTCCACCAGCCGCGCGTGCTCGGCCAGGTCGATCTCGTCCGCCACTGCGCACCTCCCGCACCCGGAGCTACGCACGCCGGCGCCGGTCGGTTCACCGGTGCCCCCGGACGCAGCAGGGCCGCGGCGGCGAGCACCAGGCCCGGCCGCTCGCCGAGCAGCAGCCCGGCTACCCGTCCTCGCCCAGCGCGACGTCCGACACCGCCGCGATGTGCTCCCCCATCGCCGCCGACGCCGCGACCGGGTCGCCGGCCCGGATCGCCAGCAGCACCGCGCGGTGCCCGGCCAGCGACTCGGCCGGGCGGCCCGGCCGGCTGAGCGACTCGATCCGGGACTCCCGGATCAATCCGGCGATCTCGCCCATCAGGGTCGCCAGCAGGCCGGAGTGCGCGGCGGCGGTGACGGCGGCGTGGAACTCCTCGTCGGCGGCGATGCCGCGGCCGCCCGCCGCGATGTCGGCGGCCATGCCGGCCAGTGACTCGTCGATCCGCCGCAGGTCCTGCTCGGTGCGCCGCTGTGCGGCGAGCGCGGCGATCCGGACCTCCAGGGCCTCGCGCGCCTCGATCACCTCGCGGAGCCGGTGCTCGCGGGCGCGGACCGCGGCGAGCACCTGGCGGTCGGCGGGGACCTCGCGGATCACCGCGCCGTCGCCGTGCCGGACCTCGATCACGCCCTGCACCTCCAGCGCGACCAGCGCCTGCACGACCGAGGCGCGGGAGACGCCGAGCCGGCCGGCCAGCTCGCGCTCCGGCGGCAGCCGGTCGCCGGGGCCGAGCCGGTGCTCGGTGACGTGCTCCAGCAGCCGCTCGACCAGCTGCTCGTAGAGCCGCGGCCGGGTGAGCGGCTGCAGCGTCGCCGGACGTCGGGGCTCTGCGGGCACCGGTACCTCCGCGCATCTCGTTGACACCCACCGTAGCGCGAGTGGATAGTCCACTGGACGTATTGGACTGTCCACTGCGCCACCGGGTGGCGATCGCAGCGACGCCGGTGACCCGTGACCGAGGGGGTCGCATGCCACCGCAACCGGTTCCGTCCCCGGCCACCCGGACGCCCGGGTCGGCCGCTCTGCTCACCGCGCTGCTCGATCCCGGCTCGTTCCACCCGTGGGACTCCCCCGCGGCCCCGCCCGCCGGGACCGGGCCGGACCACCGGCGCGAGCTCGACGACGCGGCCCGCGCTGCCGGGACCGACGAGTCCGTGATCACCGGGCGGGGCCGGATCGACGGCCACCCGGTCGCCGTCGTGTGCAGCGAGTTCGCCTTCCTCGCCGGTTCGGTCGGCACCGTCGCCGCCCACCGGGTGATCCGCGCCGTCGCCCGGGCCACCGCCGAGACGCTGCCGCTGGTGCTCTCCCCGGCCTCCGGCGGCACCCGGATGCAGGAGGGCAACGCCGCGTTCCTGGCGATGGTCGACATCGCCGACCGGATCGCCGCGCACCGGGAGGCGGGCCTCCCGGTCGTCGGATACCTGCGTCATCCGACGACCGGCGGCGCGTTCGCGTCCTGGGGGTCCCTCGGCAGCCTGGTGTTCGCCGAGCCGGGCGCGCTGATCGGCTTCCTCGGGCCGAAGGTCCACCGGGCGCTGCACGGCGAGCCGTTCCCGCCCGGCGTGCAGACCGCGGAGAACCTGCACGCGCACGGCCTGGTCGACGGCGTCGTCGACGCGGGGGGCCTGCGCGACCGGGTGGCCGGGATCCTGCGCTGCACCGGGCGGGGCGCCCGGCCGCCCCGCACCCCCACGGCCCCCGGGCCGGCCCCGGCCCCGGCCCCGGCAGCGGACCCGGACCATGCAGCGGACCCGGACCATGCAGCGGGCGTCCGCCCCGCCGACGCCCGGACCGCGATCACGGCGACCCGCCGGGACGACCGGCCCGGCGTCCGGGACCTGCTCGCCCACGCCCGGGACGTCGTCGAGCTGCACGGGACCGGCGCGGGCGAGATCGCCGCGGCCACCGTGCTGTGCCTGGCCCGGCTCGGCGACACCGGCTGCGTGCTGGTCGGGCAGGACCGGGCGGCCCGCCGCCCGCCCGGCCCGGCCGATCTGCGGGTCGCGCAGCGCGGCATGCAGCTCGCCCGCGAGCTGCGGCTGCCGCTGGTCACGGTGGTCGACACCGTCGGCGGGGAACTGAGTCCGGCCGCCGAGAACGGCGGCCTGGCCGGGGAGATCGCCCGCTGTCTCGCGACCATGGCGCGATTGCCCGTCCCGACGGTGTCGGTGCTGCTCGGCCGCGGCACCGGCGGGGTGGCGCTGGCCCTCCTCCCCGCGGACCGGGTGCTCGCGGCCGGGCACGGCTGGCTCGCGCCGCTGCCGCCCGAGGGCGCGAGCGCGATCGTGCACGGCACCCCGGACCGGGCGGTCGAGGTCGCCGGGACCCAGCAGGTCACGGCGGGCGAGCTGGCCGCGCTGGGCGCGGTCGACCGGATCGTCGCGGAGGTACCGGATGCCGCGGACGAGCCGATCCGGTTCGTCCGGCGGCTGGCCGGGGTGATCGAGGACGAGATCGCGGTGGCGCGCACGGTCCAGGGGCTGCACCGCAGCCGGTCCGGGGCGATCGGCGGGTGAGCCGGGCCGGGGCCCGGGCCCCGGCACGTTCTCAACGTGCCTGTGATCTTGGCGGCGGCTGCCCTAGGGTCTTCCCCATGTCGTCGTCCGCAGGCACCACCACCGGCCGGTCCCGCCGCCCGGGACCGCCGAAGCGGGACGGCCGGCTGGCCGGCGTCCGCCGGGTCAGCGTGGTCGACGAGCTCGTCGAGCAGATGACCAGGAAGATCGTCACCGGGGTCTGGCCCGCCGGCACGATGCTGCCCTCGCTGCGCGAGTTCGCCGCGGACACCGGCACCTCGATGCTCACCGTGCGGGAGGCCGTCCGCACCCTGCAGGCCCGCGGCTGGGTGGAGACCCGGCAGGGCGTCGGCACCGTGGTGCTGGAGGTCGAGCACGACGGCCGGTTCGTCCCGTGGTCGCTCGGCGCCTCCGACGTCTCCGAGTACGTCGAGATGGTGGAGGCCCGCGAGGCCATCGAGTCCGCGATCGTCGATCTCGCCGCGCAGCGCCGCACCGACGCCCAGCTCACCCGGCTCGACGAGCTGCTCGACGCGATGTTCGAGGCCGGCACGGACATCCCGCGCTTCCTCGCCGCCGACGGCGAGTTCCACATCGTGCTCGCCGAGGCGGCGCACAACCGCATCCTGCTGCGGAACATGCTCGCCATCCGCAGCCCGATGCGCCGGCTGATGGCGAACCGGCTGGAGGCCGAGATCGCCGACCGCGGCGACCTCGTCCGGTCGCACGCCGACCACCGGGACATGGTCGAGTCGGTCCGCGGCCGCGACCCGCGGGCCGGGCGTGCGGCGCTGGGCCGGATGAGCGAGCGGGCCCGGCTGCACCTCGACGCGCTCGGCCCCGCCGACGACGGCTGACCCGCGCCCGCGGTCCTGGTCGGCCACCCGCGGCCCGCGTCCGCGGTCCTGCTCGGCCACCCGCGGCCCGCGTCCGCGGTCCTGCTCGGCCACCCGCGGCCCGCGCCCCCGGTCCTGCTCGGCCACCCGTGGCCGCGTCCGAACACCCGGCGGCCAGCGCACGCCCCCGCACCCGGCCGGGCCCGGCAGGTCATCCCGGGCGGGTGATGCGACCCGCCGGTCCCGCGGCCATCGTCGGCACACGCCGTCCCCGAGCAGCCGGAGTGTGATGACCATGCCGGACGGACCATCCGGCGCGCGCCCCTCGACCCGGCGGCGGCTGGCCGCGGCGCTGGCACTGGCCGCCCTGGTCGCGGCCGCCGCGCTGGTGGTGCTCGCGCTGCTGACCGATCCGCTCGCGATGGTGGCCGGCGTGCTGCTCGTCGTGCTCGCGGTGCTCGCCGGCTGGACCGCGCTGGTCCGGCGCGGCGCCCGCCGGGCCGTCGCCGCCGTGGTCGCCGTGGCCGCGCTGCTGTCGACGGTCGGGGTGCTGCTGCTCGCCGGTTCGGTGCTGCGGCTGGTCGCGGTGGTCGTGCTGGTCCCGCTCGCCACCGCGGCGGCCCGGGTCGCGATCGGCCGCGACCTCGCACCCGAGCCGTCCGCGGCCCGGGCGGTCGGCCCGGCCCGGTCCGGGGTGCTGCTGATGAACCCGCGGTCCGGCGGCGGGAAGGTCGGCCGGTACGACCTGATGGGTGCGGCCCGCCGGATCGGCGTCCGCCCGGTGCTGCTGCGCCCCGGCGACGACCTGCGCGCGCTCGCCGAGCAGGCCGTCGCCGGCGGCGCCGACGTGCTCGGGATGGCCGGCGGCGACGGCTCGCAGGCGCTGGTCGCCGACGTCGCCCACCGGCACGGCGTCGCGTTCGTCTGCGTGCCCGCCGGGACCCGCAACCACTTCGCGCTCGATCTCGGCCTGGACCGGGCCGACGTCCCCGCCGCGCTGGACGCGTTCGGCGCGGCCGTCGAGCGGCGGATCGATCTCGCCCTGGTCGGCGACCGGGTGTTCGTCAACAACGCCTCGCTCGGCGCGTACGCCGCCGTCGTGCGGTCCGAGGCGTACCGCGAGGCGAAGCTGGCGACGGCCGCCGCGATGCTGCCCGACCTGCTGGGTCCGGACGCGCGCCGGCCGGACCTGCGCTTCACCGGCCCGGGCGGCGAGCTGCGGCACACCAGCGACGTCCTGCTCGTCTCCAACGGCGCCTACCGGCTGAGCAGGCTGAACGGCTTCGGCACCCGGGAGCGGATCGACGGCGGCCGGCTCGGCGTCGTCGCGGTGACCGTCGACCGCGCCCGGGACCTGACCACCCTGCTCGCGGCCGAGGCGGGCGGCAGGCTGGACGGGTTCCGCGGCTACCGGGCGTGGACCGTCCCGGAGTTCGAGGTGCGCTCCGCCGATCCGCTGCTCGACGTCGCCGTGGACGGGGAGACCCTGCAGCTGCCGCCGCCGCTGCGGTTCCGGTCGCTGCCGGGCGCGCTGCGTGTCCGGACCCCGGTGGACGCGCCCGGCGCCGCACCCGCCGCGGCCGCCCCGGCCGGGGTGCGGGACGGCGTCACCGCGCTGTTCCGGGTGCTCCGCGGCCGGCCGGCCCGCTGACTCACACGCCGGTCGTCGCCTCGATCCGGCCGTCCCGGACGGCGTCGAGCAGGCTCCGGTGGTCCCGGTCGTTCAGGTCGGCGTAGCGGTGGGCGAACCGGACCATCGCCCGGTCGAACGCGCTGCCCGAGCCGAGATAGGCGGCGACGGCGACCCGGTCGCCGGAGCGCGCGTGCGCGCGGGCCAGCGTCCAGCCGCACAGCTCCGCGTAGACCGCCATGCCCTGCGGGACCATCGCCTCGACCTCGACCGACGCCTTCCAGTCGCGCAGCTGGCGCACGTAGAAGTCCCGCCGCACGCCGTCCAGCCCGAGCTGCTCCTGCCGGCCCAGGAAGATGTCGCCGACCGCCTGCATCAGCCGCTGGCCCTCGATCACCCGGCGGCCCGGCGAGTCCTGCGGCGCCGGCCCCAGGTACTCCTCGAGCACCGACGGCCCCGCCTCCTTCGCCTGCAGGAACAGCGGATCCCGGTCGTCGCGGCCGAGCAGCAGCAGCATCCAGGAGCGGGTCCCGACGCTCCCGACGCCGACCACCTTGCGGGCGATGTCCACCAGGTGGTATCCGTCGAACAGCACCCGGCGCTCGGACGGCAGCGAGTCCCGGTAGTCGCGCAGGAACCCGCGCAGCAGCGCCTCCTGGTCGGCCACCGCCCGGGCCGGGAGCAGCTCGCGCAGCGGGACGACCAGCGGCGGGGCCGCGGTCAGCCGGAGCCCGTCGGCGGTGGTCGTGGTGAACCGGCGCAGCGCGCCCATGTTGTCCCGGCCGTGCGCCCTGGCGATGCCGCGGTCCAGCCGACGGCCGCTCCCGCGCAGCTCGCGGGCGTAGCGGATGCGGATCTGCTCGACCTCCAGCCGGGAGTACCAGACGTCGAGATCGGTCATCGTGGCGAACCGGCGCATCGCCAGCCGGTAGGAGCGGGCGGCCGTGCCGGCGAGCGCGCGCCGGTCCCGCTTCCGCAGACCGCGCTCCCGGGCGGCGATCTCCACGCTGGTGACGAGCCGCTTCACGTCCCACTCCCACGGGCCGCGCAGCGTCTCGTCGAAGTCGTTGAGATCGAACACCAGGCGTCGCTCCGGTGAGGCGAAGAAGCCGAAGTTCGACAGGTGCGCGTCGCCGCACAGCTGCACCGTGATCCCCGACGCGGGCGTCCCGGCGAGGTCGCAGGCCATCACCGCGGCCGCGCCCCGGTAGAAGGAGAACGGCGAGGCGGCCATCCGGCCGTACCGGACCGGCAGCAGCTCGGTCAGCCGGCCCGCGTCCTGGGCGGTGAGCAGGTCGACCGGGCCGGGCCGGGCCGGGTCCGGGACGAACTCGCCGTGCGCCCCGCGCGGTGCGTCGGCCCGCGCGGCGCGGCCGCGGGCGGCGCGCTGATCGACGGTCGCCCGCACGGGCTCGGGGGATCGGACCGGGGTGGTGGTCATCGGGACTCCAGCGGATCGGTCAGTGGATGTGCGGTTCGGGGCCGGCGGCCAGCGCGTGCTCGATCAGCACCCGCGCCGCGGGCTCCACCGGCAACCCGGCGATCCCGGCCGGTGCGAACCACCGGGCGTCGCTGGTCTCGTGCAGGTCCGCCCGCACCGTCCCGCCGACCTCGCGACCGCGCAGGAGCAGGACGAACGGCTGGCGCACCTCGCCGGCCGGGGACCGGACGACGTAGCCGGGATCGGAGTGCACGCCGATCAGCCCGGTGACGGTCACCAGCACGCCGGACTCCTCGGCCGTCTCCCGGACCGCGGCCGCGGCGGCGGACTCCCCCACGTCGACCCGGCCGCCCGGGAGCTCCCAGCCGCCGCTGTCGCAGCGGCGCACCAGCAGCAGGGTGCCGTCCGGTCCCGGCACGGCCACGACGACCGCGGGGACGACGACGGTGGCCGGCGGCGCGGCCGGGTCGTGGTAGTACACCCGCCGGACCGCCGGCTCCCGATCGGTCACCGATCTGCTCACGCCACCCTCCTCGCACCGGGCCCTGTCCTCCGTCCCGCCGAGGATCCGGCGCCCGCGGGCGGGCGCACCTCCTCCGGGACGGATGAACCGGGGATCAGCGGCGGACCGGCCGGGCCGACACCACCGTGAGCCCGAGCGACCGCATCAGCGCGAAGATCCCGCGCAGGTGCGACTCGTCGACCACGGTGCACTCCAGGATGGTGCTCGCCGGGACGGCCTCGATGCGCATGTCGCAGAACTCGTCGACGGCGTGCGCGGGCAGGTCGCCCTCCACCCGGAACCGGTACGTCGTCCGCGGCATCCGGGCCTCCCTCCACCTCGGGCCGGGCTCAGTCCGCCTGCTGTGCGGCGGGCTGGCGGGAGCGGCGCGCCGCCCGGGCGTCGAGCGTCCAGCTGATCTCCAGCTCCAGCGAGACCTCGCCGTGCTCGACCTCGACCTCGATCTCGGCCCGGATCCGCTCCGGCACCCGGAGCTTCGCGCGGCCGCCGCCGAGCCGCAGCTCGACGTGCCCGTCCCCGTCGGCCAGCGCCGCGGCGAGCCCGGACAGGACCGCGGCGGCGGCCGCCCGGTCCAGCGACTCCTCGTGGGTGAACTCGACGTCCGACACGGCGCTCTCCTCGGGTGGGCTCCTCACCGTTCCGCTCCGCCGGAAGTCTCGCCCGGCCCGTCCGCCCGGGCACCACCCGCGCGGGGTGAACCCCCGGCGGCGTCGGCCCGGGCGAGCGCGCCGGCGACCTGGCGGGCGCCGCCGCCGGGCAGTGCCCGCCGCCAGGGCGGGACGCCGTCGATCTCGATCTGCAGCGAGAAGCTCAGGAAGGTCCGGATCAGCACGATCAGCCCGAGCACCGAGACGTTCTGCAGGGTCGGTTCGACCGCGACGGTCCGGACCAGGTCGGCGGCGACCAGGATCTCCAGGCCGAGCAGCAGCACCCCGCCGAAGGTCTCGCGCAGGGTCCGGTACGCGGCCCGGCCGGATCCGGTGCGCCACCGGACCCGGCCGGAGACCGCCGCCGCGACGAGCAGGCCCACCACCAGCACCGCCGCGCCGAGCACCTCGAACGCGACGGCGACGAGCTCCATCGCCCCGGTCGCGACGGTCACCGCGGCCACGCCCGGTTACGCCTCCTCGGCGAACGCCGCGCGCAACCGGCTCTCCTGCTCGTCCGAGAGGTTGGTCGACAGCAGCGTCGCCCCGGTCTCCCGGAACTGGTCGATCACCTTGTCCGCGACGACGTTCGAGGTCATCACGAACAGCGCCGAGGTGCCCGGGGTGACGTTGTCGCGGACCGTGCGGATGAAGTCGTCGTCGATCCCGACGTCGGAGAGCGACCCGGCGAGCGCACCCATGGTGGCCCCGATGGCCGCCCCGAGCAGCGGGATGAAGAAGATCAACCCGAACAGCAGCCCCCAGAAGGCGCCGCCGAGCGCGCCGCCGCCGGCCAGGCTGTGCAGCTGCTCGGTCTTCGGCTTCTTCCGGCCCTCGGTCCAGTACACGTACGCCGCGTCGTCGATCCGGAGCAGCTCCTCCTTCTGCAACCGCTGCAGCAGGTGGAGCGCCCCGTCCGCGCCGCCCGCCGTGTCGAACTTCCATACCGTCAAGGTCGCCATGCCCGTCTCCGTTCGGTCCGCCGGATGGATGCGGCCGCCGACCAGTTCGACGCGGCCACGGCTCCGGACTCTGCGGACGGCCGGTGCCCGGCGCATCACCCCCGGCGGGGGAACCGCCGCTCAGCGGGTCGAGCCGAGCTCGGGCACCGGGATGGTGTGCGAGGTCGACGCGGCCGCGGCCGCGTAGTCGACGGCGTGCGGGCGCGGCGGCCGGTGCGCGGCGAACACCGCGAGCACGATGCTGACCGCCGAGAAGACCGTGAGCACCACGGCGGCGGCGGAGAAGCCGGCGGCCAGCGCGTCGGCGCGGTCGGCGCCGTCCGCGGTGCGGCCGGCGATCACCGACCCGTAGACGCCCGCGGCGACCGCCGTCATCACCGCACCGCCGACGTAGCGGGCCATGTTGGAGATCCCGGACGCCTGCCCGACCTGTTCGGCGGTGACGCAGGAGGTGGCGACCGACGACGCAGGCCCGTTCGTCAGCGAGAGCCCGGCGGCGATGCACAGCAGCGGGATCAGGAACCGGGTGTAGGGCCAGGACGGGGTGACCAGGACGAGCAGCGCGAATCCGGTGCTGAGCACGACGAACCCGCCGAGCACGGCGTTGCGGGTGCCGAAGCGGTGCGCCAGCGGGGTGACCAGCGGGGCCAGGACGATCACCACCGCGGCCAGCGGCAGCATCGCCAGACCCGCGGTCAGGCTGGAGAACCCGAGCGTCGACGGGTCCTGGAAGTAGAGGCTGAGCAGGAAGCTCAGCGCCGCGATCACCCCGGCCCCGACGAAGATCACCCAGGTGGACGCGACGAGCGCGACGTTGCGCAGCAGCCGCAGGTCCACCAGCGGCGAGGACACCCGCTGCTCCACGGCGACGAAGCCGAACCCGGCCAGCACCGTCAGCCCCAGACACAGCAGGGTCGGCAGCGAGAACCAGCCCCAGCCGGGGCCCTCGGTCATCGCGAACACGAACGGCACGAGCACGCAGGCGATCAGCACCGTGCCCGCCAGGTCGATCGTCGGGGGCCGGTTCGGGTCCCGCGACTCGGCGACCGCCCGCAGGGTCAGCGGGATGCAGGCGGCCGCCACCACCGCGTCGATCCAGAACAGCCCCTGCCAGCCGGTCAGCTCGTTGAGGACGCCGCCGATCACCGGTCCGCCCGCCGCGCCCGCCGCCGCGGCCGCACCCCACAGCGTCACCGCGCGCATCTGCGCCGCCCCGGACGACGCGACCGAGAGCAGGCTCAGCCCGCAGGCGAGGATGGTGGCGCCGGCGGCCCCCTGGATCAGCCGCCCCACCACGACCAGCGTGCCGCCCCGGGCGAGCGCGATCAGCGCGCAGGACACCACGAACAGCAGCAGGCCGGCCACGAAGATCCGGCGGCGCCCGAACACGTCGCCGAGCGCGCCCGATGTCACGATCACCGCGGCGCCGACCAGCAGGTATCCGGTCACCGCCCACTGCAACACGTCGACCGGGACGTCCAGGTCGGAGCTGATCGAGGGCAGCAGGATGCTCACCGCGGAGGTGTTCGCGTTCACCACCAGCGTCGACACGCAGGCGGCGGTGAGCACGCCGGCGCCCGGCCGGATCCCGCCGTCGGTGGGCGCACCCACCCCGCGGCCGGTGTCGCCGGTCATGCCCGCGCCCCCTCGTCGCCCGCCGGGACCGGGCCGGCCGGGTCCCCCGCTGCGGGGGTGCCCTTCGGGGTCGACCGCAGCAGCGCGTCGGCCCAGCGGGCCTTCGGATCGAGATCGACCAGCAGCGCCTTCGCCAGCAGCGTCAGCGGGATCGCCAGGATCGCGCCGAGCGGGCCGAGCAGCCAGGCCCAGAACACCAGCGCCAGGAACGTGACCGTCACCGACAGCCCCACCGCGTCGCCGATGAACCGCGGCTGGATGATCGACTGGACGACGAAGTTGATGCCGCAGAAGACGACGATCACCACCAGCATCAGCTGCGGGCCGCCGACCAGCAGCCCGAGCAGTGCCGGTGGCACCACGCCGATCACGAAGCCGATGTTCGGGATGTAGTTGGTGATGAACGCCAGCAGTCCCCAGGTGGCCGCCAGCGGGATCCCCAGCAGCAGCAGGGCGACCCAGTCGAGCACCGCGACGATCAGCCCGAACACCGTGGTGACCAGCAGGTACCGCCGGGTGCCCGAGGCGAAGCGCTCCAGCGCGGCGCTGGTGTGCGGCCGGTCGGCGGCGATCGAGGCGACCCGGTCGCCCGCCCCGCCCGCCTCGACCCCGAGGAACAGCAGCAGCGCCAGCAGGAACACCAGGTTCGACGCCAGCCCGGCGACGCTGCCGAGCAGCGCGCCGAGGATCCCGGCGAGCTTCCCGAGATCGAGCGACGACGCGGCCTGGCGCAGCTGTTCGGGCCCCACACCGGCCCCGGCCAGCCCGGCCGTCAGCCGGTTCACCAGGCCGCTGGCCGCCGCCGCGTACTGCGGGAGCTCGGTCGCCAGCCGGGCCACCGAGTACACGATCCCGAGGGCGAGCCCGATCAGGATCGCGTAGACCAGAAGCACCACGACCACCGTCGTCGCCCAGCCCGGCCAGCCGTGCCGGCGCAGCGCGCCCTGCACCGGGGCGACGCTGATCACGATGATCAGCGCCATGAAGGCGGGCCCGATCAGCCAGGCCACCGCCTGCAGCCCGGCCGCGACGACGATCGCCGCGGCGAGCCCGAGCAGGATCACGAGCGCCCGCGGGATGCCGCGGCGGGCGGCCGCACCGTCGGTCGCGGGTGACGGAACGGCCGTGGCCGGCACCGGCGCGGCACCGGACGGCGGGGTGGCCGGGAGATCGGCTGCCGAGGTCGTCATGGCGCGAAGCTAGGACGGCCCCGCTGCCCCGCCATCACCCGCGACGGGCGACAAACCCCGCGGCACCTGCGGCGGTGGTTTCGCCCGTCCCGGGTGACGTCCGCGGTGCGGGCGGGCTGTTCGGTCGGCAGCGTGCGAGACGACAGCGCATCCCGGGCCACGCCGACCCCCACCTCCCGACGCCGGGCGGTCGTCGTCGCGGTAGTGAGCTCGGTGGCGTCGGTGACGGTCCTGCTGGCCGTGTACTACGCGGCGCCGTTCGACCGCCCGCTGAACCTGCGCACCGAGGCCCTCTTCCTGGGTGCCCTGGCGCTCTACGCCTGGCTGGTGGCGCGCCAGGTGCGGGCGGTCATCGGGGCCGAGTACCCGCGGCTGCGCGCCGCCAGGGCCGTCGCGACCGGCTTCCCGCTGTTCCTGGTGATCTACGCCGGCGCGTACTGCATCGTCACCCACGCCCTGCCGGAGAGCTTCAGCGAGCCGCTCACCCGGACCGACGCGCTCTACTTCACCGTCACCGTGTTCGCCACCGTCGGTTTCGGCGACATCACGCCGGTCACCGAGCTGGCGCGGGTGCTCGTGATGACCCAGATGCTCCTCGGCCTGTTCGTCATCGGGCTCGTCGTGCGGTTGCTGCTCGGCGCGGTCGACCGGGCGGAGCAGGACCGGGAGGCCCGCTCGGCCGATCCCGGGCGCGACGGTGGTCCGTCCGGTCGCGGGCCGCACCGGTGAGCGACGTCGCGGGGACCGGTCGCCCGGTCGACCCAGCGCCGGACAGCAACCGGCGCAACGGTCCGGCATTCGCACCAGCGGCACCGCCCTGCCACGCGACATGTACTGCGCCGCAGCGTCACAGGCGGCCGGAATCCGACGGCCGGATCGGCTCCTGCACCGTCCGGTTAGTCAACAACATTGACGATTGTGTT
The DNA here is from genome assembly GCF_039526905.1 of Pseudonocardia kongjuensis. Classification (NCBI taxonomy): domain Bacteria; kingdom Bacillati; phylum Actinomycetota; class Actinomycetes; order Pseudonocardiales; family Pseudonocardiaceae; genus Pseudonocardia; species Pseudonocardia kongjuensis. The sequence continues at coordinate 44,992 of NZ_BAAAJK010000011.1, read as the reverse complement.
CCGACCATTGCACAGCGCACGGTACTGGCCCCGCGCCGGAGCACCACGTCGAACGACGGTCGCTCACCGGGAGCCGACCGCGGCGTGCTCGCCGAATCGGGAGGTGAACGCCCGGCCGAGGCGGTGGGACCGCATCCGCCGCCGAGCCGTACCGGGCACCGACATGCATCTGAACCAGCAGCACCCCGACGTCGTCGGGCACCCACCGGAAGGCCGTGCCGTGCGGCCGGCCGGGACCGTCCGGATCCCCTCCGTGAAGATCACCGTTCCGCCGGCCCCGCCGGGGGCGGTGGACCGCGCGGCGCTGGCCGAGCGCCTGACCCGGGGTGCGACGGCCGACCTGTCCCTGGTCTGCGCCCCCGCCGGGTACGGCAAGACGTCGCTGCTCGCCGGCTGGGCCGCCGCCGACGACTCGACCGACACCGCCTGGGTGAGCATCGACCGCGACGACAACACACCCAGCCGGTTGTGGACCTCGGTCGTGGCCGCGGTGATCCGCTGCCCGTCGGTGCCGGCCGGCAGCCGGCTCCGGGCGCCGTGGGAGTGGCGCTCCGGTGCGCTGCCCGAGCTCGTCGCCGAGTTCGCCGGCGCGCTGGCGGCGCTGCCGGGCCCGCTGCGGCTCGTCCTCGACGACGTCGACGAGCTCGTCGATCCCGACGCCGTGCACGGCCTGCGGATCCTCACCCGGATCAAGCCGGCATCGGTGCACCTCGTGCTCGCGAGCCGGTTCGATCCGCCGCTGTCCCTCCCCCGGATGCGGCTCGGCGGACGGCTGCAGGAGCTGCGCGCCGCCGAGCTCGCGTTCACCCCCGCCGAGGCCGCCGCCCTGCTCGAGCGGTCCGGGCTGCGTCTCACCCCCGCCCAGGTCGACACGCTGCACACCCGGACCGGCGGCTGGGCGGCCGGACTCCGGCTCGCCGCGTTCGGCCTGGAGGCGGCTGCCGACCGGACCGCGTTCCTCGAGCGCTTCTCCGGCGACGACCGCTCGGTCGCCGACTACCTGGTCGGCGAGATCCTCTCCGGCCTGCCCGCCGACCGGCGCGAGTTCCTGCGGGTGATCAGCATCAGCAACCCGGTGCCGACCGGGCTCGCCGTCGAGCTCTCCGGCCTGGACGAGGCGGGCGGGCTCCTCGACCAGCTCGAACGCCGCACCTCGCTGCTCACCTCGATCGGGACGGAACCCGGCACCTACCGGGTGCAGGAGCTGCTGCACACCCACCTGCGCGCCGACCTGGAACGGCAGGGCGGCCGCCGGGTCGCCGACCTGCACGCGGTCGCCGCCCGCTGGTGGGCGGACCGGGGCCGGCCGGTGCCCGCGCTGGAGCACGCCGCGCGGGCCGGCGACGACGCCCTGCTGACCGGCATGCTGCACCGGCTCGCCGTCCCGCTGCTGCTCGCCGGGGAGCACCGCGCGGTGCGCGACGCGCTGGCGCGGCTCGGCCCGGACACCGTCGCCGACGACCACCGGCTCGGCCTGATCTCCGCGCTCGGCCATCTCGAGGCGGGCGAGGCCGACGCCGCCCGGGACGACCTGGACACCGCCCGGCGCCGCCCACCGGGCCACGGCGATCCCGCCGATCTCGCCGCGCTCCGCACCGTGGCCGAGCTGTTCGCCGGCCGGCCCGGCCCGTCCGGTACCGGCGCCCCGCTGCCCACCGAGCCGGGCGCCGCCGCGCTGGCCCGGCTCGGCCGCGGCCGGGCGCTGCTCGGCCGCGACCGGGACCGGGCGCGGGCCGAGTTCGACGTCGCCCTGTCGCTGAGCCGCCGGCACGGCTTCGAGTACCTGCAGGCGGTGTCGCTGTCGCTGCTCGGCGTCGTCGCGATCGAGACCGGTGACCTGCGCACGACCCGGTCGCTGTGCGGCTCCGCGCTGGCCCTCGCCGACGACCACGGCTGGGACGGCACGCCGCTGACGGCCACCGCGCGGGCGATGCTGGCCTACACCGAGCTCGCCCGCTGCGCCTGCGCGGAGGCGCAGCGGATCGCCGCGGCCGGCATCGCGGCCGGACCGGCCGCGGCGTCACCGCAGGTCTGGTACGTGTTGCGGGCGGTGCACGGATCCGCCCTCTTCGATCTCGGCGACCGCGCCCGCGGACTGGCCGAGCTGCAGCGGGCGCGCACCGAGTTCGGCGACCGGGCGATCGGCGCCGAGCCGGCCGCCGCGCTGGCGATGCTGGAGTGCCGGCAGGCGCTGCTGCTCGGCCACGCCTCCGCCGCCCAGAGCGCGTTGGCGTGGTCGGCGGAGCGCACCGGCGAGTGCGGCGAGCTGCTGACGATGCGCGCCTGGGCGGAGTCCGCCGGGCAGCACCGGGACCGGGCCAGGGCGCTGGTGCGGCCGGTCCTGGACGGGACGGTGGACACCGTGCTGCCGGTGACCGCGGTGGACGCCTGGCTGCTGGAGACCTCGCTCGCGGTGCGTGCGGACGAGCGGTTCGCCGCCCGGCACGCGCTGCAGACCGCGCTCACCCTGGCCGAACCACTGGACACGGTCCGGCCGTTCGCCGTCGCCGAGCCGGGCGTGCACGAGCTGCTGGTGCACCAGGACGGCGGCTTCGGGCCGGCCGACGAGATGGCCCGGCGCGCGCTGCGGGCCGGGCTCGGCCGGACCCGGCAGGCGTCGATGCTCAGCAACCGGGAGATCACGGTGCTCGAGCTGCTCCCGTCGCTGCTCTCGCTCGACGACATCGCCGTCGATCTCGCCGTCTCGGTGAACACCGTGAAGAGCCACGTGCGCTCCATCTACGCCAAGCTCGGCGTGCGCAGCCGCCGGCTCGCGGTCGCGGCGGCGCACGAGCGCGGGCTGATCGGCAGCCGGCCCCGCTGAGCCGGCCCGGCTCATCCGGTCCGGGCGATGACGGGCCGCGGTCCCGGGCGCACCCTGCCGGAACGGATCCGGACACGGGAGGACGGTGGCGATCGCGATGGCGCGGTACGAGGTGTGTGTCAGCGGGCATCTGTCCGAACCGGCCCGGCGGGCGTTCTCCGAGCTGGAGATGCGGACCCTGCCCCCGCAGACGACCCTCTACGGCGTCTTCCCCGAGCAGGCCGACCTCTACGAGCTGCTGCGGCTGTGCAGCGGCATGGGGCTGGAGGTCGTCTCCCTGCAGCGCCTGCCGGACTGACCCGTCCCGGCTCACCCGCGGCGGGGGAGGAGGAACCGGCGCCGGGCGACGACCCTCGTGGTCGTCACAGCTCACCGGACCGGGAGGAACGATGTCGTCAGTGTCCCAGCACCCCACCCCCACCGACCGGCTCTCACGGGCGCCGCGACCCCGGCCGGCACCCTGGCAGTCCGGCCTCGCCGTGTTCGCCGGGATCATGATGGTCATCGCCGGGGCGTTCGGCGCCGTCCAGGGGCTGGTCGCGCTGTTCTCCAACGAGGTCTACATCACCGCGCCCGGCTACGTCCTCGCCCTCGACCTGACGACCTGGGGCTGGGTGCACCTGATCCTCGGGCTGCTGGTCGGGTTCGCCGGTGCCGCGGTGCTCACCGGCCAGACCTGGGGCCGGGTGGTCGGGATCACGATCGCGATCCTGAGCATGCTCGCGAACTTCGTCTTCATCCCCTACTACCCGGTGTGGTCGCTGTTGATCATCGTGCTGGACGTCTTCGTGATCGCGGCGCTCTGCACCTACACCCGGGGTGCCCAGGACGCATGATCCACGGTGCGGCGGGCCGGGCTGCTCAGGAGAACCGGCTCTGGCCGACGAACCGCGCCCACAGCGCGGCGAGCAACCCGGCGGCGGGCTCGGGATCGGCCGCGGGCCCGGGCACGAACCCGGGCACCGGATCGGGACCGGCCGGGCCGGTCGGTCCCGGCACCGCGCCGGGCGCCTCCGGTCCCGGACCGGGACCGGCCGGGACGCCGTCCCCGCCGGCGGCGGGCTCGTCGGGCCATCGTCGGTTCACGGCCGCCGGTCCCCCCGGTGTCACGAGCCGGGACGCCGCGCCCCGGGACCCCTCACCCGGGGCGCGGCGTCCTGCACCGCAAGGTCGTTGATATTTGTCGTAACGTCTAGTCAAATTATTCGGACGGACGGGACCGGGTCAAGACTCCATCCGCCGCAGACCACCCTGGTGACGGCTGTGCGGCCGGCGCCGTTCGGGCACCGTTGCGGGATGCTCGTATCGAGGAAGCGGCCCGGCGTGCGGGTCACCGACAGCGTCGGGGTGGCGGGCGGCGTCGCGGTCGCCGGGAGCGCGGGCGTCGCCGGGAGCGTCGCCGTCGCGGGGAGCACCGGGGTGGTCGGCAGCGTCGCGACCGCGGGCAGTGCCGGGGTGCTCGGCAGCGTCGCCACCTCGGCGGGTGTCGCGGTGCTCGGGAGCGTGCTGACGTTCCTCGGCATCGGGCTGCTCGGCTGCGTCGGCTGCGCCGCCTGCGTGTTCTGCCGCCGCTGCGTCGGCTGCGCCGCCTGCGTCCGCTGCACCGACTGCGTGGGCTGCGCGGGTTGTGTCGACTGTGTCGGCTGCGTGGGGTGCGTCGGCCTGCGCGGGGCCGTCGGGGTGGTGCGGCAGGCGGCGTGAGGCCGCAGCCCGGCCGCGGGTGACGCCCGGTTCGCCGGTACGACGCCGGGCGGGCGGCCCCGGTCTCCCGGTACCGCCCGCCCGTTCTTCCGTGCCGTCCGGCCCGGCCCGCCCCGTTCCGTCCCCGGCCGGTCGTCGTCCGCTATCCGGTGGTGACGGTCAGCCGGCCCAGCGTGGTCGCGTGGTCCGGATGGTCGGCCGGGACGACCGCCGAGGACAGCGCCGTCCAGCAGGACGGGCAGCTGTACTGGCGGAACACGACGGGCGCGTCGACGTAGTCCGCCGCGACGGCGATGATCTGCGGCCCGGCGTCGGTCGGCGGGCCGTCGTACACGGCCAGGGCCAGCGGTGATCCGCCGCCGGTGTCGCCGAGGATCTCGGCGCAGTGCACGCAGACGATGGTGTCGCCGACCTCGGCGAGGTTGTCGTCGATCCGCCTGGCCGAGGTCAGGTCCGCCCGGCCGCGGGTCCGGCCGACGATCCGGGACCGCGCGCGACGCCCGTCCCGCAACCGGTCCCGCTCGGCCCGGGTGGCATCCGGGTCGACCGCCCCGTCCGCGGCGACCACCCCGTAGACCTCCGCCGCGGCGGCCGGGGTGATCTTCTGCTCGCGCAGGTCGCGCAGCACGGCGGCGGGATCGCGGGTGAGCGGGTCGCCGTAGCCGCCACCCCCCTGCCAGGTCATCGCGAACACCTCCCCGGGGGCGAGATGGCTGGAGACGTAGTTCTGGCCGGGTTCGAGGGTGTCGCTGATCTCGTCGAGCTCGGAGGGCAGCCGGCCGGCGGCCAGCAGCTCGGCGATCCGGCTGTTCCGCGCGACGACGTCGAGCCCGCTGTTGCCGGGATGCCCGCCGCAGAGCCCGGCGTTCTGCGCGACGGCCTTGCCGGCCGAGGCCAGGACCAGGCCCATCGGGATGCTCGTGCCGTGCGGGGTGAGCGCGATCGAGGCGCCGAGCCCGCCGCGGTGCCGCCCCGGGCCGCCGGAGTCGCGCACCTCGCGCCGCCAGAGTGCGAGGACCGGGTACATGAACTCGGTCATCTCGACGTCCGGGACCCGGCCCATCGGGATACCGAGCAGCCCGCCGGTGTCCACGCCGTCGGCGTGCGGCCGGGCGCCGTAGCCGCCGGCCATCGGCTCCATCATGATCGACAGGAACGGCGCGGGCTGCTCGCCGCGCTCGTCCAGCCCGGCGATGACCGCGGTGTCCCAGGTGCCGCAGCAGGTGGCCTGCACGTTCTTGCCGAGCTCCAGGTCGCGATCGAGCATCTGGGACAGGCACTCGGCGATCAGGCTGCCGGTCAGCCAGGCCGGCCCGATCGGCCCGCGCCCGACGGCGGCCGGGAAGGTCGCGTTGTTGAGCGTGCCCTCCTCGGTGACCAGGTCGAAGCAGCGCATCAGCCCGCCCGCCGACCACGGGATGTCGTGGGCGAGGATCGGCAGCAGCGCCAGCATCACGCCGCCGCGCATGCCGGCGTAGGTGCAGTTGATGACGCCGGCCTGCGGATCGGTGCCGGTGAAGTCGAAGGTCAGCCGGTCGGCGGTCTTCGTCGTCCGCACGGTGATCCGGTGCAGGCCGCGGTCGCCCTCGTGCGACTGGTCCTGGTAGCCGGTGGCGGTCCACGAGCCGTCCGGCAGCGCGGCGAGCTTGTCCTTCAGCCGGGACTCGGCGTCGGACATCATCCGCTTCATCACGGCCTTCACGGTGTCCGCGCCGTACTGCTCGACGAGCGCGGCCAGCCGCTCGGCGCCGACGTTGTTCGCGCCGATCTTGGCCCGCAGGTCCAGGCCGACCAGCATCGGTACCCGGGAGCGCCGCACCCACAGGTCGGCGACGTCGCGCTGCAGCTGCCCGCCGCGCACCACCTTGACCGGCGGGGTGGGCAGCGACTCGGAGAACACGTCCTGCGCGGCGGGTGAGAACGACCCGAGCCCGACGCCGCCGAGATCGGGCTGGTGCGCGACGGCGCTGGTCCAGGCGAACAGCTTCCCGTCGTGGAACACCGGCTGGTAGACGATCACGTCGTTCTGGTGCAGCCCGCCGCCGACCCACGGGTCGTTGCACAGGAACATGTCGCCGGCCTCGATGCCCGGGTTGTCCGCCCGGTTCCGCAGCGTCCAGTAGATCGCCAGGTCGACGGCGCCGACCAGCATCGTGTTGTAGAGCCCGACCTGCACCTCCTGACCCAGCTCGTCGGAGATGGCGAAGTCGAAGTCGTTGGCGTCGGTGACGATCGGCGAGCCGGACATGCGCTTGAGCGCCTCGCCCATCTCGTCGGTCACCGACCACAGCCGGTGCCGCACGACCTCGTAGGTGAGCGGGTCCAGCGCGTCGATCTGCTCCTGGCCGACGGTGTGCACGGCCAGCGCCGAGGGCAGCGAGCGGGCGAGCTCGTCGGGATCGACGGGACGGCTGGAGAAGACCTCCGAGCCGGGGATCGGCATGGTCATCAGGCGCTCCTGCGGATGGAGAGGTTGCCGAGGTGGTCGACGGTTCCGGTGGTCCCGCCGGGGACGACGACGGTGGTGGTCGGCACCTCGACGATCGCCGGTCCGTGCAGCACGTGGCCGGCCCGCAGCTCGCGGTAGTCGTGCACCGGGGTGTCGACGTAGCCGAGCCGGGCGTCGAGCTGGACCGGCCGGCTGGTGAACCCGACGGCCTCCGACGTCGCCGCGGGCACCGGGGGCAGCTCGGGGCTGAACGGCAGCACGCCGACCGCCCGGACCCGGAAGGTGATCGCCTGGATCCCGGCCTCGCGGAAGCCGGCGTCCCGGCCGAACAGCTCCGCGTACCGCTTCTCGAACGCGTCCGCGGCGGCCTCGACCTCCGGCATGCCGAGCGGGCCGTCCGCGACCGGCGCGGTGACCTCGGCGAGCTGCATCGAGTACCGCATGTCGATCTCGCGGTGCAGCTCCACCGTGGAGAACGTCACGCCCTGGCGCTCCAGGCCCGCCCGGACCCGCTGCTCCAGCTCGGCGAAGTTCCGCTCCGCGCGCTGCGGGTCGAACGGCACGGTCAGCGGATCGGACAGCTCGGCGGCCAGCACGATGTCGCTGGAGGCCAGCCCGAACGCGGAGAACGCGCTGGCGACCGGCCCCAGCGGGACGACGACCTCGGCGCAGCCGACCTCGGCGGCGTACCCGGCGCAGTGCGCGGGTCCCGCCCCGCCGAAGGCGTAGAGCACGAAGTTGCGCGGATCGTGGCCGGACTCGACGACCGTCTTGCGCAGCAGGTCGCCGGTCTGGGCGTTCTGCACGGTGTAGATCGCGGCGGCCGCCTCCTCGACGGACAGGCCGAGCGGCTTCGCGATCTGGGTGTCGATGGCCTGCCGCGCGAGCTCGAGGGACAGCGGCTTGCGCCCGCCGAGCAGCCCCTTCTCCGGCAGGATGCCGAGCACCAGGTTGGCGTCGGTGTTCGTGGGCTCGGTGCCGCCCGCCCCGTAGCAGGCCGGGCCGGGGACGGCCTGGGCGCTGCGCGGGCCGATCCGCAGGTTCCCGCCGGCGTCCAGCCAGGCGATCGCGCCGCCGCCGGAGCCGATCGCGTCGACCCGCAGCGTGGGGACGTTGATCGGGTGGTGGTTGATCACCGTGGTGGTGTCGCGCACCGGCTCGCCGTCGACGACGAGGCCGGCCAGGAACGTGGTGCCGCCGACGTCGGTGGAGATGATGTTGCGGTGGCCGAGCTGGCGGCCCAGCGCGACGCTCCCGATCACGCCGCCGGTCAGCACCGAGCCGACGGTGGAGATGGCGGCGGCCGGGGCCTCCTTGGCCGCCACGGCGCCGCCGTTGGACTGCATGACCAGCAGCGGGCCGCGCAGCCCGCCCTCCCGCAGCGAGCTCTCCAGCGTCCCCAGGTAGTCACGCAGTCCCGGCCCGATCTGCGTGCTCATGATCGTGGTGGCGTTCCGGGCGAACTCCCGGATCCGCGGGCTGACCTCGCAGGACAGCGCGACGAAGACGTCCGGGTCCTGCTCGGCGATCAGCTCGCGCAGCCGGCGCTCGTGCGCCGGGTTCCGGAACGACCACAGCAGCGAGACGGCGATCGCGCGGATGCCGTCGGCCAGCAGGCTGCGGATCGCGGCGCGCGCCTCGTCCTCGTCGAGCCCGACGACGACGGTGCCGTCCCGGTCGATCCGCTCGGTGACCTCCAGCGCGTGCCGCTTGGGCAGCAGCGCGTGGTCCTTGTCCTGGCCGAGGACGTACTGCAGCTCGTGCGGGGAGCGGCCGAGGTAGCGGCCCTCGACGTTCATGATGAAGATCGAGTCCCGGTGCCCCTTCGTGGTCAGGAACCCGACCGGCGGCACGTCGCCCATGACCAGCGCGTTCAGCGAGGACGTGGTGCCGTGCGCGATGTGGTGGGTCTGCGCCAGCATCCCGGACAGGCTCGTCCCGAGCTGCTCGGCCAGCAGCCGCAGGACGTCGAGGACGCCCCGGGAGTAGTCCGGCGGGGTGGAAGGTGACTTCGCGGCGAGCACGGTTCCGGCGTCGTCGTCGAGAACGGCGTCGGTGAACGTGCCGCCCACGTCCACGCCGATGACATAGGCCATGGCTGGCGCTCCTTCGCGCAGTGGGATGGCTGACGATGGCGTAGAGTATTCAACATCTACGACAGGGTCAATCTTGACTTCTGCGCCCAGCCGTCGTCGAATAATCGACGTTTCTGTCAAGCATTCTGTCGAGCACGACGTCACGGAGGTCCGCCGATGCAGCCACGACGGGTCGCGGTACTGGGCGGGGGCCCCGGCGGGCTCTACGCGGCGCGCCTGCTGAAGCTCGCGAACCCGGCCTGCGAGGTCCGGGTGCACGAGCAGGGCGGGGCCGACACGACCTTCGGGTTCGGGGTCGGGCTCGCCGCCGGCACCCAGCGCAGGCTGGCGGCCGCCGATCCGGACACCCTGCGCGAGCTGGTCGCGACCGGCCTGCGGCACGACTCGACGATGCAGGTCGGGGGGCGCGTCGCCCGGGTGCGCAACGACCGGCTGATCGGCATCGCCCGCACCGATCTGCTCGCCGTGCTGCAGCGGCACGCCGAGAAGGCCGGCGTCGAGCTCGGGTTCGGGGTCCGGCGCAGCGCCGCCGAGCTCGACGCGGACGTCGTGATCGCCGCGGACGGCGTGTCCAGCGCGACCCGCGCGAGCGGCGGCTTCGGCGGGCGGATCGAGACCGGGCGCGGCCTCTACCTGTGGTGCGGCACCGACTTCCCGCTCGACGACGCCGTGTTCGCCCCGGTCGAGACCGAGCACGGGGTGTTCGTCACGCACGCCTACCCCTACTCCGGCGGCCGCTCCACCTTCCTGGTCGAGACCGACGAGCGGACCTGGCGGCGCGCCGGGTTCGACGCGACGACCGCGGCGACCGGGCCCGAGGACTCCGACCAGACGTCGCTGCGCTACCTGGAGCAGGTCTTCGCCGGGCAGCTGCGCGGCCGGCCGCTGATCGGGAACCGGACGCGCTGGCTGCGCTTCCGCACCGTGCGCTGCGACCGCTGGTCGCAGGGCAACACGGTGCTGCTCGGCGACGCCGCGCACACCGCGCACTTCTCGGTCGGCTCCGGCACCAAGCTGGCGATGGAGGACGCCATCGCGCTGGTCGACGCGCTGCGCGAGGCACCGGACGCCGGCACCGCCTTCGACCGCTACGAGGCGGCCCGCCGGCCGTGGGTCGAACGGCTCCAGGAGCTGGCCCGGCGCAGCCAGCTGTGGTGGGAGTCGTTCCCGTCCCGGCTGGGGCTGCCGGTGGAACGGCTGATGGTGGCCTACATGTCCCGGGCCGGGAACGTGCCGCTGGACCGGTTCGCCCGGACCAGCCCGGACGTCGTCGGCGCGGCCCTGCGGCAGTACGGCGACGACGGTCCCGGCACCGACGACCTGGTCGACCGGATCATCGGCACCCCGCTCGTGCACGGCGCCCGCTCGTTCCCCGACCGCACCGCCGTCCCGGCCCTCCCCCGGCTGCACGCCGACCTGCACGACCCGTGGTCGCCGGAGGGCGACGCGCTGGTCGCCCGCGCCCGCGGCACCGACGGCGTGCTGATCACCGGGCCGGACGACCGGCCCGCCCTGCTCACCCGGCTCGATCTCGCCGAACGCGTCCGGTGCGAGACCGGTGTGCTCACCGCCGTGCAGGGGACCGCCGGCCTGCGCGACGATCTCGCCGCCGGGCTGATCAGCGGCCGCACCGATCTCGTCGCCCTCACCGAGGAGAGCGCATGACACCCGTCCCCTACCCGGAGGCCGCAGTCCGCCGCTACCGCGACAGCGGCCTGTGGGGCACCGCGACGATCGCCACCGAGTTCCACCGGATCGCCCGCGCCCACCCGGACCGGGACGCCGTCGTCGCGCTGGACGGGCGGCTCACCTTCGCCGAGCTCGACGAGCGCACCGACCTGCTCGCCGCGGGCCTGGCCGGGCTCGGGCTGCGCCCCGGCGATCCGGTGCTGTTCCAGGTCACCAACCGGCTCGGCGCCGTCGTCGCCTGGTACGGCGTCCTCAAGGCCGGACTCGTCCCGGTCGCCACCCTCGCCGCGCACCGGGCGCACGAGATCGGCGACATCAGCAGGCGGGTCGGCGCGGTCGCGCACCTGGTCGACGCCGGGGTGCGCAACTTCGATCTCGTCGGCTTCGCCGAGGCGACCCGGCGCGACCACCCGACGCTGCGGCACGTGCTCGTGCTCGGCGACGACCCGCGCGGCGTGCCGGTCGACTCGCTCGGCCGGGACCGGGACCCGGCCGGGGCCCGCGCCGTCGTCGAGCGGATCCAGACCGGCATCGACCCGGACGACGTCGCCGCCCACCAGCTCTCCGGCGGCACCACCGGCGTGCCCAAGGTGATCCCCCGGCTGCACGCCGAGTACTGGTACAACGCCGCCGAGTACGCCCGGTCCTGGGGCTGGACCTGCGGGTCCCGGATCGCACACCTCATCCCGGTGATCCACAACGCCGGGATCGTCTGCGCGGTGCACGCCGCGCACAGCGTCGGTGGCTGCCTGGTGCTCGGCTCCCCCGATCTCGACGAGTCGCTGCCGCTGATGGCCCGCGAGGCCGCCACCGACGTGCTGCTCGGGCACGGGCACTACCGGGCCGTCGACCATCCCGGGTTCGCCGCCGCCACCCGGGCGGTCGAGCGGATCGTCCTGTCCGGCAGCAAGGTGCCACCGGCGCTGTTCGACGCGCTGGAGGCCCGCGGATTCTGGATCGGCCAGCTGTTCGGGATGGGCGAGGGCCTGTTCCTGACCACCCGTCCCGGTGCGCCGCGGGCGGCCCGGCTGACGACCGTGGGCACCCCGCTGTCCACACTGGACGAGGTGCGGATCCTGGAACCCGGCACCGAGAGCCCGGTCGGCGACGGCGAGACCGGCGAGCTGTGCGCCCGCGGCCCCTACACGCTGCGCGGCTATCTCGACGCGCCCGAGCACAACGCCCGCGCCTTCACCTCCGACGGCTTCTACCGCACCGGCGATCTCGCCGCGTTCGTGACGATCGACGGCGGCCGCTACCTGTCGATCGAGGGCCGGATCAAGGACCTCATCAACCGCGGCGGCGAGAAGATCAACGCCGAGGAGGTGGAGCTGATCCTGCTGCGGCACCCGCGGATCACCGCGGCCGCCGTGGTGCCGATGCCGGATCCGCGGCTCGGCGAGCGGACCTGCGCCTATCTCGTCGTCGACGGGGAGGAGCTGGCGCTGCCCGCGGTGCAGGAGCACTTCGCGGCGCTCGGGGTCGCGACGTTCAAATGGCCCGAACGCCTCGAGCACCTGCCCGAGATCCCGCGCACCCTCGTCGGGAAGACGGACAAGAAGCGGCTGGCCGCCGACATCGCACGGAAGGTGGCGGGCGGCGGGGCCACCCGTGCACCGGACAGGAGAGCCGACGTGCCCGAGAGCGCACACCCGATCCGGCGGGCCGGACGCCCGGCCCGCCGGGCCGTCCCGGTCCCCGGTGCCGGCCCGGACCGGGACGCGACGTGAGCGCGCCGACCGGCCGCGCGGTGGACCGGCTCGGCGCGGGCCGCGACGTCGACCGGGTGCAGCCACCGGCCGGGGTGACGACGAGCCTGCACGAGCTCACCACCGCCGACGGCGCCCGCGTGACGGGGGTGCTGCACGCGATCGGGGGCTCGACGACGGTCGTCGCGCTGGCCCATCCGCGGCAGATGCTGGCCCACCATCCGATGGTGGCGCACCTGCTGCAGATGGGCGTGTCCGTCTGGACGCAGGACACCCGGTCGCCGAACAACGACATCAACCTGGTGCACGAGCAGGCTCTGCTCGACCTGGCGGCGGGCCAGGTCCGGTTGCGCGAGCTCGGCTTCGGCACGGTGCTGACCTTCGGGCACTCCGGCGGCGGTGCCCTGATGGCCTTCTACATCGAGCAGGCCGGGCTGGAGCCCGGGTCCCGGATCGAGGTCACCCCGGCCGGCAGGCCGGTCCCGCTGGCCGGTGCGCAGCTGCCGGTGCCCGACGGCGCGCTGTTCCTCGCCCCGCATCCCGGGCCCGGTCAGCTGCTCCTGACCTGCATCGATCCCTCGGTCGGCGACGAGACCGATCCGCTGTCGGTCGTGCCGGAACTGGACATGTACGACCCGGGCAACGGCTTCGTCCCGGCACCGGACGCGTCGTCGTACGAGCCGGGGTTCCTCCGGGAGTACCGCGCGGCCCAGCGTCGCCGGGTCGCCCGGATCGACGCCGCCGCCCGGGAGTGGGCGGCCGGGGCCGCCGGGCACCGGGCCCGGTTCGCCCGCACCGCGGACCCGCGGGACCGCCGGGCGGCACTGGCGCCGCGGATCATCACCACCTACCGGACCGACGCCGATCCCCGCTTCGTCGACCCGTCCATCGACCCGAACGACCGCCCGTACGGCTCGCTGTTCGGGCGCAGGCCGGACCTCACCAACTCCGGCCTGGTCGGCTTCGGTCGGCTCACCACGCCGGACGCCTGGCTGTCCACCTGGTCGGCGTTCGCCGGCAACGCCGGGTTCGAACGGTGCGCGGCGGGCGTGCACGTGCCGACCGCGTTCGTCGAGCTCACCGGCGACCAGGCCGCGTTCCCGGACGACAGTGACCGGATGTTCGCGGCGATCGCCGCCCGGGACAAGACCCGCCACCGGGTGCGCGGGGCGCACTTCGGGCAGCCGCTCGCGCCGGGTGAGCCGACCGGTTACGCGGCCGCGGCGGAGATCATCGAGACGTGGGTCGGTGAGCGGTTCGAGACCGTGCGGGGGTGAGCCGGGGCGGCGGCTCAGGTGCACCAGCGTCTCGGCGTCGACTGAACTCGACGCTGCCCCACAGGACGTGCAGCCACTCCTCGCCGGCGCGCCGGGTGGGCGTGGTCGCCCGACAGAGCGGGGCACACAGCACCGACAGTCACGCGTCCACAGCTCACGTACTGGCGCGGTTGAAACCCCACGGATCGGCGCCCGCACCTGCTCGTTGCAGATTTCGCAGACGAGAAACTCCAAGTGCGTGAGCGGGTGTCCGACCGCGAGTCGTTGTCGTGCGGCCCGGTGACGATCACGCGGGTCGACGTCGACTCAGCCCTGCAGGTCACGAGCCCTGGCGGCTTCACCGGGGCGTCACGGCCGCGACCGTCCTGGCCCAGCGGTACACCCGCCATCCCGCACTCGCTGACCTCCTCAGAGGAGTCAGCCTTGCCGACAAGCAAGGACGTCTGGACCATGCCCCCGGCTGCAATCCGGGTCGTCGAGAGCGCTGTCCCGCTCCTGAGGAATCCTGGCCCACCGACGCCCGGATGACCCCGGCATGGTTGTCCACTCCTGACTGGCCTCCCATTCCCGGATCACATCCAGGGTAGGTCGATCGGCGGAGTGGGACTATCCAACCCGCGTGCTCGGTGGACGACATTCTATTTTGTGAAGCTGTGCTGCTCCGCAACCTATTTGCTGGAAGCACTCGATCGAACTCGAGGAAGTGTGATTTTTAGAGATCGCTAGACTACCGCCGGAGCACTTCCCTCGCGGCTCGCAATTCGTCAAGCTGCACATTACATCATCTACTGGAGCGAGTGGAGTCGAGGAGGCAACCTGACTGAGCGGCGAGGTGCGCGAAGAAGATACCCTCAACTCCTGAATTGCATGTCCGTCGGATACTCTTAGATTAATTCTGTCGTGGATTGAGCGGTCGGAATCCAGATCAGTCCGGCCGAAGCTGTGGAGTCACCGAACTCGCTCCATCCGAACTCCTTGAGGTGTGGAACCGTCGGACGCCTTAGGTGGGGCGACCGGAACGCTCCCTATTGAGGGTACGCAAAATGGGCCAAGTCCTCAATTTGAGCAGCGCGACACTTCTTCGTTGTGGGCGGAGCTCGTGGCAGTCCCACGCCGTTCGGTGTCGCGACTCTTGCCTAGCAACTGCCCTGCTGGTCCGGCTCGGCTTTAGCTTGGCCGGATTCGGTCGACGTATTGCAGAACACCCTTACGACGGCATTGCTGTGGTGATGTCCCCTCGGATGGTGTAAGTCGCTCGCGAGGGTCTCTGCAGGTCAGATCATGCCGTGATGAGTTCGGGTCCTGCCACTGGTTGGTCGCCGGCCGGTGGCGGGGCGAGTAGTGCCATGGTGGCTTCGCCGAGGTAGCGGCGGTCACCGGCTTGCCATTCGTCGTGGGCTTCGACCAGGACGGCGCCGGCCAGGCGCAGCAGCGCTTCGGGGTTGGGGAACACCCCGACCACGTCGGTGCGGCGTTTGACCTCCTTGTTCAGTCGTTCCAGCGGGTTGGTCGACCAGATCTACTTCCAGTGCGCGGCAGGGAAATCGGCGAAGGCCAGCAGGTCAGGGGCGGCGTCGCGCAGCATGGTCTCGACCTTCGCTGATTGGCGGCCGAGCATCCCTGCGATCACGTTGAGCTGGTCGCGGACCATGTCGGCCTTGGGCTGGGTGAAGATCGTGCGGATCGCGGCGGCGACCATCTCGGCGTTGCCCTTGGGGACCTGGGCCAGGACGTTGCGCAGGAAGTGCACCCGGCAGCGCTGCCAGGCCGCGCCGAGCAGCACCGCCGAGATGGCCTGGGTGAGCCCGGTGTGGGCATCGGAGATCACCAGTTGCACCCCGCCGAGACCGCGGGCCTTGAGGCTGCGCAGAAACGCGGTCCAGAACGCCCCGTCCTCGGAGTCGCCGACGGCGAACCCGAGAACTTCCCGCCAGCCATCGGCGCGGACACCGGTGGCGATCACCACCGCCTGAGAGACCACGCGGTGATTCACCCGGGCCTTGCAGTAAGTGGCGTCGAGGAACACGTAGGGGAAGCGCTGCTCGGCCAGCGAGCGGTCGCGGAACGCTCCGACTTCGGTGTCGAGGTCGGCGCAGATCCGTGAGACCTCGGACTTGGAGATCCCGGAGTCGGCTCCGAGGGCCTTGACCAGGTCGTCGACCTTCCTGGTCGAGACGCCGTGCAGGTAGGCCTCCATCACCACCGCGAACAACGCCTGGTCGACCCGGCGTCGGCGCTCGAGCAGCGACGGGAAGAAGCTCCCGGTGCGCAGCTTGGGGATCCGCAGCTCCAGATCGCCGGCGGTGGTCGACAGGGTGCGGGTGCGGTGCCCGTTGCGCTGGGCAGTGCGGGCATCGCTGCGTTCGTGCAGCGCAGCGCAGCGCCGATCGTGTCGGCGAGTTCGGCTTCGATCAACGCCTGATAGATCGTCTCTGCGGCGGTGCGGACACGGTCACCGACATCGGCGACCGTGAGTGCATCGAGGACTTCGAGCAGGGCAGACTGGTCCAGGGCCATCGCGTGGCACCTCTCTACGTGTTCCTTGGCGGGTACACGCAGAGACTCACGCGGTGGCCCCTCCTACGAAGTCAGCCACGCCGGACAGGGCCGCTACTTCCACCACCAACGGGGACGCCACCCATTGCTGTCGGTGCCTGGTGCGACCCTGGTGCCGTGCGGCCTGGCGGGGCGAGGGGCCGCCGCCCCTGGACGTGCCCCGCTAGGCCGGCCGTGCACCCGGGGCTGACCGACCGGAAGCATGGCCTCATCGCATGTTCCGGCCCGTCAGCAGTCGAGCTCGATCACCCGTGCCGCCCCGCGAGCACGTCGCCGCATCTCGTCCGGCTCGGCCGGCTCGCACAGACGACCTCGGCAACAACGCCAGCCAACCGGGCAGTTGCTTCGTCCGCAGCGCTGGTAGTCCAGATGCGGCGAGTGCGTCAGCCCGCGAGCCCCAGCTGGCGCAGCAGCCCGAGGGTGTCGCTGTTCTGCCAGTGCTCGGCGATCAGGCCCTCCCGATGGCGGTACCAGTGGGTCTGCGTGACGGTGAACTCGTTCCCCGTCGCGGGGACGTCCATCACCAGCACGCCGTCCGGCGAGTACTTCGTGAGCGGACCGGTGTGGCGGCCGCGCATCGTTGTGTGCACGACGACCAGGTCGTTCTGCGCGACCGCCTCGTGCACGTCCCAGGCGAGCTCGGAGAACATGCCGCGCAACCAGAGCGCGGCGGCGTGGAAGCCCGCAGCACCCGGAGTGCTGCAGGCGGGCGGTGCACCGATGGCCCGGGCATCCCGGTCGCGCGCGGCCGGGTGGCAGCTCCGCTCGAAGGCCTCCAGGTCGCCGGCGGCCATCTCTGCGAGGTGGGTCTCCACCAGGGTGCGGGCGTCGGTGGTGCTGGTCATGGTCGGGGTCCTCTCTGACGTCGGCCGCTTCCCGGCCTCGTGCCCCGAGGGTCGTCCGGCCGGGCCGCGGGCGGATCCGTGCCGGCCACGGAGGCAGCCGTTCGCGCTACGGAGCCAGGACCGGGAGCCAGCCGGCGAGCTCGGCACGGGCGGTCGACCCGGTCTTCGCGAGCAGGCTGCTCACGTGGGTCTCGGCCGTGCGCGTCGACACGTGCAGCCGGGCCGCGATGTCGACGTTGGTCGCACCGCCGGCGACCAGGCGCAGGACCTCCAGCTCGCGGCCGGTGACGCCGAGTGCACGCAGCCGCGGCGGGACCGTGGCCCGGTCCCGCGCCGGGCGGGGGACCGGGAGGCCGAGCATTCGCAGCCGCTCCCGGCACCAACGCACCAGACGCACCTCGCCGGCCGGTTCCCAGCGCGTCAGTGCCTCGCGCAGGAGCACCTCGGCGTCAAACGCGGCCGCGGCACCGTCCGGGCCGATCATCAGGCTGCGCAGGAACAGGCGCTCGTGGTTGTGACCGGCGAGGCTTGCGTCGGCCGCCTCGACGAGCCCGCGCGAGCGTTCCCGGGCACCGGCCCGTGCCGCGAGCACGGCATCGCCGTACTGCAGGGCGGCCCGGTTTGCGACTTGGACCAGGGCGTCCGAGCCGCGCAGCTCCGCCAGCGGCGCCGGGTCGTCCGGGTGCACCACGGTCGACAGCAGCGCCCAGTACCCCCACAGCGGCGCCGGGCGGGACACCGCGCTGGCCCGCAGCGCCTGCACCGTCCGCGACAGCTCGCCCGCCGCCCGCCTGCCGTCGTGGGACAGCCACGCGTCCCAGCACCGGTACGCGGCCCGCGCCGACTCCGCAGCGATCGGGTCCGGGCTCTGCCGCAGGTACTCCTCGAGTGTCGCGGAGGCCCCGGCGGTGTCGCCGCCCCAGTACTGGCCACGGGCGACGAACACGAGAGCGTGCGCGGCGGGCCCCGGGAGACGTAGCCGGGTCGCGGTATCGGCGCACCGGCGCGCGAGCGGCAGGGTCGCAACGTGGCCGTCGATACTGGTGCCGGCCGCGACGAGCTGCAGCTCCATGATGAGTGCCGTGCCGGGCATCCCCGCTCCGGCTGCCAGCTGCCGGGCCTCCCGCAGCCGTCCGAGATCACCCGCGCCATATACATCGTGCGTGGCCAGCTCGGCCAGCGCGCGGACCTGCCATGGCACGAGTCGGTGCTCGGCGGCCAGCCTCGCGGCCTCGGTGAACGCGGCGCGGGACGCCGCGGCATCCGACGACCGTCGCACCCGCCCGGTGATCTCCAGGGCCTCGCAGACCGCCTCGGGCGTCCCCTCCCGCCGGCCGGCCGCGACGGCGTCGGCGGCGAGCCGGAGCGCGCCGTCGACGTCGTGGCGCCCGAGCGCGACGTTCGCTGCAAGGGCGAGGTGCTCGGCGGAGCCCGCCGGAGCGGCAGCCGCCAGATGTAGGCCGGCAGCTTCCCACCGCTCCGCGGCGACGCAGGCCCGGGCGAGCTGGAGCCGGATCCGGGCGGCCCCGTCGACCGGCAGGCCCGGTAGGACCTGCTCGCCGAGCGCGAGCGCGTCGTCGGTCAGCGCTCGCAGCCCGAGCACCCGCAGCCGCTCGACCGCAACCTCCGCGGCCTGCTCGGTGCCGTCGTCCACGAATGCGGCCGCGGAGGCGAGCACGTCACCCGCCGCCACCAGTGCACCCGCCGCGAGGTGCTCGCGGCCGTGGTCGAGCAGCAACCCTGCGGCCCGGGACCGTTCGCCGGCCCGCGCGCACAGGTCGGCCGCGACCGCGCGCTGCGCCCCGGTCAGCGCCGCGTCCTTCAGGTGCGACACGGTCTGGCGCGTCAGCTCGGCCCGCTCCGGCGGGGTCAGATCCTCGAGGACGGCGGCACGTGTGAGCGCGTGCCGCCAGCGCAGCGCGTCCGTGTCGCCGGTGCGGAACAGGCCCGCGTCGACGGCCGCGCGCAGCCCGGCCGCCGGGTCGTCCTGCGCGGTGGCGGTCGCGACAAACCGCCAGTCCAGGTCGTCGCCCAACAGCGCGGCCGTACGGACCAGCACCCGGACCGGTGTGGCCAGCCCGCGGACCCGGCCCGCGACAAGCCGGGTGAACGCTCCTGGCACCCGAGCCTGCACCGGCCCATCGGGACGCCACACCCCGCCCTCGCGGCGCAACCCGCCGGACTGGACGAGGCCGGCGGTGAGCTCGGCGACCAGCAGCGGCAGCCCGCCGGACGCGGCGAACAGGTAGGCCACGGTCTCAGGGGCCACCGGCGCGCCCGCACGTTCGGCTGCGAGTACCGCGACGCCCGCCTCGTCGAGGGGCCGCAGCAACTGCCGGCCGGCGTGCCGGCCGACAGTGACCAGCTCGGCGGGGCCGCGCTCGTCGTCGCGGGCGGCCAGGACCAGCGGGACCGGCGCCGCCCCCGCGCACAGGTAGGCCAGGAGGTCGAGCGTGTCCCGGTCCGCCCAATGCAGGTCGTCGAGCATGAGCACTGCCCGCCGCTCGCCGGCGATCACCTGCAGGAGCACGCGGACGGCCTCACCGAGCACGACGACCGGGTCGACGAGATCCGCTGCCCTGACGGGCGGCAGCGGCGGCCACCCGGGAAGCAGGCGGGCGAGCACGGCGGCGTGCGGGCCGAGTGACGGTGATCCGGCGAGCGAGGGTGGGGCGGCCCCGACCAGCGCCCGCACGAGCGGTCGGTACGGACCGCCGCCCTCGACGGCGCTGCCGCGCAACACGATCGCCGCAGCTCCCCGCAGGCGGTCGGCGAGCTCGTCGAGCAGCCTCGTCTTCCCGACGCCGGCCTCACCGGTCACCAGAACCGCGCCGGGCGGCTCCGAGGCGGTGTGAGCCAGCAGCGCGGACAGCTCATCTGTGCGACCGACGAGGCGGGTGGTCATCACCGCCACAGTATGGAGGCCGCCGCGCAACGTGGGAACGCCCGACAGCACGTCGTTCCGAGTCGGTACACCAGGCTCTGACCTGCTGATCCCTCCTCGACTGCAGCTTCATGTTCCGCAGGGGCCGCCGCAGTGCACAGGGCCTGTAGGTCATCCGCGGAGTCACGAGCACGACCCACCACGGGCGACACCGGTCGCCCGAACCCGGAGCGGCAGGAGAGCGCGGGCATGGAGGACTCCACCTCGATCTGGAACAGCCTGCCGACCCGACCGCCCAGATCCGTTGTTGAGCGCGGCCGCGCCCAGAGGCCGGGATCCCAGGTATCGGCCTGATGCCGCCGGCACCAGATCAGGCACCACCGGGACCTGTCCGTCCAGTTGATGAACCCGCTCGTGGACCACCACGCTGTCCGCACCAGTACGCAGTCAGCGCCGGTGACGTCGGGGCCGAGGTTGCCGGGTTGCAGACCTGCGGGGCGTCGTGATCGTGCCCGGTGTGCGCCCGCGAGATCGCGGCCCGCCTGACCGGGAGGTCCGGCACGTGCTCGGTGCTGTCGCCGAGGCCGACGGATCGGTGCACCTGATGAGCTTCACCATGCGCCACCACCGCGGGCAGGCGCTCCGCGACCTCTGGGACGCGCTGTCCAAGGCGTGGCGGTCGGTGACTTCCGGGCGGGCCGTCGAACGCGAGCGAACCCGATGGGGCGCGCTCGGCATGGTCCGCGTCGTCGAGGCCACCCACGGCGAGCACGGCTGGCACCTGCACGTTCACGCCCTGGTCGCGTTCGATGGCCCGGTCTCGCGTGAGTTGGCCGGCGAGCTGGGCGGGGCGATGTTCGGCCGGTGGGAGCGCGCGTTGAACCGGGCCGGCCTGGCCGCGCCGATCGAGAACCGCGGCGGTCTCGACGTCCGCCCGGTCGACCTCGGCTCGGACTCGATCGACGCGGTCGCCGAGTACCTCGGCAACATCACCGTGGAGATCACCGGCGGCTCGTTCAAGGACGGCCGTGGCGGCAACCGGGCGCCGTTCGCCGTCCTGCGTGACGCCCTGGCGACCGGGCTCGCCGAGGACTGCGAACGGTGGATCGAGTGGGAGCAGGCGTCCCGTGGTCGTCGTCAGATCGCGTGGTCGCTGGGCTTCCGGGAGTTGGGCCGACGCAGAGCGTGAGCGGACCGACGAAGAGATCGCGGCCGAGGACACCGGCGGAGACGACGTCCTGCTGATCGAGCCGGAGGACTGGCCGCGGGTGCCCGAGCGCATCGCCGAGCTGCTCGACGTCGCCGAGCGCGACGGCCCGGACGGCGCCGGCCTCCGAGCTGAACGGATGCGACCGGGGCTTTGTACTGTGCGGCCCCGCACCGATCCCCGGCGCCGGGCCAGCTCCTCGCCGGGACGATCACCTTCCCACGAGGGTCCTACTGCGAGTACGCCAGTCGCGCCGTCACCACCGAGGTTTGGCTGGGCCTGTCAGGCGGCGATGAACGCCACGAGCCAGCCCGGCGTCGTCGCCGACAGCGAAGGACGAGGGACGCACTGCCGGTGCACCGCAGCACGGCGACCCGGAGGGTCAGCATAAAGGCGACAAAGAGTAACAAAAATTGGTGCTCGACCGACCTCGCCCGCGCGTACGGGCACCGGGCCCGACGCGCGAGAGGAGTGCCTCATGACCACCGCATCCGACGGATCCGACGGTGCTAGCTACCTGCCGGACGGCGGCCCACGCACATGGGGCGACGGCGAACTCGGTGAGAACGACGTCATCGAAGCGCGCGACGGCACCGGGTTCCTCTCACGGAGCGACTTCGTGCAAGGGGAACCAGGGCTCGCCCCCGACCTCGCGGACGACGCCGACTAACCCGCGCTGCCGATGACCGACGACACGTACTTCCTCAGCGATGCGTACAACCGGTGGGCAGACGAATTACGTCCAGTCGGCCACGGGCCCCGGCTAGGCGACATCCCAGTGCCTCCTGAACTGCACGCTCACATCAGCAGGCTAGTCAAGCGGTACTACGAGTATTCCAGAGTGGATGACCCAGCCCGCAAGGGCCGGATGATCACGATGAATACCGTCGCTGCCCGAATGCTCGCCGCCCGACACTCACGGGGTCCGTTTCGTATCGCGCCGCAGTCTCGGGGAGTGATCATCTACAGCGATTCGGTTACGACCGAATGCCACTCGGTCCTCTCAGAAACATATTGGCGATCGGGGCATTCGCCATCGAGTGGCAGCATTCCGACCTGACATGCGCTGACATTTCTGAGATAACCCGAATGCTTCTTCTGACTCACGGCGGCTACCGTCCCGACTGGCGCGGAACAGTATCGGACGTAATCTACTTTACCGAAACGCAAGCACGGGCGTGGGAGGAGCTCTCTACACAGGAGGAGATCTGGCGATCTGCTGACCTCCGGATCGGCCACCGGTGCGAGTCCTGCGGGAATGAATGGCTAACCAACCCGCGCCACACCAAGGCTGTCAGCAAGCAGCGTCGCGGCAGGACACTTTTCGGCCTCGGTGCGGCAGCTCTCGGCGGGGGCTTCGGGGGAGCACTGAGCGGCCTCGTCGGTGGCCAAATCCATGCATGTCCGCGTTGCCAGGGAACAAAGTCGCGTGACCGATTACTGGCCTTCTGTGCGCGCTGCACCACCCTGTGCACGGACCAAATACTTCGGACCTGCACGAAGTGCAACACCCCTTTCGGGGCCGACATCAAGAGCGGGACACAGTGGGAAACCAAGCCGAGCTCGTGGGTTTAGCCCAGGCTCTTCATAGCGTGCTGCCCGGCGGGTGACCCCCGAAGGTTTAGTGGCGCCCTCCTGGCGCCGGTGATCTCGTCGCAGCCAGCTCATCGACGCCCTTCCACGGGACGGTGACAGCGGGCAGGGGTACGGCGACCCGCCGTAACATCGCCCCGGCACGTCGCGAGCACCCGGCATGCCGAACACCGCCACGCAGGACCCGGTCATCGAGTCGCCCGCCACCGAGCGGATCGCCACGGATCAGCCGCCGCCGTCAACGCCGCCCTACAACCCGTTCGGCGACGCACGCGAGACGATCGACATGGTGTGGGCTGCCGCGCCGCTGATCTACGAGAGCCGCGATCGGGCGTTCCGCGGTGACCTCACCCCGGAGGAACGCCTCCAGGATCTCCATGAGCTCGCCCAGAAGATGAGTGAACTTCTCGCCGAGCGGGCGGTGACCAGGACGACCGAGCCGTCCGCCCCGGTCGAGCAGGAAACGATCTGGGCTCTGATCCGCCTCTTGGAGGAGATCGTTCTCCGGGATCGGCCCCGGGACGCGGCGGGCTGCGCGATCTCTCAAGCGAAGGCGCAGCTCGCCGTCGTCGCGGGCGGGTTGACCATGACCGGCCTGGGGCTTGTCGTCGGCGCGGCGATAGGTGCGTTGGAGGTCTACGACGGCTGCATCAGGAAATGAGTAGGGGTTACCGGGCTCCCGGTCGGGGGATGAGGCCGTCGCGTTGGAGACCTTCGTAGCAGTAGCGGCGGATCAGGTCGGACCGGTCGATGCCGTCCCGGTCGGCGGCCCGGTCGAGGAGGTCGCGGGACGAGACGGCGGTGCGGAAGCTGACCGGGATCCGGGCCTTCCCGCCGGGGGCGCGGTGCCCTCGTGGTTTCCGGCGGCCGGCGGCGGTCACGCCCCCGCTCCCTGGCGGGCGAGGTGCGCGTCCCAGGCCCGCTGTCGGGCCTCCCCGGGGGTTCGGGTGCGTTGGGCGGGCACGGCGGCGTCACGGCGACGCTGGGCGGTCGTGCGGGCCGATTCGCGGGCGGCGTCACGGGCCCGCTGGGCGCGGTTGCGGTCCGCGGCGGCCTGCCGCCGCGCCGCGGCCTCCTGGCCGGCCACCGAGTCCGGGTCGTCCCGGAACGGGTAGCGGCCCTGCCGGCGGCACACCCCCGGCACACCGGAGTCCTCCCCGGCGCGGAGCACCGCGAGCGGCACCGGGTCCAGGTCGCGGATCCCGACGGCCCACCCGTCGCAGCCCGGGATCTCCGCGGCGGGGTCGTCGACGAGATCCACCGTCGCCCGGATGGATTGTCTTACGATCCGCTCGGCGGCCGCCTCCACCCCCGGCCGTGCCTCCTGCGGCACGACACCGTGCTCCTGCTCCTTCGCCGTCGCCGGGCGACGCCGCAGCACCACGACGTCGCCGCGGGACCGGTCGACGACCTGCTACAGCCACAGCAGCAGCTCCGCGACGTTCGAGATCGCCGCCGACGACACGAACACCCACCGGCGGGCCGTCACGACGACACCACCCGGCGGGCGTCCCGCAGCGACGTCGGGCCCCGCCCGACACCACCCGCGTCCAGGACGAGCACCCCGCGGACCAGGGCCAGGACGACCGCCTGGACACGGTTCGCGGCGCCCAACGCCCGGCAGGCCCGCTGGATGAACTTCTTCGCCATGTCCTCGGAGGTGCCGAGGCGGACGGCGATCTCCCCGTTCGGGGTGCCGGCCGCGGCGAGCGCGAGGGCCTGGACCGCCCGGTGGGACTGTCTGATCTTCGGTGTAACTGGTCCGACACGCCGAGCGCAGCTCGGTGGGAGGAGCAGTCATGACCAGCACGATCGAGCCTGTGCCCGACCGGATTGATCAGCAACAGCTTGCCCAGCAGCTCGTCGAGGCGGCCCGCGCCGAAGGTGTCGAGCTCGTCGGCCCGGGCGGTCTGCTCGCCGGGTTGACCAAGACCGTGCTCGAGACCGCACTGGAGGCGGAGATGAGCGAGCACCTGGGCTACGAACCTCACGACCCGGCCGGTCGCAACGGCCAGAACTCCCGCAACGGCACCAGGTCGAAGACGGTTCTGACCGAGATCGGCCCAGTCGAGATCGAGGTCCCACGCGACCGTGACGCCAGCTTCGCGCCAGTGATCGTGCGTAAGCGGCAACGCCGCCTGGACGGCATCGACGAGATCGTGCTGTCGCTGACCGCGCGCGGCCTGACCACCGGCGAGGTCGCGGCGCACTTCGAGGAGGTCTACGGCGCCAAGGTCTCCAAGGACACCATCTCCCGCATCACCGACAAGGTCGTCGAGGAGATGACCGAGTGGCAGAACCGACCGCTCGACCCGGTCTATCCGGTGATCTTCATCGACGCGATCCACGTCAAGGTCCGCGACGGCCAGGTCACCAACCGCCCGTTCTACGTCGTCATCGGCGTCACCGTCGACGGTCGCCGTGACGTGCTCGGGATCTGGGCCGGCGTCGGCGGCGAGGGCGCGAAGTACTGGCTCGCCGTGCTCACCGAGATCAAGAACCGCGGCACCGCCGACGTCTGCATCGCGGTCTGCGACGGCCTGACCGGTCTCGGCGACGCGATCACCACCGTCTGGCCGGCCACCGTGGTACAGACCTGCATCCTGCACCTGATCCGCAACACCTTCCGCTACGCCTCCCGCCGCGACTGGGAGGCCATGGCCAAGGACCTGCGGCCGGTCTACACCGCATCCACCGAGGCCGCGGCCCAGGCGCGCTACGACGAGTTCGCCGCCCGCTGGTGCGGCCAGTACCCGGCGATCGGGACGCTCTGGACGCGGGCGTGGACAGAGTTCGTGCCGTTCCTGGACTACGACGTGGAGATCCGCCGCGTCATCTGCTCCACAAACGCGATCGAGTCCTTGAATACTCGCTATCGGCGCGCGGTCCGCGCCCGCGGACACTTCCCCACCGAGCAGGCCGCGCTGAAGTGTCTCTACCTGGTCACCCGGTCCCTGGACCCGACCGGGAAGGGCAAGGCGCGGTGGTCGATGCGCTGGAAGCCAGCACTGAACGCGTTCGCGATCACCTTCGAAGGCCGTATCGTCGCGAGCAACACCTGAACCCCATCAACGCCGGTTACACCGTTGATCGGACAGTCCCCCCGGAACACGCCGGGGGGTGTCTCTATGGGGTCGTCAAGCGGCGATTAGGCCGGGATCGGGTTCGCTGAGGGTCGGCGGCGTGTAGGGGCGGCGGTCGCGGAGCATGGCGTAGATGACGTCGGTGCGCCGCCGGGTGAGGCAGATCAGGGCGGCGTTGTGCCGTTTGCCCTGAGCCCGCTTGCGGTCGTAGTAGGCGCGGCTTGCCGGGTCACCGAGGGAGGCGAACGCGGACAGGAACAGGGCCGATTTCAGTGCGTGGTTGCCGCGTTGGGATCGGGTCTCTCCCTTGATCGACGAGCCGGACCGTCGGGTGACCGGGGCGAGGCCGGCGTAGGCGGCCAGGTGTCCGGCGGTGGGGAACGCTCGCCCATCACCGACGATGGTGAGGATCTTGATGGCGGTCCTGACCCCGACGCCGGGCATCGAGGTCAGGACCGGTCCAAGAGGGTGGGCCTCCAGGCGGGCCTTGAGTTCGGTGGCCAGATCGTCGCGTTCGCGGTGAACCTCACGCAGCTGCGTGGCGACACCGGTGACGACCCGGGCGAACGCGGCGGTGCCGGGGACGATCAGGGTCTGGGCATCGAGTGCGGCCAGGATCTGAGTGGGCAGGGTGCGGGCCAGCCGCGGCGAGCGTGGGCGCATCACCTCAGCGATCCCGTCGACACCCAGCTCGCGCAGCGCCTGCGGGGTCGGTGCGACCGCGAGCAGGTCGAGCACTCTGCCGCGGTCCAGACGTGGTCCGATCAGGCGTTCCAGGGCTGGATGGACGTGCAGCATGGCGTCGCGGAGCCGGTTGGTGAGCCGAGTGGACTGTCCGGCGAGGTCGTCGTCGTAGCCGGCCAACACGGTCAGCTCGGCGAGGGTTTCGTCGTCGGTGCCGACCCGGCGCAGGGTGTGGGGCATGGTGCGGGCGGCTTCGGCGATGACGTGTGCGTCGCGGGCGTCGGTCTTGGCCTGGCCGGGGTGCAGGTCGGCGATGCGGCGCATCGCCAGCCCGGGCAGATACGCCACGTCGACGCCCATGTGGCGGGCGAGGGCGACGGCCAAGGCGCCGATCGAGGCGGGCTGATCGACCACTACGAGCACCCGGCCGTGCTCGGCGAGGGCGGTGAACACGGCGCGCAATGCGGTCTCGTCGTTGGGCAGCGGCTTGTCGTGCAGCCGTGTGCCGGTGGTGTCGATCGCGCAGGCGTGGTGTTCGGACTTACCGACGTCGAGGCCGCAGAACACCGCATACCCGGTCGTCGGGGGCTGATCAGGATCGGGCATCGGCCGCTCCCTCCTCGTCGCAGCAGGCCGACCTGGAGCACCCGCGCCGGCAGCCACGTTACGAGCAGACCGAAGTGCGGTCAGGTCTCTGTCAGCGGTCATGAGTGTTCTCCGGCCGCGGCGACAACACCCCCCAGATCATCGAGCGACAGGGGCAACGAGTCATACCGCGGCCGGCGGCCTGCAAGCCCTCACCGGGCTTGATCAAGAAGGTAACGGGGATTCAGAGCTGGAGACGGCACAGGCCGAGGGCCTGATCGTGCGGAACGTGGCGAAGCTGGTCACCCCTCCCCGGTACGTTCCTGCGGAGCGAGGCACCTGGACGGCTGATGAGGTCCGATCGTTCCTGCGGACCGCAGCAGAGGACCGGCTGCACGCGGCGTGGCGGCTGTCCCTGTATGGGTTGCGCCGTGGTGAGGTGCTCGGTCTCCGCTGGGACGAAGACGTGGATCTCGACGCGGGGACCCTGTCGGTGCGGCGGGCCCGGGTTCTCGTTGAGGTCACAGTGATCGAGCAGGAGCCGAAGACCCGTAACGGAGTGCGGACACTGCCCTTGGACGAAGCACTCGCCGGCGCGCTGCGGGCCCTCCGGACGACGCAGGCCCGGGAGCGCCTGGCGGCCGGTGAGGGGTACGAGGCGTCAGGGCACGTCGTGGTTGACGAGCTGGGCGCGCCAGTGCACCCGGAGGTGGTTCTCCGACGAGTTCGGGCGGCTGTCGAAGCCGGCCGCGCTGCGGCGGATCCTTCTGCACGAGGGGTCGGCACACGACCCTGTCGTTGATGGAGAAGGCCGGTGTCCCGGTCTCGATCATCAGCCGGTGGGCAGGCCCACTACGACGCTTCGTTCACGATGCGCCAGTACGTGCATGCCGACCACGCCGAGGACCTGGCCTCGGGGCCGACACCCTCGGCAAGCTCTACACGTTCAACTAGGTGTGAGAAACCGGTGAGACACCGGGCCCCAAACGACGTCAGGCCCAGCCCCACCGGAGTGAAACAAGGGCCTGACCTGGACTTTCTCTTGCGCGCCCGAAGGGATTCGAAACCCCTAACCTTCTGATCCGTAGTGGGTAACAGGCAGAACTTGGACGCCTTTCCCTGTTGAGCGAATAAACACATCGAGACGCTATTTCTGCAGACAGGACAGCCTTTTCCCTCCGGTGCATTGAACGACGTGCACGTACGGGCAGTACCACACGACGACACAATCGACTGCGCGCCCATGTCCGCGGATTGAGCACTCATAGCATTCTTTGGTGAGACGACTGATCGCCCTTGTCCGTCGATACCTCAGACGCGGCAAGCACCGTCAACGCCGAGGCCAGGGCTACGGTCGGGACTGGCCCACACCCTCGCCGATCTCCTGGGTAAGCCGTTATAAAGATCTTGCTCGATCGACCTAGGGACTACACGTCGAGCTCTCCTACGTTCGTCTCATGACGACGAACACCGCACACGCGAACTGCTCGCACGACACGACGAAGTCCGCCCGCTCGAAGTGCCGGCGCACCAAGGGTGCGTCCGTGTACACGATCACGAAGACGGCTGCCCGCGTCGGCCTCGAATTGGTCGAGCCCTGTCGTGCAACGGCCCGACTAACAATGAGCCTTTGCCAACCTGCTGGACGGGCCGGTCAGGACTGATGCGGCGTGGCGTGACCTCGAATGGGTGAAGCTCCTGGTAGACGGGCGATTGCCTAGATCAGTCCGTCCAACCAGGAGCTTCGATGTGTTGTCCTACCCGTCCGGGATGACCGTGTCCAGCCGCGCCCTCGGCGTGCTGGCCGATGCGCTGCGAGCGCACCGCAACCAGCGCCGGACCCGGTGGCGAAAGCTGCCCGCCGGCCGCCAGGCCCTGCTCGTGGTCGCCTACCTGCGCAAAGGCGAGACCTACGCCGACCTCGCCTGCGGCTTCGAGATCGGCACCTCTACCGTTTACCGCTACATCCGTGAGGCCCTCGACCTGCTCGCCGCGCTGGCGCCGACGCTGGAACAGGCGATCGAGGTGGCGAAGCGGAAGGCGTTCGTGATCCTCGACGGCACGCTGTTGCGCATCGACCGAGTCGGGATGAGCTCGGGGTATGACCGGGCGTTCTACAGCGGCAAGCACAAGGCACACGGGGTGAACGTGCAGGTCATCGCCGACCCGATCGGCCGGCTGGTGTGGATCTCACCACCGCTGCCCGGCGCCCGCCACGACATGGGCGCCGCCCGCGAGCACGGCATCATCGACGCGCTGACCGACCATAAGATCCAGGCCGCGGCCGACACCGCCTACCAAGGAGCCGGCCCGACGGTCGCGGTCCCGCAGCGACGTCGCCGCCTCGATCCCGACACCGGCCGCTACCGGCGGCTCTCCCTCAACCAGAAGGACGTGAACACCGCCCACGCTCGCCGCCGTGGACCGGGCGAGCGGGTCAACGCCGAGCTGAAGAACTGGAAGATCCTGAGGAAGATCCGGTCCAGTCCGAACAGCGCCGACAAGCTCATCGCCGCAGTTCAAACCCTCATGCTCGCCAACGCATCATCAGGTTGGCAAAGGCTCAATGGGATCTGCACGCTGTGCGATCGGCTGGCCGCGTGTGCCTGATCCCGTCCCAGCACCTGTCTGCATCGTGCGCGACGCCGAGGGCTGCGAGCACATGCGCAGCGACGACCTGGCCGCCTGTCGTGTCGAGGCTGACCGGCTGGGTGTGGGCGCGTACGTCGAAGTCTTCTGCGTGATCTACCGCGTGACGACCGAGTCCCTGTCCGACCCCACGTACGACCTGTTCAACGACTGAGGGAGAACGATCATGTCCGACACCATCGCCACCAAGCCCGCCGCCGAGCACGTGGGCACCACACCCCGCCTGCTGCGCCAGTTCCTCCGCGCCAGCAAGGACTACGAGGCTGTCGGCTCCAGTGGCCGCTACGCGTTCGAGTCCGACGACCTGCCCGAGCGGAAGACCCGCTTCGACACGTGGGTGGCCGAGCGAGAGGCCGCGGCCAACCAGCTACACCGGTCACGTCGATCACTACTTCGAGCCGATCATCGGCCATGTGCGCCTCGCGGATCTCCGCGTCGAGCACGTTCAGGAGATCTTCGACTACATCGACGAGCACAACGAGAAGTGGGCGCGGGGCAGGGCTACCCGCCCTGTCGGGCCGACGTCTGTGCAGCGCATACGGGCCACTATGCGCGGGGCGCTCAACGACGCCATGCGCCAGGGGCTGATCTCGACCAACCCGGCCAGCCTGGTCAAGCTCAGGACCGCGAAGAGGCCGAAGGGGTTGGTGTGGACAGAGGACCGGGTCCGCCGATGGCAAGGTGAGGTGGACGAGCTACGTCGGGCGGGCAAGAGCGCGAAGCGGGCGCGGCTACTCGCTTCCACACCCAGCCCCGTCATGGTGTGGCGCCCCGATCAGCTCGGGCAGTTCCTCGACACGGCCGCTGGGGACCGCCTGTACGCGCTGTGGCACCTGTACGCGCATCGTGGCCTACGCCGCGGCGAAGCCTGCGGCCTGGAGTGGGACGACGTCGATCTCGACACCGGCACTATCGCCATCGTGCGCCAGCGCATCAGCGTTGCCGGCAAGATCATCGAGGACACCCCGAAGTCCGACGCAGGCGAGCGCACGATCAGCCTCGGCCGCGACACCGTCGAGGTCCTGCGGGCTCATCGCCAGGCTCAGCGCAAGGACCGTCTCGCGGCCGGTGGGGGGTGGATCAGGAGCGGCAAGGTTTTCTGCGGCCCTGACGGCTCGCCCCTCGACCCGAACCAGGTCTCGGACCAGTTCGAGGCGCTCACGATGGACGCGGACCTGCCGCCCATCCGGCTGCACGACCTGCGCCACGGGGCCGCGTCCCTGCTCCTCGCAGCCGGGGTCTCGATGAAGGTCGTCCAGAAGACGCTCGGCCACTCCAACATGGCGCTGACCGCGAACACGTACACCAGCGTCTATCCCGAGGTGGCCAGCGCAGCAGCCGAAGCCGCCTACGCCCTCGTGCCTCGCAGTGTCAGGCACGCGACGCGACGCGTGATCCACACCCACCGTGCGCACGCCCAGCGCGTCCGTAGGCGCGACTGCGCGTTGTCGCTGGGGTGACGACATGGGCGCGAAACGTCAGACGCCCTGAGACGGCAGGGGACGGCGAGCCAGGAACAGCCGCTCGGACTTGACCGCTGCCGCGCGGCGAGCATCGACCTTGGTCCGCAGCTCGGGTTCCTCGTCCTCCCGCAGCTCCCACTTGCTGGTGATGTAGTCGCGGACCTCAGGCACGTACGGCGCGATGGCGGCCAGCGCGACCTTGGCATCGGCCGTGCATTTGATGTGGAACTCGAAGCCGCTCTCAGCCGTGCGCAGGTTCAGGGCTCGGTGCTCCTGGGGTGTCCAGCCAGCGGGCGTCGCCTTCAGACCCTGGGGACGCTGCCGGGAAGCCTGCACCAGCAACAAAGCGGAGAGCGCCGCGTCGAACTTGTCGTGGACCGCCTGCCGGCGGGCCCGGAGCGAGGTCACGGTTGGCGTCAGGAACGCCACCACGAGCGCGACGGACGCGGCGATGATGGCTGCGCTGATCTGGACCACAGCGACAGTGTGTCGCACGCGTCGGAGCACGCCCGGTGTCACACCAGTGTCATCCTGACCAACAAAGAACCCCTGGTGATCGCCATGCAGACGATCTACCAGGGGTTATGTGGCGCGCCCGAAGGGATTCGAACCCCTAACCTTCTGATCCGTAGTCAGATGCTCTATCCGTTGAGCTACGGGCGCATGATCATTCAGTTGTCGACCCGCCGGTCCGGTAGGTCCGCCGTGCCGCTGCGGAGGCTCCGGGATTTGAACCCGGGATGGGGGGTTACCCCAAACCGCATTAGCAGTGCGGCGCCATAGACCAGACTAGGCGAAGCCTCCTCGGTGCCTTACGGCCACCAGCGAGGACAACACTACACGGCGCCTCCCCGGCCGCTGAACCGGGGCCCCGCACGGGGGCCCCGGGACGGTTCGGCTCAGCGACCCGCCAGCTCGACGAACGGGTTCAGCGACTCCGGGTTCTGCAGCGCACCCGCGGAGACGGCCTTCTCCGCCGGGGTCCCGGAGAGGATCTTCTTCACCGGGACCTCGCACTTCTTGCCGTTGAGGGTGCGCGGCACCGCGTCCACGACGACGAACCGGTCCGGCACGTGCCGCGGCGAGAGCTCCTTGCGCAGTGCCGTCCGCAGGCCGGGCTCGACGTCGTCGAGGGTGTACCCGTCGGCCAGCACGAGGAAGCAGAGCAGCGCGCCCTCCTCGCGAGCGCCCAGCGCGGTGGTGTCGATCACCAGCGAGTCGGCGACCCCCTCGAAGCCCTCGACGACGGAGTAGAAGTCCGCCGTCCCCATCCGGACGCCGCCGCGGTTCAGCGTGGAGTCCGACCGGCCGTAGATGACGAACGAGTCGCGCGGGGTGCGCCGCACCCAGTCGCCGTGCCGCCAGCGGCCGGGGAAGTCCTCGAAGTAGGCCTCGCGCAGCCGGCTGCCGTCCGGGTCGTTCCAGAACATCACCGGCATCGACGGCGTCGGCGTCGTGATGATCAGCTCGCCGACGTCGTCGAGCAGGTCGGTGCCGTCCTCGGCGTAGGACCGGACGTCGGCGCCCAGCGCCGCACAGGACAGCTCGCCCAGCCAGACCGGCACGGTCGGCGCGGAGGCGAGGAAGGCCGCGCACACGTCGGTGCCGCCGGACACCGAGCAGATCTGGATGTGGCTCCCCGCGGCCTCACCGATCCAGCGGAAGCCCTCCACCGACAGCGGGGCGCCGGTGGAGCCGAGCGCGCGCAGCGCGGAGAGATCGTGGTCGTCGCCGGGGCGCAGGCCGGCCTTCATGCAGGACTGCACGTACGGCGCGGACACCCCGAACAGCGACACCCGGTAGCGGGCGGCCAGCGCCCAGAGCGCGTTCAGGTCGGGATGGCCGGGGCTGCCGTCGAACAGCACGATCGTGGATCCGACCAGCAGCCCGCCGACCAGGAAGTTCCACATCATCCAGCCGGTGGTGGTGAACCAGAAGAACCGCTCCCCCGGCCCGAGCCCGTGCTGCAGCCGCATCGCCTTGAGGTGTTCCAGCACGATGCCGCCGTGGCCGTGCACGATGCCCTTCGGCAGGCCGGTCGTGCCGGACGAGTACAGCACCCACAGCGGGTGGTCGAACGGGACCGGGGTGAACTCCAGCGGGCCGGCCTGCGCGGTGAACTCGCTCCACGGCGTCGTCCCGTCGAGGGTGGCCTCCGGGTCCAGGTACCCGACGAGCACGGCCTCCCGCAGCGAGGGCATCTGCTGCTGCAGGGACGCGACGTTCGCCCGGACGTCGAAGCCCTTGCCGTTGTAGCGGTAGCCGTCGACGGCGACCAGCACCGTCGGCTCGATCTGGGCGAACCGGTCGTGCACGGCGCGGGCGCCGAAGTCCGGCGAGCAGGACGACCAGATCGCGCCCAGGCTCGCCGTCGCCAGGAAGGCCACCAGCGTCTCGACCGAGTTCGGCGCCAGCGCGACGACCCGGTCGCCCTGCCCGACGCCGGCCCGGACCAGCCCGGCGCGGGCCCTGGCGACCTGGTCGCGCAGCTCGGCGTGGGTGACGGTGCGGGTCAGGCCGTCCTCGCGGACGAACTCGATCGCCACGTCGGCGTCGGCCCGGCCGGGCCCGGGGGTGAGGGCGTGCTCGGCGTAGTTGAGCGTCGCGCCGGGGAACCACTCGGCGCCCGGCATGTCCCGCGAGCCCAGCACGGCGGTGGGCCGGTCGTGGAAGATGACGCCGGAGAACTCGGCGACGGCGCCCCAGAAGCCCTCCAGGTCGGTCACCGACCACTCGTGCAGCTGCCGGTAGTCGGTGACGTCCTCGATCGGCGCGCCCCGCTCGTCCCGGGCCCAGGTCGCGAACCGCACGATCTCGGTGTGCGGCACCTGCTCCGGGTCCGGGCTCCACAGCAGCTCGGGGGTCTCCGGATCGGTCACGGTCTGCACTGACGCCATGGCATCAGCTTCCCTGACCGGACCGGCCCGGCACCAGTGGTCGCGCCCCACATCCCCGCTCCGGAGCTGGGGGTGCACCACACCCCGGTGGTGGGTTCCGGGTGGCCGCTCCCGGTGCGGTCGCGGTCGCGGTCCGCTGCGCGGCGGGCGCCGGCCGGCCCGGCGCTGGGTCCCGCGACGGCCGGTCGGCCCGCCGCTGCACTGCGCGAGGCGGCGACCGCCGCGCCGGGTCGCTGCGCGACGCCGCACCCCTGGCGAGACCTCGCACCCGTTCCAGCAGGTGCGGCGACGAACTGGGGGTGCGGCACTCCGCCCGGCCCAGGCATTCGCACCCCCAGCGCGACCTCGCACCTGCTCCAGGGAGTGCGACAACGAGCCAGGGGTGCGACGCCGGGCCAGGGGTGCGACAACGAGCCGGAGGTCCGACGCCCGCGCCAGAGGCCCGACGCCGCGCCAGAGCTGCGACGCCCGAGCCAGGGGTGCGACGCTGGGCCAGAGGTCCGACGCCCGAGCCGGAGGTCCGACGCCCGCGCCAGAGGCCCGACGCCGAGCCAGAGCTGCGACGCCCGGGCAAGGGGTGCGGCGCCGAGGCAGAGGTGCGACGCCCGGGCAAGGGGTGCGACGCCGAGCCAGAGGTGCGACGCCGGGCCAGGGGCGCGACGCCCGGACCAGGCGGGCGGGGCCGAGCCAGGGGCGCCGCATCGGCTCAGCAGGTGCTACACCGACCCGGCAGGTGCGGCGCCAGGGTCAGCGGACGCGACGCCGATCCGGAGACGCGGCCCCACCGGACCGCACCCCGACCCACGCGATCAGCGCAGGTGCGAGTCGAACCAGTTCAGCACCCGCTCCCACGCCTCCGCAGCCGATTCCGGGTCGTCGTCGAACCGGTGCCCGGTGCTCGGGTAGACGACCACGTCGGTCGCGACACCGGAGGACTCGGCCGCGGCGCGCAGCCGCCCGACGGCGTCGCTGTCGGCCTCGGAGTAGATCCCCAGCCACGGGCAGGTCAGGTCGGGTGCCGCCTCGACCAGCGCGGGGACGCTCGGCGACGGCGAGGACTCGATGCCCTCCCCGGCGACGGTGACCGCCGCGCCGAAGGTGCGGCGGGCCGCGACCTGCAGCGCGACGGTGCCGCCGAGGTCGAACCCGAGCACGCCCATCCGGTCGGCCTCGACGCCGGTGTCGGCGAGCCAGCCGAACGTCGTGTCGCAGTCGTCCATCACCTGCTGGAAGGTCAGGCTGCCGACCCGCTCGGCGACCGTGTCGTCGTCGCCGGCGTCGGGATCGTCGTCCCCGCGGTAGAGGTGCGGTGCGACGGCCAGCCAGCCGTCCGCGGCGAGCCGGTCGACGATCCGCCGGACGATCTCGGTGACCCCCCGGGCCTCGTGCAGCACCACCACGCCACCGCGCACCGGACCGTCGGGCTCGGCGACGCTGAGCCGGAGTTCTCCCCCGTCCGTCAGCGGAACGCCCTCGATCCGGATGCCCGTCGTCATGGGCGTCACTCAACCAGAGCAGGCGTCCGGGTTTCGACCCCCGCCCGTTACCGTTGCCCGCATGACGCCGATCCGTCCCGATCTGGACACGCTGCCCGCCTACGTGCCGGGCCGGACGGTGCCCGGGGCGATCAAGCTCGCCAGCAACGAGGTCTCCGATCCACCTGCACCGCCGGTGCTCGAGGCGATCGCGCGGGCCGCGGCGGGCGCCAACCGCTACCCGGATCTCGGGGTGGTCGAGCTGACCGCGCGGCTGGCCGCGGTGCACGACCTGGAGCCGGAGCGGATCGCCGTCGGCTGCGGCTCGGTGACGATCTGCCAGCAGCTCGTGCAGGCCACCTGCGTCGGGCCGGGCGACGAGGTGCTGTTCGCCTGGCGCTCGTTCGAGGCGTACCCGATCGTGACCCAGATCGGCGCGGCCGCGGTCCGCACGGTGCCGCTGACCGCGGACTTCCGGCACGATCTGGACGCGATGGCCGCCGCCGTCACCGAGCGCACCCGGCTGGTGTTCGTGTGCAGCCCGAACAACCCGACCGGGCCCGCGGTGCACCGCGCCGAGTTCGAGCGCTTCCTGGCCGCCGTCGGGCCGGACGTGCTGGTCGTGCTGGACGAGGCGTACGCCGAGTACGTCACCGACCCGGACGCCGTCTCCGGGCGGCCGCTGCTCGACGGGCACCCGAACCTGGTCGTGCTGCGGACGTTCTCCAAGGCGTACCGGATGGCCGGCCTGCGGGTCGGCTACGCGCTCGCGTCCGCTGAGGTCGCGACGGCGCTGCGGAAGGTCTGCCCGCCGTTCAGCATCAGCGCGGTCGCGCAGGCCGGCGCGATCGCCGCGCTGGAGCACAGCGCGGAGATCCTGGCCGGCTGCGCGGACGTCGTCAGCGAGCGCGACCGGGTGGCGAACGCGTTGCGCGGCAGCGGCTTCACCGTCCCCGACAGCCAGGCGAACTTCGTCTGGCTGCCGCTCGGGGAGCGGGCCGCCGAGTTCGCCGCGCACTGCGCCGAGCGGAAGGTGATCGTGCGCCCGTTCCCGTCGGACGGCGTGCGGGTCACCGTCTCCACCCCGCAGGAGAACGACACCCTGCTCGACGTCGCCGGCGCCTTCGCGCTCTGACTCACCCCTCCAGCTGGTAGCCGGTGCCGCGCACGGTGCGGATCCGCTCGGGGCCGATCTTGCGCCGCAGGTAGGAGATGTAGACCTGCACCAGGTTCGCCGACACCGGCTCGGACCAGGCCCGGCGGGCGAGCTCGTCGTGCGTGACGACCTCGCCGGCCCGTTCGGCCAGCGCCAGCAGCAGCGCGTACTCAGTGGGCGAGAGCGCGACCCGGCGGCCGTCGGCGAACACCTGGCCGGAGTCGACGTCGACCGACACCCCGCCCTGGCCGATCACGGTGGGCGCGGGCAGCCCGACGGCGGCCCGCAGCCGCAGCCGGATCCGCGCGGCGAGCTCGTCGGGCACGAACGGCCGGACCAGGAAGTCGTCCCGGTCGCCGCGGAGCAGTCCGAGCACCCCCGCCCGGCGCTCGCGCGGGACGACGGCGATCACCGGCGTCGGCGGCGACTCCGCCTGCACCGCGCCCAGCAGGACCGTCGGATCGGGGCCGGGCAGCTCGAGATCGAGCACGACGAGATCGGCGGTTCCGGCGCGCACCGCGTCGAGCAGCTCGATGCCGTCGGCGGCGACGGCGAGGTCGAGCCCCTCGGCGCCGAGATCCTGGCGCAGGCCGCGGCCGAGCGAGGCCGATCCCGCGGACGGCGGCACCGCGAGCAGCACGGTCAGCGGAAGCGACGGGGCGCGCGGCGCCGGGATGTACGGACGGGGGTCCGCACCGGACACAGCACCGGACACAGCACCGGACGCAGGACCGGCGGGGGCACCGGGGGCGGGGCCGGGAACGACACGGGGAGCGTGGTCCTTCACGGCACGGACGGTCGGGTTCGGGAAGGCGGGGAGCACATCGGTGTCACCCTCCCGCGACCGGTAGCCGGTCACAATCGGCTAACGGTGCGACGCACTGTGTCGGTGTACGTCGAACGAGTGAATCTGAGACCGCTACTGCGCCGTTCGGCGCAGAGATCCTGCCGATTTGGTCGAATTCTGCAGATCGTCGCTGATTCGCTACCTGTCGGCGCGGGGAGGCAACCACCCTTCTCAGCGAGGCTGTTCACACTGGGTCACGCTACATAGAGTCTTCGATCATGCGACGGAAGAGTTCCGCTGCGGCTGATCAGGTCGACCCCCGCGACCTGATCGAGCGGGTCGCCGCAGAGCACAGCTCCCCCTCTGTGCCCTCCCCCCGGGGCCGGCATGCCGACCCCGCGGCAGCGTCGGCCGTCCCGGCGACGACCCTGCTCGCGGAGGCCCCGGTCTCGGCGTCCGGCCGGCACCGCCGCGCACGGGACGCGGCAGACACGGCCGACCCGGCAGGCACGGCGGGCACGGCGACCGCGCTGGCCATCGCCGAGCTGCACGAGCCGGACGACCGGCCCGCCGGCGGCCGCGCCGGGAACTCGACCGTGATCGAGATCGACCGCGCCGCGTCGGCCCGGCGCTCCCGGATCCGCCGGATCGCGCCGCTCGGCGTGGGCGCCGCGGCGATCCTGGCCGCGACGATGGTGCTCACCCTGCTGCAGCCCGGCACCGAGGACCCGTCGCTCAGCACGGCGCTGCTCGACGACTCGTCGCGCCGGTCGGCCTCGGACAGCACGCTCGCCAGCAACCCGGCCATCGGCTCCGGCGGCGGGACCGCGCTCGGCGACGCCGCACTGGGCGCCACCGACCGGATCGGCGAGGCGATCGCGGCCCGGGAGGCCGCCGAGCGCCGCGCCGAGGAGCGCGCCCGGACCGGTGGCGGCGGCGACCGGCAGCAGGCCCCCGCGGGCGGCGCCGGCGCAGGCGGCGGGAGCGCCCCCCAGGTCGCCGGCGACGGCGTGCAGGCGGCGCTGGCCCGGGGCTGGCAGGCGATCGGCGGCGACGAGTTCACCGGATCGAGCCTCGGCGGCGGCTGGTCCGCCTACGACAGCGCGGGTCACGACGGCAACGGCCGCCGCACCCCGGACGCGGTGTCGGTGGAGAACGGCAACCTGGTGATCCGCGGCGACTCCCAGGGCAACACCGGCGGCATCGCCTGGGGCACCCCGCGGCAGTACGGCAAGTGGGAGGTGCGCGCCCAGTTCCCGGCCGGGGACCGGCAGTACCACCCGGTGATCCTGCTGTGGCCCAGCGAGATCGAGTGGCCGCGAGGCGGCGAGATCGACTTCGCCGAGACCACCAGCGCCAGCGACGACGTGTCGTTCTTCCTGCACTACGGGGCGGACAACTCGCAGGTCGACGCGCGCCGCACGCTCGACATCACGCAGTGGAACAACTACGCCGTCGAGTGGACCCCGAACGCGGTGATCGGCTACATCAACGGCGAGGAGTGGTTCCGCTCCGAGGACCCGCAGACGCTGCCGCCGGGCCCGATGCACGCCGCGATCCAGCTGGACTACTTCCCCGGCGGCGGTGGCCCGCCCGCACCGAGCGAGATGCGGGTCGCCTGGATGCGCATGTACTCCTGACGTCCCGCCCGGGCACCCCCGCCGTCCGGCGCTCCCCATCGGACGGCGGGGGTGCCCGGCGGTCAGCCGGTCGCGAGCCCGAGCCGGGTGAGCAGCGGCTCGATCCGCGGGTCCCGGCCGCGGAACGCGCGGTAGGCCGTCATCGCGTCCACCGAGCCGCCGCGGGACAGCACCTCGCGGCGGAACCGGTCGCCGTTCTCCCGGCGCAGCCCGCCGTGCTCGCCGAACCAGGCGACCGTGTCGGCGTCGAGCACCTCGGCCCAGATGTAGGAGTAGTAGGCGGCCGCGTAGCCGCTGCCGCCGAAGACGTGGTTGAAGTACGTCGTCCGGTAGCGCGGCGGGATCAGCGGATGCGCGATCCCGGCCGCCTCCAGGGCCTGCTGCTCGAACGCGCCGACGTCGGCGACCGCGTCGGCCTCCTCCGGCGAGAGCCGGTGCCACGCCTGGTCGAGCAGCGCCGCCGCCAGGTACTCGGTGGTGGCGAATCCCTCGCCGTACCCGCGGGCGGCGAGCGCCGCCGCGAGCAGCTCGGCGGGCAGCGGCTCGCCGGTCGCGTGGTGCCGGGCGAACGACGCCAGGATCTGCGGGTCCTCCAGCCACATCTCGTTGACCTGGCTGGGGAACTCGACGAAGTCGCGGGGCACCGCGGTGGCGGCGAACGTCGGGTACTCGACGTCGGAGAACAGCGCGTGCAGGGCGTGCCCGAACTCGTGGAACAGCGTCCGGACCTCGTCCAGCGACAGCAGCGCCGGCTCGCCGGCGGCCGGCTTCACCAGGTTCAGCGTGTTCAGCACGACCGGGGTCGTCCCGAGCAGCGACGACTGCGTGACCAGCGAGTTCATCCAGGCACCACCGCGCTTCGACGGCCGCGCCCACAGGTCCGCACCGAACAGGCCGAGCACCGCGCCGGCGTCGTCGCTGACCTCCCACCAGCGGACGTCGGGGTGGTAGGCGGGCAGGTCGGTGCGCTCGGCGAACCGGATGCCGTAGAGCTCCCCGGCGGCCCGGAACACGCCGTCGGTGATCACCCGCTCGGCCTCCAGGTACGGCCGCAGCGCCGCGTCGTCGACGGCGAGCCGCTCCCGGCGGAACCGCTCGGCGTGGAACGCGCGGTCCCACGGCTCGAGCTCGGTCCCGGCGAGCCCGGCGAGGTCGGCCAGCTCCCGGTCGGCGTTCGCGACGGCGCCCGGGACCAGCGACTCCAGCATCTCCCGGGCCGCCTGCGCGGTGCCCGCGGTCGCGTCGTCGATCACGTAGGACGCGTGGTCCGGGTAGCCGAGCAGCCGCGCCCGCTCGGCCCGCACCCGCACGATCCGCAGTACCGTCGCGCGGGTGTCGTGCTCGCCGTCCAGCCCGCGCGACACCGAGGCGCGGTGCAGCTCCTCGCGCAGCGACCGGTCGGTCAGCGCCCCGAGGGCGGGCTGACCGGTCGGCAGCACCAGGGTGAGCAGCCAGCCGTCGTCGTAGCCGCGGTCGGTGGCCGCCGCCGCGGCGGCCGCGATCGCGTCGTCGGAGAGCCCGTCGAGCCGGGACCGGTCGGTGA
This sequence comes from Pseudonocardia kongjuensis, assembly GCF_039526905.1. NCBI lineage: Bacteria > Bacillati > Actinomycetota > Actinomycetes > Pseudonocardiales > Pseudonocardiaceae > Pseudonocardia > Pseudonocardia kongjuensis. The sequence goes on along the minus strand of NZ_BAAAJK010000011.1, from coordinate 4,200 downwards.
CGTGCACCGCGGCCGCGTTCGCCCCGGCCAGCAGCATCGCGCCGAACGCGGTGGTCAGCCCGGACAGCTCCTCGTTCAGCTCCCGCAGCCGGGCCTGTTCGGTCGCACCGAGCTGCGCCCCGGCCCGGACCATGTCCCGGTGGTGGCGCTCCAGCAGCCGCAGCGACTCGGCGCCGAGCCCGAGGGTGTCCCGGCGGGCGTGCAGCGCGTCGATCCGGGCGAACAGCTCGGGATCGAGCCGGATCGCGTCGACGTGCGCGGCGAGCAGCGGCGCGACCCGGGCCTCGATCTCCTGGATCGCCGGGGAGGTGTGCGCCGACACCCGGGTGAAGAACAGCGCCGACACCCGGTCCAGCACGGAGCCGGAACGCTCCAGCGCGGCCACCGTGTTCTCGAAGGTCGGCTCCCCGGCGCCGACGATCGCGGCCACCTCGGCGCGCTGCTGCGCCATCCCGGCCTCGAACGCGGGCAGGTAGTGGTCGTCGCGGATCCGGGTGGTGTCGGGGAGTGCGAACGGCAGCTCGCTCGGGGTGAGGAACGGGTTCTCCGCGGTCGTCATACCGGCGACACTACGAGCCCAGGTCCCGGCGCATCGCCAGCCGCGGCCAGACGTCCAGGCCGCGGGCGATCTCGGCGTCCCGGACCGCCCGCAGACCGGGGCCGAGCTCGATCAGCTCGCGGAACCCGAGCCGCAGCCAGTACGGCCCGTTCCACGGCACGTCCCGGTAGGTGGTGAGGGTCAGCGCGGACAGCCGCCGGTCGCGGGCCCACCCGGCCAGGTGCTCGACGAGTGCCTCGCCGATCCGGGAGCCGCGCATCCGGGGCAGCACCGACACCTGCTCCAGGTGCGCGCAGCCGTCGACGAGCTCGGTGAGCAGGTACCCGGCCGGGCGGCCGTCGTGCTCGGCGACGAACGCGCGCCCGGCCGTCGCGTAGGCCGCCAGCAGCGCGGCCGGTGGCGGCTCGTCGTCGGCGACGACGTCCAGCCCGATCTCCCGGAACGGCTCGCCCGCGGCCCGCTCGATCTCGCGCAGCGCCGGTGCGTCGGCCGGGACGGCGGGCCGGATCACGACGCCACCACCAGGTCGGCGGCCCGCTCGCCGATCATCACGGCGGTGGCGGCCGGGCCGCGCCGCGGGACCGACGGCAGGATCGAGGTGTCCGCGACCCGCAGCCCGGCCAGGCCGTGCACCCGCAGGTCCGGCCCGACGACGGCGTCCGGCCCGGTGCCCATCCGCGCGCTGCCGGACAGGTGCACCGAGGTGGTCAGCCGCCCCTGCACCCACTCGTCGAGCCGGGTGTCGTTGCCCAGCTCCCAGCCGGCCGGGCCGCCGTCGTCCGCCCCGGCCCGGTCCCAGCCGGCCACCCGCAGGATCTCCGCGCCGATCCGGACCGCGGCCCGCATCCGGTGCCGGTCCGAGGTGCTGCGCAGGTAGCGGAAGTCCAGCCGCGGCGGGTCCGCCGGGTCCGGTGAGGTGACCGCGAGCATCCCGCGGCTGTCCGGGCGCTGCACGGCGCACATCAGGTGTGCCGGGCCGCCCGGCGCGAACGGATGAGCGAACAACAGGACCTCCAGGTCGCCGGCCGGGTCGGTGCCCGAGTCCAGGTTCAGCGCGGCCTGGCCGGCCACCGCGTCCGGGTCCGGATCGGGCAGCCCGCTGCGCAGCGGCAGGAACACCGCCGGATGGTCCGACCAGCCGCGCCCGACGCCCGGAAGCTCGTGCCGGACCGGGACCCCGGCCGCGCGCAGGGTGTCCTCCGGCCCGATCCCGGACCGCTGCAGCAGCGCCGGGGTGCCCACCGCACCGGCACTGACGACGACCTCCCCGGCGAGCAGCTCGTCGTCGCCGATCCGGACGCCGTGCACCCGGCCACCGGAGTGCAGCAGGGTGTCGACGGCCCGGCCGCCGAGCACGGTCAGCGCGTCGCACCACTCGGCCTCGCCCCACGGCGGCGGCAGGTACGCGGTCGCCGAGCTGATCCGCCGGCCGTCGACGGCGTTCGTGGGGACCGGGCCCGCGCCGGGCGGGTCGCCGGAGTTCTTGTCCGGCTCGGCCGGGTAGCCCAGCTCGGCGCAGGCCCGCAGGAACGGTTCGGTGACCGGGGCCAGCAGCGGGCCGGCCGGCCGGGAGATCCGCAGCGGCCCGGAGTCGCCGTGCACGTCGGCGGTGCAGAAGTCGAGATCGCGCTCCAGCCGCCGGTAGTAGGGCAGCACGTCGTCGTAGGACCAGTCCGGGACGGCCCAGTCCGCGAAGTCGGCGGGCACCGCGCGCACGAAGTAGCCGCCGTTGATCGCGCCGGAGCCGCCGAGCACCCGGCCGCGCGGCACCGTCGCCTCCCGGCCGTGCGCCAGCGTCGCGTGGTACGCCCAGTTCAGCACGTGCCCGGGCGCGGTCGCGGCGAGCGAGGCGATCGGCGTCGACTCCGGCGGGACGACGACGGCCCCGGCCTCCACCAGCGCCGTCCGGATCCCGCGCGCGGCGAGCCGCCCGGCCAGCGCGCAGCCCGCTGACCCGGCGCCGACCACCACCACGTCGAAGGTCTCCGTCATCGCCGCCATCATCACTGACAGGATGCCTCACGTGACCGACGCCGCCCGTGATCTCTCCGCGTTCCTCACCGCGAGCCCGTCGCCGTACCACGCGGTGGCCGAGGCCGTCCGCCGGCTGACCGCCGAGGGCTTCGTCGAACAACCCGAGGACGGCCCGTGGATCGACGGCGCCGGCGGCCGGTACCTGGTGCGCGACGGCACGATCCTGGCCTGGTGGCAGCCCGCCGGCGCGCCGCGGCCGCTGCGGGTGTTCGCCGCGCACACCGACTCGCCGGGGTTCAAGGTCAAGCCGAACCCGGACGTCGGGACGGCGGGCTGGCGGCAGGTCGGCGTCGAGGTCTACGGCGGCGCGCTGTGGAACTCGTGGCTGGACCGCGACCTGGGGCTGGCCGGGCGGCTCGCGCTCTACGACGGCCGGGTCGTGCCGGTGCTTGTGGACCGGCCGCTGCTGCGCATCCCGCAGCTCGCGATCCATCTCGACCGCGGCGTGAACCAGGGCCTCACCCTGGACCCGCAGCGGCATCTGCTGCCGGTCTGGGGGATCGGCGACCCGGCGGGCGGCGATCTCGTCGGGTTCCTGGCCGCGCTCGCCGGGGTGGACCCGGCCGACGTCGCCGCGCACGACCTGTTCACCTTCGACCTCACCCCGCCGGCCACCCTCGGCCGCGACGAGGAGCTGCTGGCCGCGCCCCGGCTGGACAACCTGGCGTCGGTGCACGCCGGGATCTCCGCACTGCTCACCGCCGCCCGGCGGGACCCGGCGACGGTGCCGGTGTTCGTCGGGTTCGATCACGAGGAGATCGGCTCGGACTCGGCGACCGGGGCGGCCGGGCCGCTGCTGGAGACCGTGCTGACCCGGCTGGCCGGCGGGTTCGACGACCGCCGCACCGTGTTCGCGCGGTCGCGCTGCCTGTCGGTGGACGTCACCCACGCGGCGCACCCGAACCACCTGGACAAGCACGACACCGACCACCTGTCGCTGCCCAACCACGGGCCGTCGCTGAAGGTCAACGCGGTGCAGCGGTACGCCACCGACGCGCCCGGCGCGGCCGCCTGGAAGCGCGCCTGCCGGGCCGCCGACGTGCCGAACCAGGTGTTCGTCTCGAAGAACACGGTGCCCTGCGGGTCGACCGTCGGGCCGATCATGGCGACCCGGCTGGGGATCCGGACCGTCGACGTCGGGATCCCGGTGCTGTCCATGCACTCGGCCCGTGAGCTGTGCGGGGTGCGCGATCCGGAGCTGCTGCAGCAGGTCGGCGTCGAGTTCCTGACCGACCCGGACTGACCCGCCCCGCGCCCCCGCGCCGCCCCGAGCCCCCGCGCCACCGCTCCGCACCTCGTCGCACCGCGCACCGCCCGCGCCCGCGCCGCACCTCACACCGCGCCACGCAGCGCGCCGCGCACCGCCGTAACGCACCTCGCACCGCCGCTCCACGCCACGCAGCGCGCCGCGTCGCACCTCCCGCGCCGCGTCGCACCTCCCCCGCGCCGCGTCGCACCCCCCGCGCCGCGTCGCACCCCTCGCGCCGCGTCGCACCCCTCGCGCCACCGAGATGCAGATCAGCGGGCCGCAAAGATCAACAATTCCCGCTGATCTGCATCTCGGCGCGGAGCGGGGGCACGGCGGGGCACGGCACGGCGCGGCGCGG